>CAZEKF010000005.1:0-88921 GCA_964512765.1 uncultured Methanosarcinales archaeon
AATAATATTCAATCCTGTCCTTTTTCCACCTTGTAAAAATAACGAATATTTTAATTGTTCTCCAATTAACTTCTGTATTATTTCATCTTCTTGATGAATTATTTTAGCCATGTGAAGAGTAACTGTTTCATACACTTTCTCTATATATTCGTCAAACCAATTGCTTTTTCTACCTACTTGTCTGAATGAATTAACTTCTGAAAATGGAAACAAAGTATTATGGACCAAATAAACAAAAGACGCTCCAGCTGCAATTTTTGGATTAAAAATAGGTCTAACTACTCTTAAATCAGCTTGTGAAAATTTGTGTCTTGTTTTTGCCAAAGACTTTGTCATTAAAAGTGCATCTCCAGGTTCATAATAATCAGGCACTAATTGAACCTCTTCAAATTCCATTTCACTGAAAACTTGTGCTGTAAGATCATCATCTGTATGAAGATTAATTCTAGAATATCCTAATGCAGAAACCACATTTGTAAATATAGAATTCAAATACTTTCTTAACACCAATCCTTGCTCTTCTGTCAATATTCTTGAATTATGAGCTTGAGAATTCACATAATAAGATTTTTCTTGTAAATCTTCAGGTATATCTTCTAAATCTTCTGAGCCAATAATATAAGCAAGAGGCTTTCCTTCAATATGCGCAACAACTCCAAAAAAGGTTTCTTCTTCCATGATTTCATAGAACCCTTCAAATTCAGATCCTTTTGCTTCATAAGCTCTTTCTTCATGATAATAGGTATCATCTATAATTTGCATCATCATTGCATGGACTTCTGGTAAATTAACAATTTCAATAGAAATTTCATCTAAATTAAATAAAGGATTTTCTCTAATTCCTTTAGCTACTCTCTCAATTTCCTTTAATATCAGTTTTTCTAATTTGTTCATTTAGTTTACTGCATAAGCTTTTTGATATGCTTGATGTATATCGTCTGTTTGCACCAAGAATCCTTTTACACGTCCTGAGCATGTTGATCTATCATTAGAATTCCATGTTTCAAGCAGCCTTTTGTCGTGTGGAATTCTTACTTCATCATGCTGGAAACCACGTCTTTTACTTAAATATATCTCTTCAGGTTGGTCTCTACCAATAAATTGTGTAAAAAAAGACTTCCATCTCTTTGGCATTCCATTCATAGCAATGTTTGGAACAAACATATACGGTGCCTGAGCATCTTGTGCTACTCCTATGAATCCTTCAAGGATAAGAGATAAATAAAGATCATCCCTGATTTTATGAAGAATACTCCCTCCTTCAGGTGAATCCATCAAAATCACACTATCTTCTCTTTCTGTTAAACAGCTCGCCATAATTCCAACTCCAACTGGTAACCCCAGATTTCGTTTAGATTGTAATGCATTTATATGTAAAAGACCTATATAGGGGTCTCCTTGGTAATTAAGACTGGCTATCTCTGTTCTCTCCTTATCAGATGATAAAAAAGCGCAACAATGCAGTCTTTTTCCGTCAAATAGATCAGATAGTCTAAATCCTTGCATCTGAGCAACAATCTCATCAGGTTCTTCTGCTTCTTTTCCTAAATCATTAACAATATTTAACAAAGTTAGTAATTGATATCTTTCAGAACTATATGTACTACCTGTTAAATAATCTGATCTAAACTGTTTTAATATCTTTTCAGCTGCTTCAATTTCATTTTGTGGTTGCTTAGAATTATCAATAGCATTAAGAGATTGTCTAATTTTCCAGTAAAGTGAATTAGGCGGAACATGACTTGCATTTATATATTCTCTTGCAGGATTTAATACTCTTGAATCAAATAATTTCTCTGCATGACTAATACGCTCAGGATGTCTACTGATCAAACCATTTACAAGTGTTCTTGTAGCTGTTACAATGTCTGTATCCTGAGTAATCGGAGTAACTTGTCTTCTTCCATAGATCTTATCAGGTCTCCAAATTGAAGCTAAATTAGTCTGCTTTTTTGTTTCAAGTCGTGCCATTGTTCTAAGAATTTGTCTCTTTTGTGAAGTTGAAGTTGCTTGTACTATTCTTTGAATCATTTCGGGTGTCAGTTCATAATCAGGTTGAAGTCCAAATTCCTTTTCCAAATAAGTTTCTACTTCAGTCTCAGCCTCAGATTTCCATTTGGTGAAGTTAAATGTATCTATTGGTTTAATTAAAAGCAACCATCTTTCTCCTTCTTCTAATTTTCTTAAGAAATTGTCCTTTTTTTCTAATGATTCGTTTGCTTCAACAACATATTTAAGTTCAGCTATTGATTCATGGATATTATATTTATGAAGAATCGGCATTAGTTCAAGACTTTTTTCAAGATCAATTCTAGATTCCAGAATTGTTGGAAGTAATTTTGAGTATTCAATATGATAATCTGTAGCCAATACTTTTTCAATCCAATCAGTAAGTTCATTATTGCTTAAACCAATTCTCTCAGATATTGATTGATAAAATGATTTTGGATCACGTATGATTGGTAAATTAGGCAAGTATTGAACAATTGAATAATGTCTTAGAAAATCCATAGTTTGTTGTTGAGATAAGTCTGATTCAATTGTACTTTTCAATCTGGACATACTGCCTAATAATCCATATCTTGTTATTGTTTCAGCAAAAGGAGTATACACTTGAAATCCCTCATTACTCTGAATTGTTTCTACAATATGTTTCATCTGTTCTATTACTTTACCCTCTGACAAATGTGCAGGTTGTCTGACTATTCCCTTAATCATATCGATCAAAGTTGAGAATTTTTGCTCGTCATTATATAATTCCTTAAATTCATCAGGATTTTCTTTAATCATATCCTTTAATCTAAATAAGAATAATGATGTTAACTTTCCTTGATTTTTATTGGTTGAATTTTGGAGTTCAAGTATTGTTAATTCTTCAATCTCATCAAAAAGAGCATTAGCACCTTCTTCTCCTATTAGTTCATAAAAAATAGGGTAATTAAAAGTATATTCAAGTGAAGGTATATAAGACCTATTTCTAAAAGAATGTTCATTTTCTTGATATAATCCATCTAAAGCTATTAATCTTTTAAGATTAATTGGTAGTATCTCAGGAGCACCAACTTTTTCATATTCTTCTATTGCATCTTTTAAATTGCGAAAGTCAGCAACCTGCCAACAAATATTGAAATTATAACCTAAAAATGGAGCAGTTATATCCATATAGTCATGCAACAAGTTTATTTCTCCTTTCTTGTCAAATTCATTTAAGTTTTTAACAAAAAGTCCTATAGCAGTTAACACTGGTGAACCAAAGCCCTTCATCTTCAATAATAATTCCACCAATTTGTCGGTTTCCTTTCTAAATCCTGAATTTGCTAAAGGTATACAATTTTTAATAAAATCATCAAAACCTGCTTCCATATGCATCATTTCACCCTGATAGTTATTTGAAAATATTTCCAGGAATGCATCTGCGTAATAATTCTCTCCTAGTTCTCTAAGATTTGTTATCTGATCCAGTAAATGTCTCTTCCACCCATCAGCTTTGTATTCCAATAATTCTCTTCCTTTGTCTAGTGAATAATTAATAGAATTATCATCACTATTACACATACCTATTACAATTCTAATTATTGTCTTGTAATCATCAATTTTTGATGAATTTTGTAATCTATCAAAAACATCTGGAAAATAAATCAAAGATTCTCCAAGATAATAAGAAACGCTTTTTATTTGAGTTTTAACACTAGACAATTCTAAACCTGTATCAAGTAATTCATCAAACTTATTAAGAGTGCTTTCAAAGTAAAGCATTACTAATTCTAATGTTTTATTATCAAATGCCTTTCCAATTATAGAACCAATATTTCTTTCAAAAATTTCAGAAACAGCTTCATATTCTTCTTGTTCTTCTTCTGGAAGCAATGCTTTTGTGACTGTATCTAATCTTAGAAATTCCCTATATAATAGATTTACTTTTCCTCTCAGGTTTTCTTCTAATGAATCTGGCAAATCTAGCTCATTAAATTCAATAGTTTCTTCAACAGAATCAAGCTCAAGAATCATATAATGAGCATCAAAAACATTACCTTCATTATCTTCAGCCCATTCTTGGTATGTCTCAAGATGTTCTGCTCCAAAAGCTGTAAATAAATTAGCTGATGCTGGTAACCAATGACCAACTACTCTTGATTTATGTTCTGTTTTTGCTTGATCAATAATTGCTTGTAATAACTGGGTTCCAAAACTAAAGTCACTTCTCTCAAATTCTGGATGAACTGCTATTGATTCAACATAAATTGAATCTCTTTTTCCTAGATGGTGTAATTCTGATGCTGGAAAAGGCATATCTTCACTAATATAGTTTTCAAGGTCGCTAGCTGCTATATATGCTAGTACATTTTCAAATGAATCCTCTACAATAAAAGAAAAAGCTTCTGGATTAGTAAATGTCAACATTAAGTCTTCTTCTTCTTGATCAAGGTCTAAATGAGCAAACACTCTTTTCTCTAAATCCATTATTCTATTTTTTATAGATACCCAATCTTTGGGTGATACTTTTTTTATAGAATAAGTTAATTGGTTCATTTTGGTGTTTCTAGAGAATATTTTAAAGATGCTATTTATAAATGTTTCTATTTTGTAACTACTAATAAATAGTTAAAACAACTACTCTGCTCTTTTTTGTTCAAAAAATCCATTTGTTGTGTAGAGAAGAATCATTATGCAAAGCTCTTTTTCTAAAGTTATATAAACCACTTCTGTTCTTTACAATGGAATGAGCAAAGTTAACATGCCAGAGTCTAATGTGTTTACAAAAGTACTTGTTGCTTTGTTCATTCTTCTCATGATGATTTTTATTTCAGATTTTGTATTAGTCAACAGTGGTGTGGACTCAAATGATGCATTGTTAATGGCTGTACAAATAGTTACTCACGTCAGTGTTGACAGTGACAATCACAGTTTCCTTTTTGTAATAATGAGCATTATTGGCGGTGTTGTACAATTCTATTTAATCTATGTCATATTAGAGTATGTTTTAGAAGGAAAGTTTAAAGAAATATTTTCCGGGGTGAAGTTTATGAACAAAATCAAAAAAATGAAAGATCACTATATTATCGCAGGCGGTGGCCGTGTAGGTAGCCACGCAGCTGAAAGGTTGATGAAAAAGTCTAAAAATGTTATTATTGTGGACAATGATGAAAAAGAAGTTAATAAATTGCGAAAACAGGGTTTTTTTTCTGTTCAAGGTGATGTTTTAGATCCTCATTTCTTAAAAGAGATTAATATTGATAAAGCAAAACAATTGTTTGCTTGCCTTGGAAGTGATAGTGATAATATTTTATTAGTTCTTACTGTAAGAGAACTTAACAAAGATATTAGAATGAGCGCTCGTGCTAGTCACGACGATATTATTTCTAAGCTCAAACATGCTGGGGCTGCCTACGTTGTTGTTCCCTCTTCTTTAGGCGGAGAAGAATTGGCTAGGACTGCACTATAACATAAAATAATATAAGTACTACATTATTTCTTTTTTCTATTATGGAATTTTGCCCAGGATGCGGAAAAAAAAGTAAAGTTATCTGTAAAGATTGCAGGCCAAGAAAAGAAATCAAGGTTAAAGACATTCATATAATGTTATGCAGTTCGTGCAAAAAGTATTTTCATAATAATAAATGGACTTCCTATTCTAAACTAAAAGATGCTATTACAAAAATTACAAAAGATTCAATAAAAGAAATAGGTAGTTTTGCAATAACTCCTGTCTTAGATGAAATACAAATAAACCCAGGAATTAAAGAAGAGTTTGATATTGAAATAAAGAGTGATGATGAGATTTTTTTAATACCCGCTGAGTTAGAAGTTACATACTGTAACCATTGCTCTAAACAGCAAGGAGATTATTTTGAAGGTACTTTACAATTAAGAAAAGTGCCTGATGAATTATTGGAGTATGTTTATTCGTACATTAAAAAAAATAATATTTTCATAGCTAAAGAGAAAAAACAGCCAAATGGAATGGATATTACAATCTCTGACCAAAGAAAAATCCAGAACCTTGGCCAATATTTACAAAAAAACTTCGGTGGTATTTTAAAAATTAGTCCACAAGTTCACACAAGAGACAGACAAACAAGTAAAGATGTTCATAGAGTTAATGTTTATTATGAAGCACCAAATTATATAAAAGGCGATGTTGTTAAGGTTGAAGATAAAATGATTTTAGTTAACAAAATATCTAAAACCTTATCAGGGCTAGACTTAATTAGTGGTAGGAAAACTACTGTTAATTTGCAAGACAAAGAATATGCAATCTTAAAACCAATGAAAACAACTGTTTCTAAAATCAGTCCTAACTTAGAAGTATTGCATCCTGAAACTTATCAAAGCACGTCTGTCCTAAACAAGAAAAAAGTTAGGCTTGGTGAAAAGGTTAAGGTTGTGGATGATGATGGGAGAATGTATGTCCTTTAATCAAAAAACTCAATTTTTTGTCAAGAACCAGTAACGAAAAAAACTAATTTTATCGACGATAAAAGAAATAACAAGATATTTAAAAAGGTATCTTAAAAATTTCAGCAATCTTTATAAATTCGTATATTAATCTTTTAGAATGGGGTTGGAGGAATTACTCTCTGTGCGGTGGGGCGAAAGTAAGAATTTAAAATTTTTCTATGCTTGTTTGACCTTTTCTTTTACCTTTCTTAACTTCTTTTATCTCCTGGCCGACTTGTTTTTTTAAATTAGAAGCAACTTTATTTCCTAATAATTGTGTTAGTTTTGTTATGTCTGTTTTTTTAATATCTCCTATATCTCTAATTCCGTTCTTGAACAATCTTCTTGCCCTTATCCTACCAATGTTCTTCAATCTTACCAAAGGAACCAGTTCTTCTTTAACACCTTTTTCTAATCTATATCTTGTTTTTCTGATTATCTTAATCAAATCTCTGAAATTCAAAATCTTACTCAATTCTTCACTTGAATATAAGATCCAGTCACATAAATTACGTTTAACATGCAACTCACCTGGTGCAATGTTAAACTCCTCAAGAATATCATCTTCATTATTTTCATCCATCCAAGATCTTAAAGCAAGGCTTGTTTTAACTGATTTAAGAAAACCGTCATATTCTGGTTCAAACACGCTTGGTTCAAAAACAATTAACTCAGATGATAACTCACCTAGTTCTGCTTCGATTTTTTCAACTTCTTTAACTCTAACAGATGACAATGGTCTTAACTCTAATGTTGAACATGACATCTGCAAGAAAGAATACTCTGTTGTTATTTTCTGGGTGGCTCTTCTTAACGCAGTTATGATATAATGCGCTGTGTACGGATCCAAATATAATTGTGCAACTCTTAACCCTAGTAATGTAACTTCCAATCTATCTTCTTGTTTTTTTGTCAATGAATCGGCAGAAACAAAATCATCTTCAACTGTTGAGTTTCCTTTGATAAACTCCCATTCTACAAGATATTTTAAAATCTTGTTAATAATGTTCTCAAGCTCTCGCATATCCCCATACTGATATCCATAGAATGTTTTTTCAAAAAATTTGACTAAATCTTCTTTTGAACGTGCAAAACCTGTTGCTATTAAGCTTAAACAATATGTTCTTAACACTGGTTCAACCGCTAGCTTGGACTGAATATCTTCTGGATCTGCGTTAATAAACCTGTTAAGAATTTCTTCAGCTTCAGAATCATTTTTTGCAATACAAATTGACTCTCCAAATTCATCGTTATAATCTGGACGACCAGCTCGACCGCTACATTGATGGTATTCTAATGTTGGGATGTATTTAAATCCCCATCTGCCACCATATCTTTTCAAATCTTTCATGATAACACGGAATGCTGGCATGTTGATGCCTAGGGCCAAAGTTGGCGTGCTTGCAATAACTTTAATCAAACCCTTTCTAAAATTATCTTCAACTAATTTTCTTTGTTCAGATGCTAACCCTGCATGATGAAACGCCGTGCCTTTTCTAACACATAAAGCAAGTCTTCTACACTGTTTTGTAGGAGAAGAAAACACTTTCAAAATCTTATTATTCAATTCATCTAACTCTGGAGAATTTGTTTTTATTTGTTTAGATATTTTTTCAGCAGTTGCTTCAGCTGATCTTCTAGTGTTACAAAACACCAATGCTTGTTTACTCTTCTGTATAGTGTCAAGAGCAATGTCAATAGCTGGATGATCTGTTAACTCAGGAATAGAAAGTTTTTTCATGTAATGTTCAAAGATAATTTTTCAGTATATAAAAGTATTTTTAGTAAATTTAATAAGTTCCTTTGTTTCAAGGTATTATTATGAATTACAGATTCTTACTATATATAATAGCTGCAATGATACTCTATGACCTCTTGATTCATATTGTCTGGCTATTGAAAATAGAAGATTTTTTCTTAAAAAGAAAGCTTAACTTCTGGCCAAACTTTGGTAAAGGAAAAAAATATAATAGAAACCTGTATCAAACATTTTGGACTATTTACTGGGGTGTTGCTCTATTATTAGCTGTGATTTTAATTCTTAATAATTAGAAAAAAAATGGGCCCGATCGGATTTGAACCGACGACCACTCGATCACCGACTGATAAGTTATCAGTCGAGCGCTCCATTATCCCATCACCAGGGTACAACCCTAGCGAGTGACCAGACTAAGCCACGGGCCCTTATACTCTCAGAATTAAAGCTATATTTAAAAAAATTGCGATTAATTAACCTTTTTTCACTGGACAATATAACAAAATCATCTCTCCTCTTATTCATCATTAAAATATACCACTGGACTCACTGGACATTTTCACGTGAGACTTATAAACTAAATCACCCAATGCAATTAGATAAAGGTGATTTGTTTATGAAAAAATCTCACATTATTATTCCAAAGAAAATGAGTCCTGAGTTGGCTGAATTAATAGGAATTTTAATGGGTGATGGATATCTTTATAATGGAATCAACAAATATACAATTGGGATTGTTGGGCACCCAAAAACGGATTTTGAATATTATAAATATATAGTGAATTTAATCAAAGATTTATTTAATAAAAAAGTACAAATAAAGAAAATTGGACGTGGAATAAGAATAATATTCGATTCAAAGGAGATATTCAGATTTATAACAAAATATATCCCTTATTACAAAGGTGGAAAATCTGACAAAATAATTATTCCTAAAGAGCTATTACAAAGGTGGAACCTTACTAAACACACAATTAGAGGAATTGTAGACACAGATGGATCAATATTCACTTCCAATAAACCTGGTTCTCCTAATTATCCTTCAATTGAGATTACAACATCTAGTAATAAATTAGCTATTCAGTTAAAAAATATATTACAAGATAATGGTTTCAAAGTTGCAAAGATTTGGAGTTATAAATCCAAGAATAGTAAAAAAACCACATATAAAGTTCCTTTAAATGGGGTTAACAATATAATTCTCTGGATGAGTCAAATTGGGTTTTCTAATTTCAATAAAGAGAAAAAAGCAATTGAAATTTTAGAAAAAAGTGGGATCTGAGGGATTTGAACCCTCGACACCACGGTGACTAAATACCGTTCACTAGGTACAACCTAATGGTGATGTGCTTCAGCCGTCTGAGCTACACTTATTAGGTGTATGTGCTCTCCCAGGCTGAGCTAAGATCCCATTTTAAACTTCAAAAAAACATCTTAGCTTAAAATGTTTTCTAAAGTATAAGCCTCCGAAGGGACTTGAACCCTCGACCTGCTGATATCGTGACAAACTTTTCTTAAGTGGGCTTGAGCCGCAGGCGAAACCCACGAGTTTTGCTCAAGCTTTTCTTAAAAGCTTGTTACAAGTCAGCCGCTATAGCCACTAAGCCACGGAGGCGTGTTTTAGCCTACGGGATCCGAAAATCAAACTGTTTGATTTTTGTAGCCACGGAGGCATACTCTCCTAGAACTAACTAAATATTTATATATGTTTTTATTCAGAACATCTGTTTATGCTCAGATAACGGTTTTCTTAGGTCAGAAGCTCTGTTTAGGTTAATGTAAAACTTTAGATCTTCAATAAACCTTTCTGAAGCTCTTCTTAACTCAATTTCTTGTTCTCGCATTCTATCTTTATATATCATTCTTAGAAAGAAATCTTCTAACACTTTTCCGAGCATGAACTCTGAACTTTTTTGGAACCAATTATTAATATCAAGTTCAAGGACAGCGTTAAACCACAATAAAAATTCTCCTACGTAAGGTTTAATTTTTTTGCCTTTGTACATGATTTCAACTCGTTTCATGTTAGTTGTAAGAACATCAATGTACCATTTAAACCTAAAAAAAGGATGATCTCCTCCTGCAATTCCTGCATGACTTTTTTGTATTCTCCACCAAAACCTTATTTCTTTATGATCCTGTTGGTCCCTATATTCACCGTAAAAATCTTCAAACCATTTATCTCCTTTTGGCGAAGTCCAACCTTCTTCACTAAGCCAATGATACATGTATCTGTATATATTCTCTAAATGAAGCACTCTAACTTGTTTAATCTGGGTACTGTATACAAGTAAATTACTTTCACCCCAGGTTGCGTCTGATGGAGGCGGTGCCCATTGTGATTGAATTCCTGCTGGGTGTTTAGGGGTCCAAGTAGTCATATCTCAATTAATAGTCTCAATTCTATATAAAATTTTCGGAAAAAGGTATACTGGTTTACTAAAGAATATAATCACTTATGTGACAAGACTTTATCAATAGTATCTTTGTCCCATTTCGCTAATTCTAATTCCTTCCTAATTTGTTCATCTGACTGTCCTTCTCTTCTACTTTCTGCTACATGGTCTAACAGGTTCTGAAATTTAACATTTACTTCATCTATTTCAACTTCCTTTTTTTTGTTTTTCCTATTAATTAAGAAAATGAAAAATAATGCAGTAACAAACGCAGGTAAGATCCATGTTTTAAATCTGCTATATAAAAGTTTTATTTCAGTTAGTAGATTATCTGGTTCTAAAATTACTCTCCATTCATCAACAGGCGTTTCTTCTCCTTTGAATGTTATTGCGAACGTTGACAATCCTTCTGACTCAGCTTTAAAATAATGAACATCATCAATTGTTTCAATATAAGTTGTGTCTAATTCAACCCAGTCACTATCTATGAATTTAGTCATAACAACATCTTCAATTTTCTTTTTATGCTCTTTTAACCATGATTGGTTAACACTGAACTCTATTTTTGAAGATGTCACTTCTTTATTATCAATTTCATCATGTTCTATAACTATATATTGAGCAACAGGTTTACGAATTTCTCTTATTTCTTTTGGAGGCACGTTTCTGTTCTTTATCTTTATAGTTGGTTTATCATACCCTTTTTTGGTTTCAAAAACTACCTTCCTAACCTGTTCTGTCTCAGGTGTTACTGTTACTGGAGTATCTGCAACTATCTGTTCCAAAACTAAGGTTTCACTTTTTTCAACAACACAATATCCTCTATAATCACCATGATCTAAATGTGCTCTTGCAGCTGTTTGTGGAACGCATAACTCATGTTCGTTTCCAACAACATGACAAAGTAATGTTTTATGAGGCCTACACGCTCCTTTGACAGGTGGTTCTTCAGTATTATCCACTGATGGTTGTTCTGTTTCATCTATTTGGTTATCTGGTATAGTATTATCTTCTGTAACAATCTCTTCTTGAACATTTTCAGTTATTTCTGTTTCTCCTACAATTGTATTATTTATTTCTTGGTCAACTATCTCATCGCTCTCTGTTGTGATTATGGTTACATTTGTTTCTGGAATAACTGGCTCACTAACAATAATTTCACCTTCTGAAGGTACAAATGCTGCTGTATAAAAAGAGTGAAGACTATTAAATGGAAATTGAACGTATCCTGTATTAATCTTATTTAATTCAGTATTAATGCTTGATCCAGATAAAGACAACCATTTTTGAGTTTTATTATCAAAGTAATATAAGTTAATACTTGATTCATCAAACAAATCTGGATCGTCTTCATAATGAATATCCATATCTAAATATCCACCTGATGAATCAAGTCTATAATAACCTCCTATATTTGTCAAGTTTAGGTTTTCTGGCAATTCATTTTTGCCAATATTTTTTATCCTAACACCTCGTATTTTATTTGCTGAAATCTTATACCCATCTCCAACTATTGTATTTAAAAAAACATTATTTTCACTTCCACCTAATCTGTCATTTATGTCAACTTCTATCTCATATCCCTCATTAACTTCTACCCTATTGTTCTCAAATAAATTATCATTACCTATAGACCAAATGCTGAGTCCTTTTTCATAAACATCAGCTAAAAGTTGAATTGTATTGTCTCTAATTGTATTTTCTCTGCCATGAGTTATGTAAACTCCAAAAACTCCTATGCTAGTAGAGGTTATTTTGTTATTTGAAATGACATTATTTATAGGACCAATATAAGTTGGACTATAAGATGAACTAACCGGATTAAATGATATATGAATTCCAGTTCCTTTATGGTTAGCATACTTATGAGTGGTATCTGTTATTACCTTAATTACATTATTGTCAACCAAAGTATCATTTGAATGAAGGTAAATTCCTGCTGCAGGTGCATCTGTATTTTGCTTATTAACAATTATTTCATTATCAATTACCTTTGGTGAAAATTTTGGTAATAGTGAAATTCCACCTTCGCTAGTAGTTATTTTATTTTCCTTTATAATCAAGTCAGAGACAGCTTCATCAGATATTACATAAATACCACTCTCTGCGTCAATAGTATTTCCTACAATTTGGCATCCTGTACATTTATTATAAAATCCAATAGAGCCGTCCCCTCGTCTATATCCTTCAATTGTTTTGATATTATTATTTGTGACATCAATATTTTTTGAAAATCCTTTTTCAACAGAACCTGTTACATATACTGCTCTTTTATAAACCTCAAAATCATTATTCATAACATTTCCATTTGTGATATCGACTAATACAACTCCCCTGCTTGGCTCAATTGGTTGAAATGTATGAGACAGAGGGTCGTATTCACTTCCTGCCACTGCACTCAATGAAGAATATATATTATTTTCTCTAATTTCAATATTATCTGCATTACTAAGTGAGATTCCAACTTTAAAGTCAATTAGTTCCAAGTTTTTAATAACAATATTATTATGTCCTTCACCAGTAATTGCTGTCCCTTTTCCATCACTTTTAATTGAATAGCCATTACCATCAATTGTAATATCTGAAGCACCAACAGTCAAACAAATGCCTGAAGTAACAATATCATTTTGTAACACAATGTTTTGTGTAACTGTACCACATGCTGTCCCATCTGTATCGTCTGATTCTAAATCAAAATTGTTTAAGAAGACTGCATAAGTGCCAAATTCTGTGAGTTCTCCAGAACGAAATTTATTTGATTCTTTATCATGTGTAGATGTCTCAATAAGAACCCATTCTGATAATGATTCATCATATTTTCTTAGTATTAAACTATCTTCAGAAGCTCCATCTAACAAAGATTCGTCATATTGTAAGGAAAAATCAATGAAACTACCTGGGTCTCCTTCGTCCCACCTTTTTGCAATCATTACTGTTATTGGACCACTTATTAAGTCATAGTAGTAAGGTATGTCTGGTGTGGTGCTCTTTCAACTAAAACTCTCGCTCCCATAAAATTATTAATATCTAATTGTACTTTATTTTCCAGGTTAAGGTTAGTAAACGTATTGTCAACAGACCTAAAATTAACAACTCCGTATCTAAAATCATCTTCAGAGTGTATTAGCTCATTATCAGAATATGTGTTTTTAGATGAATCTTCAATCATAATAAGCCCGTCAAATCCAACTTCACCTACAATGGAATTAGAGTTTATAACATTTGACTCTGATTCATATAAATAAACTCCCACTCCACCATAATCACCTGTGTCAATTTCATTATTAGAGATTGTATTTCGTTGAGAAGATTCTAGCAAAACTGCTACATCGTAATTCCCAATGCGTAAGAAAATTTCATTAGAATCAATTAGATTATCTGACCCTTGAACATATATTGGATCTCCTAGAAATGGCGCAATATAATTGTTTTGTATTGTGTTTGAGTTAGAGTTAGTGAGATAAATTGATGTTCCGCGTACATGTTGGTTATAGTACCTACTACTATCTCCTAATGTTCTTATTCTCTGGAGAGGACCAGTCCAAGTAGTATTAATCATTGTATTATCTTCAATAACTGAATTTCTCATACCGTCTGCTCTGACAGCATATTGAAAACCTTTTATTCCACCGAAATTCTTGATAACTATGTTATCATAACCACCAAGATTGGATATACCTGCACCTGTTTTGTTTTTTGGGGCTAAAAGATACCCGTCGCGGTTTGGACCGTATATTGTAAACCCGTTACCGTCAATTGTTACTCCACGTTTTGCAACAATAAAACAATCTCCTTCTGTAACAATATCTTGCGTTAGGACGATATCTTGTTTTACTTCGCCACATTCAGATACTTCAACAGAATGAACAAACATTACACATAACAAACTTACCAGTAAAATTACTCTTTTTTTCATTTTAAGTTTAACCTTAGTTTATTGAGTATAAATACTTTTCTGGAAACTATATAAAGAACATTGAGTTACTTTGTGGAATAATGAAGGTATTTGTTAGATGTACTACTGGATTGGAAAAGTTTGTAGTTACAGAACTTGAGAAGATTACTAAATTAGAGAATGTTCAAGTATTTGATGGAATCGTTGTGTTTGAATGCAATGAAAACATGGATATATTATTACAAATAAAAATAGTTGATGAGTTTCTTATTTTTGTAAAGAAACTAGCAGGTATTTCAAGGTATAGAACTACATTAAAAAATATTAGACAACAAGTCAAAAAGTCAAATTTTAGAAAACTTGACAAAAATATTAAAACGCTTTCTGTTAAAACAAGTTATTCAGGTAGAAGGGACTACACTGCTGGAGAGGTTAATGAAACTGTTGCAGAAGGTATAGTCAAAAAATATGGTTGGAAACTAGTTGAAAACAATGCAGATATTAAGATTAATGTTATTTTAAAACCTGACATTTCTTTAGTTGGACTGAATCTTACAAGAGAAAGCAAATACAAAACAGTACCTGGATCATTGAAAAGATCTGTTGCTAATGTTATGATCAAGTTAGCTAATCTTAAGAAAAAAGACGTTGTTCTTGATCCAATGTGTGGTTCTGGTATAATTCCCATTGAAGCTTCATTAATTGGAGCAAAAGCAATTGGAGGAGATATTGATAAAAAAAGGGTTGAACTAGCTAAAGAAAATAATAAAATCATGAAAACTAAAGTTGAGTTCAAGCTATGGGATGCTTTAGATTCTAAATTATCAGATAATTCTATTGATAAAATCGTTTGTAACCTTCCTTTCGGTAAACAAGTTAAGATCAAAGACCAAACAATATTTTTTGACAAGTTCATTAATGAAATGTTAAGAATTTCTAAAAAAGGTTTTACCTGGGCTTTTCTTACAACATCCGGAGACATTATCAAGAAAACCATTGAAAAACATAATTTGAAATTAAAAAAAGTCATCAAAATCATTAATTCTGGTCTTGAATCAGAAATATTAGTCATAAATAGGCAGTAATATATATTCTAGCTAGGTTCTTTATTAATTATGGTAAACTTTTGGAAGCTAGTTAATGAAGTCATCACAGATGCAGACATACTATTGTTAGTTTTAGATTCAAGGTTTCCTGATCTAACCAGAAATAAAGAAATTGAGTATAAAATTAAGGAAAAAGAAAAAAAACTGATTTATGTGTTTAACAAGTGTGATCTTACACCTGAAAAAGATCTACATGAACTTGGAAAAAAACTTAGTCCAAGTGTGTTTGTTTCAAGTAAAAAAAAATTCGGCGGAACTTTGTTATTTAAAGAGATTATGAAACTTTCTAAAGGCAGTCGTTGTGTAGTTGGTGTTCTAGGATTTCCAAATGTTGGTAAGAGTTCTGTTATTAATTTGTTAAAAGGCAAAAAATCTGCTTCTGTTAGCAGTTATTCTGGTCATACACGAGGAAAACAGTTTATTAGTGCAAAAGGAAAGATTAAATTAATAGACACACCTGGTGTGTTGCAGTTTAAAGAAAAAGATATAATGAACCAGGTTTTAATTGGTTCAATTAACCCGCAGCATGTTAAAGAACCAGATTATTTTGCAATGCAGTTAGTTGATAAATACCCCAAACTGTTTGAAAAATATTACAAAGACAAGATTGACACTGATGGTTACGAGTTCTTAGAAAAGGTTGCTCTTAGGATGAATGTTCTTAAAAAAGGCGGTCAGCCAGATTTAATGCGGTTTTGTAGAAAATTGTTACAGGATTGGCAGAAAGGACGGATACATGAAGAATTCTTGAAATAAAAAAAGCGAGAGGAGAGACTCGAACTCTCGAATAGTTGGGATCTGCTGGTTATCATCGCATTTCTGCTCATCATCCCAGACTTTTGCAGCCAACCGCATACTATGTCTTTTAGATAGACATCTTAGCCGCTTGGCGACTCTCGCGTGGATAATTCTAAGTGAAAATTGACATATTTATAAAAGTTTACTCTCTATTTAGGAAAATTATTCAGAATTTCAACATTATGTTTCATAGAATAATTCTCTGCAGCTGCTGTAAACACATGATGTTTGTCTTTTGTTAAGATGTTACCGTGAACTTTTAAAGCAGCAACAAACATGACTGCGTCGCTTGGATCATTAATTATTTCAAGAACTTTATTATCATACTTCTGTACATATTCTTTTTCAGCTTGTATATTACCTGGTGAGACACTTACAGGCAAGTTTGACATTATGTTCAGTTTAAGAAAATCTCTAAGGTGGTGTATTGTATGGCCTTTGAACTTGTGATGTATGTAATCCAATTCTTCAAGGTTAAAACTTGTCATGCCAACTTTATTATTTTTACAGAAATTAACTAAAGTTTTGATCTTATCTTTCCTGAACACGTAATACATGAAACAAGTGTCAAGTAAATAATCAACATTATCTGTTTTTGGTAAATTGTCAATGAGTTGTTTCATTTTATCATAAAGAAAAGTGGGCCAGGGAAGATTTGAACTCCCGACCTTTAGCTTAGAAGGCTTACGGAACACATTGTGTTATACCGCTCTATCCAAGCTGAGCTACTGGCCCATATTCTATTCAGAAGTTATAAATTGTTTTTAAATGTTTATGTTTATTCTAATTAAACACAGTAAGCTTTTAAGTCAAAAACAAAATCGATGAATTCTTTATCTTTAATTGGAGTTATATCATTAACTCTAAACTCTGTAATGTTTTCTTTAATCTCGTCAAGAGGAATTGAAGCAATTTTTGCTAGTTTAATCAAGAATTCAATGTTTATATAACTCTTATTGTTAGTGTTGAATTTGTGTAAGCTGGGAGGATTCCAACCAACTAGATATGATAATAACCTCTGACTGAAGTAACTGATG
The DNA here is from genome assembly GCA_964512765.1 of uncultured Methanosarcinales archaeon. Taxonomy (GTDB): domain Archaea; phylum Nanobdellota; class Nanobdellia; order Woesearchaeales; family GW2011-AR15; genus GW2011-AR15. Next base: position 17,427 of record CAZEKF010000005.1, read on the forward strand.
TTAAGAAGTCGAGTTTTCATACTTGATTTGATTGAACAACTAAATTTAGTAATTTTTGTTTTATTTAAAAACTGGAATTCTTTTCTAATACTTCTTGAAAATAAGTTTATCTTCCAACATTTATGATAGTTTTTCCAGCCTGTGGTTCTAACAATCAAAGAACCTTTAGATTGTCTTTTGAATGTTGTAAAAGAAATATTTTCTTTTTTCAAAGATTTTTTAATGAGACTTGCCAATTTATCCTCATGATGTCCTAAACAAAAGTTAATACATACAATGTAGTTCATCTGATAATTCACTGCAATATTTCCTTCTGCAGCAAATATCCCTCTTAAGAATGCTCTCCTCAACTCACTATCTTCTAAAAAATCTCCATGAAGAACTATATCAATTATTTTTCCGAAAAGAGTTCTTAATATTATCCCAGTAATTTGAGTTTCACAGGATTCATTTTTAGTGCGCTGTGTGATTTGAATTTTTAGCTTAGATAATGGCACATTTAGTGCTGTTGACCATTTTTTCAAGATATTCATATTGAATTCTTTAAAGCGTATTGATATTGTTGTATCACTCAAAGATATGTTAAATCTATTTAAGAAAAAATCTAAGATAAATCTAGACATATCCATGTCAATTGAAGAAAATCCCAAATGTACTTGATCTTTACTTAGTTTACCGTCTCCTAAATACATTCCAATTGCTTCCATAAATTCTTTGTCAATAACAAGCTTATTTGGAAAAATAAATGGTTTTGGTTGGCTCCCACGTCCTTTATTAACATAATAGATTTTAACATGAGTGTTATTTACTTTTTTTGTGATCCAACTCTCTGGACATAATTCTACAAGATTGATTTTTTCTAAACTTTTTAATTGATTTTTTGTTTTCATTTCAAATCACCAATTTTTTTTATGTGAGTTTCCATAAATGATTTCAAGTTAAAATAACTAAAATTATAATTCGGTTAATGAACTTCCAGTTAGGTGATTTTAGTATATGTAAACAAAAACAATAAAGTGTTTATAAACTTCACACAGAAATGTCCAGTGTGTCCAGTGGACAAAAAAAACATAAAATAAGACGAGAATTATTGAATATAAAGGTGTCCAGTGGAAAGTTAAGGTAACCAAGTTTTGGGATCACTTAATTTCTCAGGTAAATATTTATCAATGACATAATTTAATCCCCAGCGAGCTAACGATTGCTGCTCTGATCTTTTCTTCATTTTAGCCATTTCTATTAGAGCTTTTTGCCAGGGTTTATGTGCTTTGACAAAGGGATCATTTTTCAAGCCATCTTTAATTCTTTTAATATCTATGTCCTTTAAAGGATGAGTAGGTAATTTGTACTTAATGACATCCTGAGGAGTTATCCCTATGTATTTAGCTTGAGGAACACAAAAATATTTATTAATGTGCGCAGCATTTCCACTTCCAACTTTTAAAGTACGGTAGATATTTAACATCCCGTAGGGATCATTGTCCACAAATACATACACAGGTAATTTATGTTCATCACTTAATCTTCTGATAAACCTTCTACAAGCTCTAGTTGGCACACCACCCATTGCAATTAAAATACATTTAGCTTTTTTCCAGTACGAATGTTTTTGCAATCTTTGAAACATACCTGTTGTTTCAATTGCTAAAATAAACTTAGCATCTGTTTCAAATTTAAGATGTTCAACAGAAGTTGGCACAGAATACGCACCAGATCCAAACTTTGTACAGTTTATCCGTATTTCTTTACCTGTTTGAGGATCTTTATCAATAACAATTAGTTTACCAGCAACGTCACCGCCTTTTTCTTCAGGTATAAATCCTAATTGTTCTCTGTTGACCATGAACATTGCTTCAACATCGTCCATGACTGTGTCTGATTCGTGCTGTTCTTTAAACCGTGCATCGCCCCAGTTCTTGCTAACGTAGTATGTTTCTCTTTTAGTTGCAATATCCTTTTGCTCAACAATCTCTTTAGAAAATGCCATCATTTTCAGTGTCTGTGCAAAAGTTTTAACTGTACTAGCTGTTAAAGTTCTTTGTTTAAACTTACTATTTAATTTAAAATATCCTTGTGCTTCGTCATACGTAACATTACTCAATGATCTAAGAGGCATAGTAATTTCTGGCTTAATTTCTTTAACAATATCTGTGTAGATGTTAGTACTAAGTCTTTTAATTTTGTCTGGAACAGTTTCTTCAGCCATTTTTACACATCTCCTTCCGTACTATCAACTGCAGGTGCAGAGTCATCATCTAAATTCTCATCAATTTCATCATCCAACCCTTCAATCTTATCAAGTTCACTGTCTTCTCTGACACGTTTAGGACCAAAGTCTCGCTTTAATTCATCTAATTCTTCCTTTTTAATTGTCCTAGTTTGTTCCAAAACAACGCTTAAATGTTCTTCTAATCTTGCTTTTTCTGTTTCTTCTAATTTTAATATTTCCTGTAGTGCTCCAGATACATGAGGTAAATACTTTGAAATGTAATCTACTTTGCCTAATTCTTTTTTCAAACGTTTTTTCTTACCAAGATATTTGCCTAGTTCACGACCAACTTCTTGTATTGCTAAACGAATTTCTTTCATAATTTCTGGATAATGTGCCAATGCTTCTTTTGCTTCACTTGTAAACGGTACCCAGACAGAGCCCATGTGAATAATAAGAATGCAAGGTCCCACAGGAATACTATTATTAGACTGCCTTAAACCATATGAACGCCAGTTAGTTTTACATATAGATTTTGTGATTGCACATGATCCTTGCTGGTATAATAATGGCACTCTGTTTGCAAACCTGTTAATTTCTATGCTTTTATCAGCTTCCATGTTACCTCCGTATGCTATAGCAGCTTCTATTTGGAAAGGATTACCACGGTATACAGAAGGAGGTCTTGTTGTAGACGTATAGAATTCAGCATTTACTTCTTTTTTAAGGCCCTTTTCAATTAATTCTTTTCCTATTGGAGAAATACAGTCTGTTGGGGGGTTAATAATTTTAGTTTGTTTAATACCGTTCATCAATTGTTCAGCCAAGTCCCTTGAAACTTTTTTTGGTTTTGTAGAAGGTAATATTGCTGCATTTTCACAAATCATTTTAGCAGTTCCGCTACCAACTCTACTGAACTCATTTGTTAAGAAAGCCTGCAATGTTCTATACTCAGTATAACGCAACATTTTCATTAACCTGCCAAGTTCAACACCGTACGGATGCGGTTTAATTTCTCTTGGTTCTCTTGGCATTTCTTCAGTTGCCCTAACAAACATTATTTGTGACCCTTTTGGTGGCTGGTAAATAATAGTTACGTGTGGGTTAATTATTGCAGTTTGTTTAATATATTCATCAACACTTTGCCTTCCACCCACATGATAACCTTCAAGATCAATCTCAACTCTTGTACCGTGCGGTTTATGCCATTCAACTTCTTTTTTAGATAATATCAAAGGTTTATTCTTAACTGTGTCAAGTTTAAGTTCTATCCTATTTGCTGGGTGGTTAGGACCTATTTTAGAAACAATAACTGCAGGTCTACCAGTTGTTAACTGTCCATACATTACACTTGCACTAATACCTATACCTTGTTGTCCTCTGCTCTGTTTCATTGTATGGAACTTACTTCCGTAAAGCAATTTTGCAAAGATTTTTGGCAACTGTGCTTTAACAATACCTGGACCATTATCTTCAACCGCTATTCTGTAACGATCATTACCCATGTCTGTTATTTCAACAATTAGTTCTGGTAGAACACCTGCTTCCTCACACGCATCCAATGAATTATCAACTGCTTCTTTAATAGTTGTCAGTAAAGCTTTTTTTTTATTATCAAAACCTAATAAATGCCGGTTTTTTTCAAAAAATTCTGCTACAGAAATTTCTCTTTGTTTTTTTGCTAGTTCCATAGCAATTGGGTTTTTTTTAACAGGTTGTTCAGTCATTTTTTCTTCTGGTTTTGATGCGGGTTTTGAATCATTAAAAGAATCATTGTCCAATGTTTTCTGCATAATCTTATCAAAAAAATAGACGTATATAAAGATTGTTGTTACAAAAAATAAAGTTTGATTTTTATATAAGATATTTTTCTGATATTTAATGATAGATATTATTAGTATGCCTTTAGAACAGTTAGCTCTAATTGAGGATGAGTTTGTTAATGAATTAGAAAAAGATGAACTAGAAGAGTTATTTCAAAGATATGACAAAGTAGAAATTTATGGAGGTAATGAACTAGAACAATTCGAAAAATTGGTTGGACATTCTCCATTAGGTGTTAGAAAATATTTAGAACATTGTGTAAAGGTATATTTTAAAGAGTTAGCTAAACCTGACGATGGGATGAGAATAAATGAAAGAATAATTAAACTGTATAAGTTTGATGATTTTAGACATTCTGTGTTTGATAACTTTAGTGCAAGGTTGCCGAACCAGTTGTACAGGTGGTGGGCCATGAAAGATGTGTCACAACCTTATGAATTAGATCCTGAGGACGTTGTCCCTGTGTTTTTGAGTATCAATGAAACATTATACCCTGGTAGAGAATATGCTAACACTGTTGATATTCTATTTCCAGCTCCAAATTATACCTCTATAAATCCAGATTTTCAAAATCTAATAACTGTTGTAGAATCCTGTGGGGAAGAATATTGGAGGCACAATGCAAGAGAAAGAAGTCCTGGTCAATACGGACGATCGGTTGATGATATTTTAACAAAATGGAGATATGAATTTGAAGACACGTATAGGTATCCTGAAGAATATTTACAGTATCTTGTTGAACAAACACATTTATTTATGCTACTTCTAAAGCAAGGTTATGAACGTAACAGACTTACCAACTAATTATTTAACAATTAAACATAGTATTTATAAACAACTATTAAATATTCTTTTTAAATATTAAAAAACAAGTTTAAAGGTGAAAAACTATGAAAAACATTGTAATTGCTCCAATGGGAGATAACATGGACGCGTTGTTTGTTGGTATTAAAGAGTTTCCAACTGAAAAAATAATATTAATTGCTCCAGACAGGTATAAAAATGAAGCAGACTCTATTGTTAATGATCTTGAACGGTTTAAGATACCTGCACATATTATGCATGTAAAAGGTGAGACTGAAGTTGAGATTTGGGAAGAAACATTTATGGCAATTTCAAAAACAAGAAATTCTGAAGAAAATGCTCATATTTTAGTGAATGTTGCTACAGGTGACAGAACATCACGATGTGCAGCCACATCTGCTGCTTTTGTGAACGGGTTAAAAGCATTTGCAACTGATAAAGAAAAAGCAATGATGCTTCCTGTTATGAAGTTTGATTATTATAAAATAATTTCTGATAAGAAGATGGTTTTACTGAAAATATTACACGATAACGATTGTTGCTCTTCACTGGACGAACTTAGTAAGAAATCAAAGATGAGCCTACCATTAATTTCATACCATGTTAACGGTAACTTAAAATCTGAAGGATTAAAAGATATGGGACTTATTGAAACTGTTGAAAATAAAGGCAGAATCTCAGTTGAGTTAAGTCCGTTAGGTAGAATGATTGTTAGAGGCTACATTAAATAGTATTAAAACGAAAGATATTTATTACCTTTTCTTTAAAATATAAGTTAATGACAAAGAAAACAGAATATAAGCTTAAACCAAAATGGATTAATGCATTTGTTCCTGAATTACTTAAAAATATGCTTTATGCTGCAATAATGGTAGTACCATTATATGTGCTTTACACTTTAATGAATTCAATACAGGTAATTTTAATCCAATTAAATAAAACGCATTTCTTAATAGCATATGCTGCATTATCCTTACTTCCTTCATTTTTTGTGTCTTTAAAGTTACATTTCACAACATATTATTTTCATGACGATCATGTTATCTCTGAGATAAAATTTCTGTCTATAAAACGCCATTCTTTGCCTTATAGTAAAATAACAAACATAACTTCTAACATATCTATCTGGGACAGAATATGTAATGCTGGTGATCTCGTATTATACACTGCTGAAGATAAAGCACCTGATTTGAAATTAAAGCATATTGCTGATCCGGAAAAAATTGAAAAACATATTTTTTCTTTGATAAAATAACTACCACTTATTAATTTCCTAGAAAACTTTTTTATTTTCTGGGTTTTAAAAAATTCACCATTTTTTAATTTCTTTTTGAACACCGTCATGCCATTTATTAACAATGTCTAGCATACGTTGTTTAATTTCTGTTTTGTTTTTAATTTCATAATAAAACATGTAACCCCCTTTGTCAAGGTTAATCTGTAATCTCTTAACAAGATTTTTTTCTGCTAGTTGTTTTATAGCTTTCTGAACAGTTGTCCTGTCTAGGGACATTGCTTTTCCTAGTGCAGAAGCAGTGTATTCTTTTTCTTTTTTTAATAAATACATTAAAACATTATACTCAGTTTTGTTTAACTGAAAGCTACAACTAATCAAATCTTTAAATTTAATGTCCTGGCATGCAAATGTTATCATTTTGTAAAATTATATATACTATTTCCTTTATCAATGTTTTCATGAATAAATTATTATTATGGATTTTGATTTGGGGAATTGTATGGCTTGGTTATGACTTCTTAAAAAAGCACAAAATTAATTTTGTTGATAATTTTTTTGTAACTCTTGTATATTTTTTAATTGTTGATTTAACACTGATTTATTTTTTCAAAAATGATCTTATTATTTTTTTCAAGGATGTTACCATGTCGACTATTTTTTTCTTTGTTTTAGTGATTTTATTTTACTTTTTATTATACCATATTACCAGAAAACACAGGAAAATATCAAAAACAGTCATTAAAAAATATCCTTGGTATACATTATTAAGAATCGACTATAAGTTCTTAATATCAAAACCTTTTGAAATACTATTTCAACAATTATGTGTTTTATTGTTAATTACATGGTTAATGCAATATGGCTTTGTTTTTTACCAAATCTTGATTGTGTTTGGCATATTGTTTGGTCTTTCTCATTTAAGACTGCTTTTTGAAAGTCGTAATTTATTCACTTATCTTTTTATTGTAACAGCTCTTATAGGTAGTATAGTTCTCCCATACTTAATAGTCTATGTTAAAAACGGAGCAATATATTCTTATCTAATACATTACGGTTATTACACCTTATTAGGAACAGTTTATTGGTTTAGTAAGCCTAAAGAAAAAAAAAGAAAAAAAAGAACTATTCAAGTTCTTTAATCAAAGCATCTATCACATCTCTGAAGTCTTGTTCTTCAGCTGCTAGATCATCTGCACTTTCATAACCGTTTCCGATTCTGAAATATTTACATCCAAAAATGAATGTAGGAATACTTCCTCTTTCGTTAAACAGTTTATAATACTCTTGATCTTCTGCAGGAACTGATGTCTCAACTTCTTCAGTTAATGTGTTATCTCCTGTGTCAAGTTCCCAGTGATACGCAACAATCTTATCTTCATCAACAAGTTCTTTCATCAAACCGTCGAAAGTTGGCATGATCCATTTACAATGAGGGCACCATGTTGTTGATAATAACCTTATAACTGGTTTACCGTCTTCTTCACAGATTCCGTCTTCAAGGATTAAACTTTGGAAAGTACCTATAGTCGGACCTTTTTCAGGTGGTGGTGGCGGCATCTCGCCTGCTAAAGCTTTCTCAATTTTGTCTGGAAAGCTTGAATATGAAGCTGCTCCTCGTATCATGTAACCTTTTTCTCCACCTACAAAGAACGTTGGTGTTCCTCCTACGCCTAAGCTTCTACCAAACTGTGTATCCTGGACAACAATTGATGCTTTTTCATTTTCATCTAGACATTTACTAAATTCAGCCATGTCAAGTTCCATGTCAGAAGCGTATTTCTTTAAACTGTCAATGTCTAAAGCGCCTTGGTTCTGGAACAGCACATCGTGATAATCCCAAAATTTACCTTGGTCACGCGCACATTCAGATGCTTCGCTAGCTTTTCTAGCAGATTCGTGCACAATAAAGTGTTTAAACACAACTTCAACTTTGTCACCGTAGTTCTTTTTAATGTTTGGAACTGACGGTAACCAGCTTGGATCCTGGCCTTGGAACTGGGCGATTAATTGAGCATGGAATCCTGCAGCTGCGCTACAGTACGGGCATGCAAATTCACTAAACTCCAAAATCTGTATTACATCTTCTCCATAAACAGGATCTGATGGTTTAGATGGTTCGCTTGGTTTTGATGGCTTAACAGGTTTCACATCAGCCATAGGCTCTAATTCTGTTAATGCAGTTGAAACTGCTGATTTAACCTCTGCAGGTAATTCTTTACCTTCTAATGTGTTAAGATCATCAACAACTGAACTAACACTAACACCTAGTCTAAACCCGTTTGTAAAAACAGATAATAACAATAGAACACCTAATATTACTGTTGTTGTTTTCCACATATCATTTCCTAACATTCCTTCTTGAACTTCTTCATGTTTTGTAACATGGTGTCCAGAAGATTTACGTTTATGTCTTGATTTTTTTCTAATTGGTTTACTCATTTAGTATACCCCCATATTAAATCTTATCATACGGAAGAATCAAGTTTTATTTATATATTTTATCTCTTTAAACAGAAGAATTATTTTTTAGAAGTCTTTTTAGTTGTTTTTTTAACTGGCTTTTTAACAACTTTTTTCTTAACTGGCTTTTTCTTTGGCTTTGGTGTTTCTTTTTTCTTATTTTTACAAGTTTCACAATACAAAGAACCTGCATACTTCGGGTAAAATACACTACCACAAATCATACACTTTTTTCTTACCTTGTACAACTTTGCCATTTTTTTATACTCTTGGGAAAAACAACTTATTTTAAAAGGTTACGGAACTTCCGTAAGTGTTGGAGTTTTTAAATATTTTTAATCGCTCTGGAATAGTGTCACTTTTAATCCAATAAATTTTTATATTCTGTATATATAGGTGTGAATATGGGTGGTCTTTTAAGTCAAGTATTTACGAACAAAATTGTGTTAAGTGTAATTCTTTCATACACTGTTGCAAGTTTAATCAAAGTGTTTTTTCATTATCTTGGTACTGATAAATGGGACTTTATGGTATTTTTCAGGACTGGTGGTATGCCAAGTTCACATACAGCGTCTGTTACTTCCATGACTGCAGCTATTTATTTTTTAGAAGGTTCATCTAACTTATTCATGGTTTGTTTAATAGTAAGTAGCATTGTTATTTCAGATGCTATTGGACTAAGACGAGCTGTTGGTAAACAAGCACAAGTATTAAACAAAGTAGCTGCAGAGTTTAGACATTTCCGTACTTTTAGAACTAAAAGATTGTATGAATTATTAGGCCATACACCAAAACAAGCATTAGCAGGATTTATTCTTGGAATATTAATAGCAAAACTAGTATTCTTGTTCTAGAATAATATTATTAATAAAAGACATAATACAGGATATACTATGTTATTTAATAAACTTAATTTAAGATTCTGAAAAAAGCTATGTTTTTTCTTGAATCCTAGAGAAGCTGTTACTAAACCAAACATAAAGATTAACAAAGCAATAACTGGATTTTTAGTTTCAAACAATGAAATTGAAAAGATTGAATAAAATAGTATGTTATTTGGAAACTTTTTAACCCATACAAAACCAAGCAATACAGAAACTAGTGAAATTGGTATTGAAAAGTAATATCTTAAGCCCAGATAACTGAAGAAAAAGTAAAAAACAACACCTAAGAAAATAGGTTTCAAAATTCTAAAATATTTTTTTCCTTGTTTAAGTTCTTCTTTTGTGAAATTAGAAATAAATGTGCCTATTACCAAACCAAAGTAACTAAGAAACATTAGTAAAAGAAATTTTAGTAATTCTGACATAGAATTATTATCTTTTATTTGAGATATTTATACTTATTGTATTTTTGTAAGATAATCAAGAACATACTTCATTACTTCATCCCTGGAAGCTTCATTAAATCTTATAGAACCTGCAACGTCGTGACCACCGCCACTAATTAAAGCGTAAGGAAACTTTTGTTTTAATTCTTTTAATAGATCAACACCACTAAAACTAACATTATCTGCTCTGTAACTAATCATGTCTTTTGTTTCTGCTAACGTGATTCTAGGTCCATTAATTAATTCATGCGTTATTCTAACTGTTTTTGAAGATGCGTACTCCCAGTCACTTACTTTATTCTTATCAATTCTCAATAGTTTAAATTTCTTATAATCTGTTATTTTAACATATTTCTCTGCTGCTTTCTTAACATTCTCAAACTTTTTTTCAACATCTTTTGACAATGAATTAATCACAATCTTATTTTTTTCATTCATTGAAAACAAATCTGCTAAAAACTTTGCTCTGCCTGAAGATCTTAAATAATATAATTCATGATCAATTACAAATGACCATTTTTTTAGTTCATCGTCTGAGTAACCAGATAATTTAACATAATTTTCCTGGTCTTGACCTGAAGATTTATCTGCCACACCAGATATTGCCGGTAGATGATTAATATTTGACAGTAAGGGATTAACAAACAATGCTAATTCTGTTGCCAATGCACCCGCGTGCAAACTAGTTTTAATTCCATACGCATGTGGATTCAAGAAAGATTCAGTTAAATCTATAATTTCATTATCATACCTATGATGATCAACTATAACAAATTCAAAACCATAGTCAAGCAATCTTTGAATTGCGTTAAAACTTTGTTCATTTGAACCTAGATCGCATAAAATAACTAACGGTTTAGAATTATTAAACCCTAAACAATTGTTTAGATCGCGTAAAGCGTCTGTATAATCATAATACGGTGATCTGCTAGCCATTCTAGCTACTTGTCTAGGATTTTTAGAAACTGATAAAATTGCTTTTTCAATAACAAACCCTGCTGTGTAACCGTCTGTGTCATCATGATGTTTTATTATAATGAACCTGTTTTCTGAGATTGCTTTTTTAATTATCTCTGATGTTTTAACAAAACATTCTCTTAGATTTTCTAAATTTTCTGATTTTATTAAGAAAGGTTTTTTTTTAGTATTTATTTCCATTTTTTATCGTTTTCCTGTATCTTGCCATGCTGCATGGCCAAAGTGTATTAACAAATCAACACCTAAACTTTTGACATCTAATGGCAGGTCACAACTACCGTAACATGAACCACCCCAGATTACAACTTCTGCGTTTGTTTCTTTTTCTATAGTTTTCTGGATTTCTTCAGCTTTTGGCTTTAAACCATCTGGTAGATGTAAACATACAGTTTTAGCTTTATGTTTTTTAATTTCTTCAATTATTTTTTTTGTATCTAGGTTGTACATATTAATATTTTGGAAATAACTTACTATTAAAATTGTTTATGCTTTTTATATAACTTCATTCTCTTTTTTTGAATGGCAAACATGCTTGTACATAGAGCTCGTGAAATTGGTCTTCAAAAAAACTATGTTGTTAAGGACAACGCACATATTTATACGTCTAAAGGTAATTTCGTTTATGGTTTTCCGCCATCTTCAATCTGGTTGGCAGAAAAAGATGGAGATAAATATATATTAAAAATTGTAATGTCGAAAAAGGAATATAAGAGAGAAATCAGAAGTCTTAGGAAAGTACATACTCACCCAAATATTGTGCCTTTAGTTGAAACATATTCTTATGATTGTTATAATGTACTAGTAGAACCGTTTGTAGGGACAAGGAATCTTCCTAGATGTCTTGACTCAGGTATTACTTTATCTAATTTTATTAGATATATGATAAGCGCTACACGTGGTGTAGGTCACTCACATGACATGAACATTACCCATCATAATCTTCATCAAGATAATATTAGAATCGGAGAAAAAGAAGGATCCACAATAATTGATTTTCAGTTGGCAAACAAAACAGGTCAGTTTTACTTTGTTCAAACAAGAAGATACGGTCGAAAAGGAGAAAAAATAGTTTTTCATGGGCCTATTGAATACTATCCTTCCTCCAAGGTGCCTTTTTTTTCAAGCAAAGATGTTGACTTACATTGTTTAGTAAGAATAATAGATAGCACTCTTGGTTATACTCTATCAAACAGAGACCGTACATGGTTTACGGATATTTTTAATGATGGAGAGCAAGCAATGAAAGAATTAGGTCTTTCTTTACTTCACTTCATCAAATATTCTACTTCGGATAATAAAAGAGAAAGACCTAAGAATGCTAATCAGTTAATAACTCGGTTAGAAGATTTACTTGGTAATCCAAGCTTTGAACAGTTTTCAGAATGGGTGTCAGAACAACATGACTAGTCTTTAGCAACGTCTAATGCTTCATCGTCATCGGATTTCTTCCATCTTTTGCCGTTTTCACCGGATTTTGGAATATCCATAAAGTAAGTTGTATTTGTTTTTGACCTTCGTATTCGTGCCATTCTGATTCAGCTTAAAAACAGTTCATCCATTTCTTCTTCAGACAAGTTCCTGCTATTTATTGCAGAGGAGAAATCCTTCTTTTTTTTACTAGAATGTCTTTTCACCTTTTTTAGGACTTCTGCGTCTTCGTCTTCATACATTTTGGATCAACTTGATTAAAAAGATCCTAGGCGTAAGGAGGTTTCTTGTGGGTGGGGTGATAGTAAGAAAAGTACCTTACGGCCTAAGTTCTTACTTGGAAGTAGTAGTTAGAAGTATATAAATGTTTCGGTTTTGTAACTATTTCATAGTAATAACTTAAGTTAAATTTATAAATAAAGTTTTGTAACTGTGTTATATTATAATTAACTAATAATGGTAAAACATCATGACATATGCAACTTTCATATGTGATGTGAATTAAGAAGTAGTGAGAAAATGATCCAAATAGCTGAAGAACATTTAACAAGAGGTAATATTGATCCTGTTGCACTTCTCTATTATGGGTTGGTGTGGAAAACAGACTGTAGTGTGCCAAATTTAGCTACACTATTAAAACAAAATAATGCTGATAGTCTACTAGATCTCTAAATGGCATCTGCCGTAGACATGATGTTTGGGAAAGGAGAGATGCCCATCCGCAGACTAAGTACATTATTGAGCAACGATGGTAAAGGTGAGGCGGAAGCATTTTATGCTGGAGTTTATGATGAAAGAGTTAGAGACTCTGAACACAAGGACTACTTTCTTTTCGGCCAAGGTTTTAGAAATGGACTTCTAGGTAACAAAGTAAGTATAAAACAAGCATTATTAATAGGAAGAGATGAAAATTACCAGAGTGGGTATGCAAAAGGTGAGTTCATACGAAAAGGACTTCAAGATAACAAAACACCATTATTCTTAAAAGAGTAACACAAAAACTCAGATTTTTTTAAATATATCTTAGAGTAATAACTTTTTTTATGTTACCTAACTAGCCTTCCACAGGAAACCTCATAAACTTTTTACAGTTAAAACAACTATAAACTATTTTAGAATTAGTGTTTCTTACTCTACAATTAACTCCTGGTACTAGGTATTTGTAACAATGTTTACAGAATCTACGTTTTAATTCTCTAGGCATCCTAACCTTATATTTCATACCTATTTTTCTAGCTAGTTCAACGTATCTATCTGAGAGAGTAGATTCTTCTTTGAACTTAAGCTCTGCTTGCTTAAACAACTCTTCTATTCGTTCTTTAGCTATTTGTCTAAACAATGCAGGTTTTTTCCTGTGTTTTTGTTTCATAATACCTGGTAACAAGAATTAATTAAAATAATTTGTTAAAATAATAATAACAATGGCCAGGCGAGCCGTAAGGCGAGTAGCATTTACGTAGTAAATGCGTCTGTGCCATTATTGTTATTATTTTTTCCAAAACTATACACTTTTTTTTATTATCCAAACATTTTAATATAAATAAATAATTGTAATAGTTGGGGGTATATGTGGGTTTTCTTGAAAAAATATTTGGAAAAAAAACTGAACATGTAGAAATTGATAAAATCGAGTTAAAAGAATGGCTTGATTCAAAAAAACTTTTAACAGAGATTGACCATGAAATTAACAAAACTCTTGATGGTATTAAGAAACTAAAATCTGAACTAAATAAAAAACTTGAAGATCTTGAACTTGCAAAACTAATGAATACAGACATACCTAAACGTGAAAAACAAATCATGCAAGGTAACAGAGAGAATTATATAAGAAAAACACAATTATTTCTTGACGAGTTAAAAGTTCCTGACCAAGACTATATTCAAATAAGCGAATTTTGTTCTGAGTTTGAAGAAAGATTGTATGAGTTTAATGAAAACACATCTAAGACATACTTTATCTTGACACATTTTTTTGACACAGAAATGAAAAATATTGCTGGACTGTTAAAAAGAATTGAGAACAGTATTGTGAACTTAGTTGGGTTGTTAAAACACGAGAAAGTAACTCAATATAAAATGCTAGTTTCAAAAATAAATGAACTTAACAAGTCTACTATTGAACACGATAAAACAAGTAAAAAACTTGATGAGCTTGAGAAAGAGTTTGAAGAAGCTGAGAAACGTGAAGTTGAATTAAATGAAAAAATGGATGCTTTGAAACAAAGTCCTGACTATAACAAATGCAAGAAATTTGATAAAAGAAAAACTGAGATAAAAGACGAGGTTTCCAGTCTTAATTCTAAGTTGAACAATAAATTAAAACAGTTTGATAAAGCAATGAAAAAGTATATGCATACATCCCTAAAGAAAAATACGATTGCAAATTACCGTGAACATCCGTTGCAAGCACTTGAAAAAGATTCTAAACTTGAAATTATCAATATAATTGAAAAATTAAAGCAAGAGGTTAAAAAAGGCCGGATTGAACTAAAACAAAAGATTAAAGATAAAATATTGAAAGAAGATTTGACTAAAGTTTTTCTAGGAAAAATTACTTCTGAACACGAGAAATTAAAAAAAGAACGAGCAAAGATTAACCAGGAAGAAGATAAATTAACAGTAATGATGAATTATAAAGAGTTGCAGTATAAAATTGAGCATAACACTGACAAAATCAAACAATTAAAAGAAAAGATTTCTGACAAAAAAAACCTGGTGAGTCATCTTAATATTAAGAACCAGGTTAACAAACTTCAGGAACTACTGAGTAGTACAACTGATTGCGAAGTTGTAATAAAATAGTCCTGTCTGGACTTTCTAATAAAACGAGGTATAATAAAAAAATTATTTTTATAAAAATTATTTTTTCTTCTTAGAATCTTTTTTTACTTCTTTCTTAGGCTTTGCTTTCTTAGTTTCTGTTTTCTTTTCCTTTTTCTCTGTTTTTTTAGGTTTCTTTTCTTCTTTCTTAGCAGGTTTTTTCTCTTCTTTAACAAGTTCTTTTGCTGCTGGTTTCTTTTCTTCTTCTTTTTTCTTTTCTTCAGGTTTTGGTTCTTCTGCTTTTTCTTCTTTTTTTTCTTCAACAACAGGTTCTTCAGGTTTCTTTTCAACAGCAACAGGTTTTTTAGGTTTAGCTCTTACTACTTCCTGTGTTGTTTCTTCTAAAACTCTGATTAAAATTGCTCGAACAGGATGGATTTTGTTAAATTTAGATTTTAACTCTGATTGTAACCTGTTTTTTAACACACTTAAGAATAATTCGTCGTATGGTGTTTTTGTAACAAAACCTGTTAATTCTTCTTTCAATGCTGCTCTTAACTTATACTCTACAAGTTTACTAACTTTTCCTCTAGTTAATAACATTGGTTTAATTCTAATTTGAACATTATCTTTTGTTGATAAAACAAGAGAATCATCTACTCTAGTCATTCTTCTCCTAACCATTCTTTTAATTGAAGAAGGTAAAAAGTTATATCCAATAAGACTTGTGTGAAGTTTATGATCTTTATACTCTGATATCCTGAACCTGACAGCAGCACTCTGTGATTTAATATCTCCTGTTACTTGCATAAGGTTTACTTTAACAGTTCTTTCCAAAGCTTCCTGTGCTTCTCCCAAATATGATTCACCGATTGGTTTTTCACCTAGTAACTTTGGAGCCACAATAGGAACCCATTTCTTCTTTTTAACAGATTTTTTAGCTACTCTCTTCGCCATAGCAGATTGGATTAATGAGAGATTTATAAAGTTTATGATATAAATATAAAGAATTATACGTCCAAATTAACAACATTCATTGCATTTTCTTGGATAAAGTTTCTTCTAGGCTCAACGTCTTCGCCCATTAGATTAGAAAACTGTCTGTCTGCTTCAACACCATCTTCAATTGTAACTTGTTTAAGATACCTTTTCTCAGGGTCCATGGTAGTTTCCCATAACTGTTTAGGATTCATTTCTCCAAGACCTTTGTAACGTTGGATGCTAACGCCTTGTTTACCAAACTCGTTAATTATTGCATCTCTTTCTTTATCATTCAACGCGTATCTTTCAGATTTGCCTTTTTTTACCTTGTACAATGGTGGTAAGGCCAAATAGATGTTACCGTTCTCAATCAAAGGCTTCATGTATCTGAAAAAGAATGTCAAAAGCAGTATTGAAATATGCGCACCGTCAACATCACTATCACACATTATTATTGTCCTGCCATACCTAAGCTTTGATATGTCAAACTCTTCTTCAATTCCTACTCCCAGAGCAGTAATAATTGCAACAATTTCGTTATTTTTCAAAATTTTGGCTAATCTTGCTTTTTCAACGTTCAAAACTTTACCTCGTAATGGAAGAACTGCTTGAGTTTCTCTGTTCCTAGCTTGTTTTGCACTGTTATGCACAAAAACACCCGACGCCAATGCAAAATTGTGTGTTCCTTCTACTTCAAGATCATAAACATCCATTTTTTGAGGTAATCTAACAATCTCTTTTATTTTGTGATTATATCCTGCAACAGCTTCTATCATAGCTGATTCATTATCATTAAAAAATCTCTTAACAAAAGTTTCTTTTTTCAAAAGATTTGTGTTTCTTTTTTTAGTTCTTTCTTGGTCATAATTCTCTAAAGAACCTTCTTTATCAAGAACGTTTTTCATGAAAGAAATTGTTTGTTTAAAGTAAGTTTTATCATACGCTTCCTTTCTTTTCTCTCGGAATTCTGGTGTCCATTGTTCTTTTGTTTTTTCACTTCTCCATTCTTTTAATTTAGTATTTTCCCACTGTTTTTTGGCTATTAAACTTAATTCTTCTCTTGCTTCAGGATGTTCTTCAAAATATTTTTTTACTTGTTCCGCTCGTTGTTCTCTATTTTCTTTTTTAGCCCAGTATTTTTTTTGTTCTCTATTTAATATTTTCAAATTTTCTTTTCGATATTCTTCATTGGATTCATAAAATTCTAAATATTTTCTTATCATGAATTCTTTATAATCTTCATTTTCCCATTGCTTCTTTGCTCTTTCAGAAAGCATCTTCTTCATTTCTGGAGAAGACATGATTTTACTCATTCTTTTTCTAAATTCTGGTGTTCTACGAGTCTTGGTAGCTTTTTGTTTAATATCTTCTCTATGTAATATTTTTTCGACTAGCATCGCATGATAAGCCATATGTTCATCTTTTTTCATTTGAAGGATATTATCAGGACTATTATTCAATTTATTGAAATCTATATGGTGTTTATCACTACCTAAACCTATTGAATATTTGTCTTTTTCAAGGTTGTATCTATCAGCTAACAAATGAGTAAAAATCCATTTGTGTGTTTTTGGACAAAGAACCATTTCATAGCCAGCGATAGTGATTCTTTTCTCAATTTTAGAAAGTTTTCTCTTCAAAGGCATCAAACTTTGAGTATTGGTTAACTTTATTGCATTGACATACTCATTATTTCTAGTCATAAATCTATGATCAGGAGTACAGATTATCTCTTCATTGTTATCCAAAATTAATTTAATTACTTCAACATTAGATTTTGTTTTTCTTGGATGTTTTATCAAACTAATTCCTACTGAACCATCTTCTTTGATTGTGTAACAATAATTCTTCTTGCCTTTTTTATCTTCTTTTATTAGTTCTTTAAATGATAAATTACGTCCATCGACTAATGCAACTTTTGTATCGTCTGAAAAACAACCTCCTGCAGAATCTCCTTCAACAATGTATACTTCACACTTACTTGGATCTTTTTCTGAACAATCTGCAAGTTTACCTGGTAATGTTGATCCTTCAAGCAAACCTTTTCTCCTTACCAAATCTTTAGCTTTTCTCGCAGCTTCCCTTGCTTTTGCTGCGTTAACAGCTTTATCTAAAATGAGAGATGCTATCTTTGGATTTTCTTCTAAAAATGTTGTTAATGCTTCAGAAACTGTACTGTCAACAATACCTTTAACCTCAGAATTACCCAGTTTAGTTTTTGTCTGGCCTTCAAACTGCGGTTCAGGAACTTTAACAGAAATAACAGCTGCTACACCTTCACGAACATCGTCACTTGATAATTTAACATCTTTGTTGTTGTTATTAATATATTTATTAATTGTCCTTGTTAGTGCAGTTTTAAACCCTGATAAATGCGTACCGCCTTCAATTGTGTTAATATTATTAACAAAACTAAATATGTTTTCTTTAAACCCTGAATTATACTGCATTGCAACTTCAACAATAACATCATTTTTGGTTTTTTCAAAGTAAATTGGATTATGCACTGGGTTTTTGTTCTGGTTAAGATATTCAACAAAAGATATTATTCCTCCGTCATAATGAAACAATTTTTGTTCATTTGTTCTTTCATCAAGAATTTGGATCTTAATGCCTTTGTTAAGAAAAGCTAGTTCTCGTAATCTCGCTACAAGGATATCAAACTGATATTCAAGTACTGTAAATATTTCAGGATCTGGTTTAAACGTAACCATTGTTCCTGTACCCTCATCTTTACCGATTAGTTTCATTTGCGTGACTGGTTTGCCTTTTTTATACTTCTGAGTGTGAACTTTCCCTTCTCTTTTAACAAAAATGTCAAGTTCTTCAGACAATGCATTCACAACTGCCAACCCAACACCGTGCAACCCGCCTGAAACTTTATAAGAATTCTTGTCAAACTTGCCACCTGAGTGAAGTTTAGTCATAATAATTTCCATTGTTGGCTTTTTGTATTTAGGATGCATACCAATAGGAATACCACGACCGTCATCTGCAACTGAAACTTTTCCAGTTTTATGAACAACTACTTTGATATTTTTAGCATGACCAGCCATTGCTTCGTCTATACTATTATCCACAACTTCGTAAACCAAATGGTGTAATCCTCTGCTAGATGTTGATCCAATGTACATACCTGGACGTTTTCTAACAGCGCTTAACCCGCCTAAAACAGTAATGTCCTTTGCATCGTAGCTTTGTGTCATTTTTTTAACTAATTTTTGAATGTTTTTTGAATATTGAAATTATAAGAGAAAAATCATTATTTCTCGTCTATAACTAATGAAAATTTTTGTATATATAAATGTTATGGAAAATGTTGCAAAAATCCAAACTCTTTTAAAATAAATCAAATTAACTTTTTGTCATGCAATTACTTAACAAAATCAAAACTGAACTTAAACCAGACACAACTGTTTTGGTAGAGATTGAACTTTTTGTTAAAGAGATTAATAAAGAGATTAAAAAGAATAAAATAACGGCAGAGTGTGTTACAGGCGGTTCTGTTGCAAAAGGTACTTTTCTTAGAGGAGACTTTGACATTGATTTGTTTGTTAAGTTTGATTATTCGTATAAAGATAAAGACATATCGAAACTATTAAAAAAAGTATTGAGTAAATTCAAACCTGAACTTGTGCATGGTTCAAGAGACTATTTTCAGTTAAAACAAGCTAGTTTAAACTATGAAATTGTGCCAGTATTAGATGTTAAAGATCCAAGTAAAGCAATTAATGTGACTGATATGAGTCCAATGCACGTTAACTGGGTTAAAAAACATTTGAAAAAAGGCATGGATGATGATATAAGGTTAGCGAAAAAGTTTTGTAAAGCTATTAATGTGTACGGTGCAGAATCTTACATAAACGGTTTTTCTGGCCATGTTATTGATATTCTAATAATACATTATGGTTCTTTTATTAACCTGTTAAAACAATCACAGAAATGGCTGCCAAAAGTTATTATTGACACTGAAAAGTATTACCGTAACAAAATGGATGTAATGTTCAATATTAACAAATCAAAAACTTCTGGTCCAATGGTTGTGGTAGATCCTATACTGAAGTCAAGGAACGCTGCATCTGCTTTATCTTTAGACAAGTTTGATATATTCAAGAAAAAAGCTAGAGCTTTTTTAAAAAAACCTTCCTATGATTATTTTATAGAGGAGAAAATAACTAAAGAATTTTTGAAACAAAAGTACAAGAAAAATCTTTACATTCTTGAACTAGAGCCTAAAAAAGGCAAAAAAGACGTTGTTGGTAGTAAAATATTGAAATCATTCAAGTTTCTGAATAAAGAATTAAAAGAACTTGGTTTTGAAATTAATAAACCTGGTTGGTACTGGGACAAAAATGTTTTAATGTGGTTTGTTTTTGAAAAAACAAAATTGCCTGAAACTAGAATCATTGAAGGACCTCCTTTAGATATGAAAGAAGCTTGTAAACAATTTAAGAAAAAGTACAAGAAATGTTTTGAAAAAAATAAGAAATTATGTTCTGAAGTTAAAGTTAAGAAAAGATCTGTTGAAGAGAATATTAGAGAACTTTCCAAAAAATCATATTTTAAGGAAAAGATTAAACTGTCACAAATAGAAAAGTATTTATAACATATTTCTCTAAAAAGTTTCAATGAAAAAATCACAACTTTCTATTTTTGTTATTATTGGGCTACTTATTGTGATTATTTCAGCGTTTGTTATTATTAGAATTAACCAGAGCAAGTTAAACCAAATTAAAGATAGTCCTGAACTTGACGAGGATCCAGAATTAAAAAAGATACAGCCTGTTTATGACTATATCTCTCAATGTTTAAAGATTACAACTACTGACGCAATGCAATTATTAGGTCAACAAGGTTTGATTTATCCAGATACGTACTTATCATCTGAAAAAGTTAAGATATCCTATTTTTATTACAAAGGTAAAGATTATTTTCCTGATATTGAAATTGTTGAGGAACAGATTCAAAACTATGTCCAAGAAAAAATAGTTTCTTGTTTATTAGAATATTCTGATGACACATTTACAATTGAATATGGTGAACAACATAATGTTAATGTTTTTATTGAAGAAAGCATAGTAAGAACAGAACTTGAATACCCTGTTACTGTATATTCTCATGGTGAAGTAATTGATGTTAACAAGTTCACATCTGAAATAAAAACAAATTATAATCGCATGTATAAAGTCTCTGAAGAAATAATTTTTGATACTGTAAATAATCCTGACTGGATAGATTTTGAAAAATTGTATAATACTGATCTTGATATTAAAATTGTAAAGATTGATAAAGCTACAATTGTTTATGTTATTCGAGACAGTGAAATCGGATTAGAAAATGAGCCGTTCGAGCTCAGGTTTGGTGTTAAATATGACTTTTAAACTTAAACATTTAGTATTATTTGTACTTTTAATTAACACAGTAGTTGCTGTAGATAATCCATTCATTGACCTTGAAAATGAATTAATCAAATTTGACAGTTCAACTTACGTATATCCAAGTTTTGCTGAAGTAAAAGACTATCAATTACATTTAACATTAAACTCTAAAACATTACTTCTTGATTTAGATAGTATTACTGAAAATGTTTTTGTTGAGATCTTTGTTGAAGACAATTCTCCAAAAATATCTATAACATCTAATGAAAAAACCACATCTATTAAACAAATTAAAGAGGAAGAGACTTTGGTGTATTATGGTAAACCTTCTCAAACAGTTATAGAAAGTAATACAAAATTAGTGTATATTGTTGAACATTATTCACCTGATAAAGAAGTAACTGATTCTAGCAGGAAACAAGGTGTAAAAAGACTTACAGCGGTTGTAAAAGACGCAGTTGTTGAGATTGATAACGGGATCATTGTGAGAACTGACGGGTTAAAAGTTCACACTAAATCGTTTTTAGAAGCAGAAACATTGGAAGATAAAGAAATTGATTTTATTGGAAACAATAAATTAACTGAAATTTTCGGATATTTGAAATCACTTGTTGTTAGAGTAGTTAACAAATTTAGGTATGGTGGTTTGTTTGATCGTGGTTTTGCTGTTGAGGATGATTTTGAAGCTCCTGATTTGGATTTTGGCACAGAATTTGTTGATGTTGTTGACGGTAAACAAGAAGGTTGTAACAAGTTTGGTTTTGTATTTGTGCCTGGTTTTGGATATGATTATCTTAGTGAAGTTAATAAATTAACAAAAAACAAAGGATATGCTGTTGGGATTGCATATTCAAGAAATGATAATTTCGCATCAGCTTTGGAAGATATGACAGAATTCATTCAAAAAGCTAAAGAAGATGGTTTGACACCTGTTATAAGAATAATGGGCAATGTTGGAAGCATTAGCCAAGCGTGTAGGGAAGATTTTGGTATAGACGCATGTGAAAATGAAGGCGATACAATGTGTAATGGTGCTTATATAATTAATTGTAACAATGTTATGGAGAAATGTAATGTTTGGCAAGCGGTTCAAACAACATGTTCTGGAAATCAAGAAGTAAGTAATTGTAATAATAACAATTATTGTTTTGGTGATTATGCATATAATGAAATTATTAACTCAGACTATGTTGCTACATTTATTAAAAAATTAGATCAAAAAACTGATTTTGAATATGTTCAGGTATGGGATCAAGTAGATAACTATTTTACAGTTGAACAATACGTAGATTATGTTAAAGAAATAAAAAATAGTATTGAACCTGATATTAAATTAATAAGTGGTAGTGTTTCAGACGAAGAATTATTTAATGAATTAACAGATCTTGATAATACTCTTGATTTTTTTACAATTAGTACTAACATTGAAACAGATAAGCAAGTGTTCTTTGAAACAAGTAGCCAAGACAGCAGCTATTTGAAAGGTTTATTAGAAGATCAAAACATCAAAGGAATTTTCTTGTCTGTTGCTAATTATTGGAATAAATATGAAAAAAATTATTGGACAACTGATGATAACTGGATAGATTCATCAACAAAAGAATTGAAAGTGTTTGCTATTGGTGTTTCTGACGAGGTTTGTGAGTAATGTTCGGAGAATTAACAACCTGGATCCTTGAATTAATTAGATCACATGGTATTTTAGCAGTTATTCTTGGCGTGGTTATTGAAACTGTAATTGTTCCGTTGCCTAGTCCTTTAATTGTAATGACTGCAGGTTATATCTTAATACCACAAGGAACATTAATACAAATTATATTAAACGCTGCCTGGATCTCATTAGTGGCAGGGTTAGCGCAAACTATTGGAAGTTATTTACTGTTTTTCATTGGATATTTTGGAGGTAAACCAGTTATACAGAAATTTAGAAAGTTTCACGGTGTGGCCTGGTCTGACATTAAGAATTTCCAGAATAAGTTTAGTAAAGGTAAAAAAGAAGATTTTACTTTATTTTTACTAAGAGCTCTGCCTATAATGCCATTATCAGTTGTTTCAGGTGTTGCAGGTGTCATGAAAATGAATATTAAAAGATATACTATTGCTACATTTTTAGGTGTATTACCTAGGAACTTTTCATTAGCTATATTAGGCTTTTCGTTTGGCGGTTTTTATACCATGATTGCAAATAAGATTGATCATGCTGAAACTATAATGACTGTGTTGTTAGTGTTATTGATTCTTTTCTATATTATTGGCCAAAAAACTGGTTTGTTTGACAAATTAAGGAAAAAAATTATATAGTATTTCTCCTCAACATTTAGTTATGAACAATTTTTTTAAACAATATGGATTTAGAAGAAAAGTTATACATTTTATGGTTGGACTCTCAATTGTATTTTTACTTAATCTTAAACATCCTAATCCAAAAGAACAGTTACAATCATATTTAATTGTTGGATTAGTTGCAACTATGATCATAAGTGCGTATACAAAACAAAAAAAACCTAAATGGGTCCTATCAATATTAAGACATTTTGAAAAACCTAAAGATTTGATTAATTTTCCAGCAAAAGGTGCAATTTATTATTTAATTGGTGTTCTTATTGCAATTGTATTATTTGATAAAGATATTGCATCTGCTTCAATTTTAATCTTGGCAGTAGGTGATCCTGCTGGACACATAGTTGGAAGGTATTATGGTACTAAAAGACTTGTAATTAACAGGAAAAAATTGTTAGAAGGTACTTTAGCAGGAATATTTTTTAGTACAATTGCCGCTTCATTTTTTGTATCTGTACCAGTAGCTTTTTTCGGTGCAAGTTTTGGTATGATGGCTGAAGCCATTGAACTTAAATTCTTAGAATTAGACGATAACTTTTCTATACCTTTCATATCCGGGTTAGTGATGAATTTAATTAAAAGTCTGATATAAGCCTTTTTTTCCGCAATATTTAAAATACAAATCAGTTTTCTTTTGATAAACCAAACGGGGCTATGGTGTAGCTTGGCCAACGAAAATCTCGATTTTCGAGGTTGCGTTGAAGCAACTATCACTCAACGTTTGGGGCGTTGCAACCCCAGTTCAAATAGACTCACTGTCGTTCGTAACTTCCAAAGACAGGGTCTTTGAAAGTCTGGGTAGCCCCATTTCTTTTATTTATTGTTCTTCGGACTACTTAACGCAGTTAATGTAGTCCTTAATCTGTTTTCCCTCAAGGCTTTTTCTAAAAGGCTTGATCTGGGTAACCCCATTCTTTCTTTTTTATTTTTCATGTTTTATTCTCTATTACTCATAGTTAAATATTTAAATAGTCAAGATTTCCAAGTCGACATGGCAAAAGATCTTCCAAAATCTGTAAAAAGGTTTGGTTCAAGGTACGGTAGAAGAGTTAGGTTAAAGTTTGGTTTTATAGAGAGAGTACAGAGATCTTTGCATAAATGTCCATATTGCAATCAAAAAAAAGCAAAAAGAGTATCTGTAGGTATTTGGTTTTGTAAGAAATGCAAGTCAAAGTTTACTGGAAAAGCCTACACTGTATAAATTAAAAAATGGTATTATACAAATGTTTTCAATGCGGTAAAGAGATTGAAGATAAAACTTTAAGAAAAAGAGTGCGTTGCATATATTGTGGTTCTAAGATGTTATACAAACCTAGAACTACCTCAACAAAAGTTAAAGCAAGATGATAACTTGCACACTTGAAATTAAAGATAATGTAGATGAACTATATCAAATATTTTCATCTGAAAAGTTAAAATCTGATCGAGCAAACTGCAACATTAAAAAAGGTGATACTTTAACTTTCAAAATAGAAGCAAAGGATCCTGTAAGCATGCGAGCTTTCATGAACTCGATTCTGAAAATAATTGAAACTCATAATAAAATCTCAGCTGTAAAATGAAAATTTCAAGAAAATTTTCAAATCCAAAAGGAAAATGAAAAAAGAAACAAAAGAAAAAATTGAACAGTTACAATCAATGGAACAAAACATTAATTCTATTATTGCACAAAAACAACAGTTTCAAGCTCAACAAATGGAAGTTGACAATGCATTGTCACAAGTTAAAAAAACAGATAAAGTTTTCAGAATTATAGGTAATATCATGGTTGCATCTTCTAAAACTACTGTTAAAAAAGAGTTAAGCGAGAAAAAAGAGCTTGTTGATCTTAGACTAAAAACAATGGACAAGCAGGAAGATAAGTTACGTGATAAAGCAGCTGAAATACAAAAAGAAGTAATGAAAGATATAAAGTGATTAAAAATGTCAGACCAAGTAGAAGATATTATAGACGTTCTCACAGAACTTTTGGAAGATAATACTGTCCCAAAAAATGTTAAAATTAAGATTGAAAGTATAATTAATTCATTAAAACAAGATTCTGAGTTATCATTAAAAGTTAATCAAGCATTAAGTATACTTGACGAAATATCTGATGATAACAATATTCAGCCATATACAAGAACACAAATATGGAACATTGCATCCATGCTAGAATCTTTAAGTTAAGGTTTTCTTTTTCTTATCTTTATTTTAGATTTAATAACGGCCGAGTTTGGAATATGTAGAACATCGCCGTTTTTAGTCTGGATTCTCACTTGAAGTAAATCTATTTTTATTAACTCGCCTTTTATGTCATCAATTTCTACAAATTTACCGTCTTTAAGATTTTCTTTAGTGTATAAATAAAATCCTGCCATTACGTTTGGTATAAAATCTCTTATAGCCAAGAAAAATGATATTAATATAATTGCAATAGCAGCAGCTGATAAAAGATACAAAATTGTGTTTGCTAACCCGATTTGTTCAAGTGCTGCAACTAAGCTTAAGAAATATATTGTGTACGATAAAATATGGCTTATTATATGGTCAGCATTTAGCCTAAGACCTGTTGAATTTTTTATTAAATTGTTAAGTTCAATTTCTTTCAATACTTTGTAAACAACTCTTTCAACAATTTTTCCGAGAATAAAACCTAGTAAAAATGTTAAGATTGCAAACGATAGTTTAACTAATGTTCTATTAAGCTCTCCAAGCACTGTTCTAGGGCTTATTGCTGATATTTGAAAGTTCATATGTGTAGTTATATTGGTTTATTTATAATATTTATTGTTTATACTAGAGGAACGAAACTAAAATGGCCGTGAGTTGATTTTTCCATTTGTTTACCTTTTTTAACTAGTTTAGTCATTACTTCACTAAAACCTCTCTTAACAGGTAATACTATTGTGCCTTTATCAGATAATTGTTCGAGAAGGCTTCCTGGAATATTAGATGCAGTAGCTGTTACAACGATTTTATTGTAAGGTGCCTGTTTTCCATATCCTTTTTTACCGTCTGAGTTTATTAATTTAACATTATTTATTTTTGCTTTTTCTAAGTTGTTTATTGCAAAATCACATAACTCTTTTATTATTTCAATAGAAACAATTTTTCCTCTATCTCCAACTAAATATGACATAACAGCAGCGTTATACCCTGAACCACAACCAATTTCTAATACTTTATCATTTTTATTAATATTCAACAGTTCCAACATAAACGCTACTGTGTAAGGTTGTGATATTGTTTGGTTATAGCCAATTGGTAAAGGGTGGTTATCGTATGCATGGTTTTTTTGATCTTTTGAAATGAATGATTCTCGAGGAGTTTTTGCAATAGCTTCTAAGATTTTGTTATTTCTTATTCCCATAACCTTTAATTCATGCAATAACCTTTCCTTATCCATTATTAATCCCATAACAAAATAAAATAGATTAACAAAATATAAATACTTTCATTGATTTTTTCTCAATAACAATGGATGATCGTGATAAATACATAAAAGCAGGGGAAATAGCACGTGAAGCATTGCACTACGGTGCTAAGTTTATAAAAATCGGTGCTAGTTTACTAGATGTAACTGAAAAAGTTGAAGATAAAGTAAAAGAGTTAGGAGGAGAGTTCGCTTTTCCGCCACAGATTTCTTTGAACGATATTGCAGCGCATTACTGTGCTGATCCAAACGATGAAACTGTGTTTAAAAAAGGTGATGTAGTTAAACTTGACGTTGGTGTCATGATAGACGGTTACATTGGAGATAATGCTCTAACAATTAATCTAGGTGACCATGAAGAGTTAGTAAAAGCTAGCAGAGAAGCATTGGATAATGCAATTAAAATTATTAAACCTAGAGTTACATTGGGTGAAATCGGAAGAGTTATACAGGACACAATTACTAAATATGGTTTTGCGCCTGTTAAAAACCTTTCTGGTCATGGATTAAGCCAATTTGTTTATCATGATAAACCAAGCATTCCTAACTTTGACACAGGCGATAAAACACAACTTAAAAAAGGCCAAGTTATTGCTATTGAGCCTTTCGCATCCACTGGAAGTGGTGTTATTTTTGAAAGTAGCCATGCTAACATTTTTTCTTTAAGACAAAAAAAACCTGTTAGAAATATTATAACAAGAAACGTTCTAAAAGAAATTCTTAAGTTCAATAACATGCCATTCACAACACGATGGCTAACTAATAAAATTCCTGAAGCAAAGGTTAACTTTGCATTACGCGAGTTGTTACAATACGGTATTCTTAACAAATACCCGCCTTTACCTGATACTAATAAGGGATTAATTAGTCAGGCTGAGCATACTATTATTGTTGATGACAAACCTATTATTACAACTAAATTTTAAGTTTTCTCACAAACAACACAGACAACGGAGTTATTGCACCTAATAAAATAAACAATAATTTGTAGTCAAACACAAACGCAAACCCTAAAAATATTATTGCTCCAATGCAAAACATTAACATTCGTTCTGCAATTAAAGTAACTGCGTCCTTATTTTCAATATCATCGAAAAAGATTGTGTTGTAAGGTACATTGATTGCGTTGTAAAACAAGCTTACTATTAGGATGAACGCGTATGGTAGGTTTAACACACCAAACAATATCCAGCTTAAACTTTGTAATAATATAAAACTCATTAAAACATTTTTTTTATTATATTTGTCTATCAAAAACCCGCTTGCGCTTGTTGAAATTAAAGCTATAATACCTAAAAACGTTCCAAACGAACCAACAACAAGTTCTTGTTTTGACAGTTCAAAGATATATATTGGAAATATAAACGCTGTAATAACAAACGTCATACCTCGCAAAAATACAAGCCACATATGTTTAGGCAAATTACCTTTAAGCTTAGAAAACCATACAATTTTCTTTTTAACTGGTACGTTAAGTTTGAGTTTAAAGCTTAACAAACCACCTATTAAAACTAATAATAATGATGTTATGAACAGTACAGGATAATTAAACCAGGTTATTAAAAACCCACCAACAAACGGTGCAATTATAGTAGATAACCACATACTAGCATAAATACTACCTTGCTGGTTACCTCTTTTCTTTGGTTCAGTTGTTTTTAATGTTACTGTGTCCATTGATACCCAGTATGAAAAACCTATAAACCCTGAAGCAAATCCCTGCAACTCAATTGGATATCTTAAAACTGGATAAAACCTTATTATTAAAACAATTAAAGGTTCTAATATTCCTCTCAATACTATAAAGATCTTAACACCTTTCTTATGCATAATAATGTTTGAAACTATACTAGCAATTACTCCACCGAGGCAAAAGACCATTAAGTAAAAAACTATTCTGTTAAACGAAATACCATGGTTTAGATAATAAATAGGCACAAACATACTATACAAACTATTACCAAGTGTCATCAGAAACAAAATTAGTTTCTGTAGATTCCTTTGCATTTGCATTTTACGTTAGAGAAGAAATAAAGTATAAAAAATTAACTTAAAAATTTAATAACCTGTTTAACAGTTAATAACTGTTCTTTCCCACTCTTCATATCCCTTAGTTTTACTTTGCCTTGTTTGAGTTCTTTTTCACCCACAAACACAACATAAGGAAGTCCATAAGAATTTGCATATTGAAGATTTTTGCTTATTCCTCGCTCTAGTAAATCAATATCTGTGTTGATACTTTTTTCTCTTAACTGCTGTGCTAATTTCAAAGATTGTTTTAATGTTTTAATTGGAATGATGTACAATTTAGTAACTGATTTCTTATTGGCTTTGTTTTTTTCTTTCAATGCTTCTATGATTACTTCTATGCCAAAACTAATTCCTGTTGCTGGGATTATTTCTTTTGTTCCTAAATAATTTCCAATTAATTCATCATATCTGCCACCACCTGCTGCAGAACTTGTCAATGAAGATTCTTTTAAAAGCACTTCGTATATTGGACCAGTGTAATATGCAAGACCCCTAGCTAAGCTTGGGTCAAACACAATGCTTTTTATCTTATACATTTCGAGAAAATCAAGTAGCTCTCCCATTTCCTGTATCCCTTGCTTACCAATCTTACTTTTAATTATAGATTTTAATTTATCAAGAGTTTTTCTATTTGTTTTATCCTTTGACAGGGTATCTAAGATGAACTTTATTTTATCTTTACTATACCCTTGTTCAGATAATTCCTTTGTAACTCCTTTTTTGCCTATTTTTTTCAACTTATCAATTGAAACTGTAACAGATTCCCAATCTTTTTTTTTAATTCCAGAATCTTCTAAAACTCCCTCGATTACTTTTCTGTTATTTACTTCAATGTAAAACTTGAATCCTAACTCACTAAAAACAGCATCAGTAACTGCTAATATTTCTGCATCTGCAATCATACCTTTAACTCCAACTATATCTGGGTCAAACTGTCTAAAGCTTCGGTACCTGCCTTTTTTAATGGGCCCATCTCTAAACACTTCACCTTCTAAATATTTTTTAAATGGCATTTTAATAGATGGGTTCATTGCAATATACCTTGAAAAAGGTACTGTCATGTCAAATCTTAATCCTAATTTTCTACCACCATTATCTGTTGAAACAAAAATCTCCTTTAAAGCATCAGACTCTTCACCTGCTGCAAATTTAGCTGCTAATGTTTCATATCTTTCAAGAATGGGTGTTTCAATTGGACTAAACCCATAAGTTTCACAAACCTTCTTGATTGTATTAAGAACATAATCTCTAAGGATTTTTTCATTAGGCCCGAAATCTCTTGTGCCTTTAGCTAAATCTATTTTAGATTTTTTCATTTTTTTAGGTGGTTCTTCTTTATCTAAAACTGTTGATACTATGCTGTATGTATCTTTACCTTTTTTTTCTATCTTTTTTATCTTAAATATGCCAATCTCTTTTGTATTATCAACATGAGGGTTGCCACATGCTTGTATATCAAAATCTTTTATTTCAACTACCCTAATCTTTTTAACAGACTCAGGCACCATTGATAAGTCAACAAGCTTTTGAGCTTTTTCCCTGCTCATGTTTGTTTTTGTAACTGGCAGATTCTTTTTTATTACTTCATTTACTTTAGTCTCTAACTCCTCAGGTCCTACCTCCCTAAGATCTTTTTTACACTCCATAACAATCCTTATCTTGTTATCTCCAATATCAAGAGCTTTCTGGATTGTTTTATACTGAGTTCTAAGAATATTATAAAAAACATGTTCTCCTGATTCCAGTCTTGCGCGTTTACTTACCATAATCTTCACCCTTTCAATGGCCAAAATGGCTTTATCAATGATTTTTCAAACAAATCTTTTTTTCTCCAATTAATTTCAATTTTATTTTCTTTCATTATTATCATTCCTTTAAAATGCAATGCAAACACGACTTTTTTAAGGAAATCTTCTGGTACTTTGATTTTCTTTGATATTTCTTCAACAGTTTTTGGTTTAACACCTTCCCTTAACACCAAATATTCAACAGGTGGTATTTTTTCAGGTTCAACTTTAAATGAGAATTTTATCAGGAAATTCTCAAGTTTACCTTTTGGAGTGTATTCAATTGGTAAATCATCTGATACTAAATATGAATTTACTTTTTCTCTGTTATTAGACAGGTATTCCATTAACATTTTTCCTATTAATTTCTGGCCGCCGTGTAAGTACAACCTGGCAAAGATCTTCATGTACTCGAAATACCGTCTGGTAAAGTTATGTTCATCTTTAACCTTACTAAAAATGTAACATCTTTCTCTGTAATATTTTAGCACGTCAAAGTTTTTTGTAAGGTCATAGTATATTTTTAATGAATACCATTGGCACAAACCTTCTTCAAACCATTCAATATACATTTGGTCTTTACTTTTATTCTGTGATAGACATGAATGCAATTGTTCATGTATCAATAATATTGGCGTGAAAAACGAACTAACTCTTTTGTTAAGGAAATATATGCCTGCGTTTTTGTTACCTTCAAATATTGTTACTGAACTAGCACCTTTTTTTTCAAATGATATTAATCCCTGCGGAAAATTGTCATCAAAAAAAATAGATCTTGTTTTGAAGTTCATACCTAATGTTTTTTTTACTTCGTCACGAATTTTAGGAAGCATGTCTCGCCATAATTTCTCGTCAAACTGTTTCGGCGTGGTTTTCAATTCTTTTTGTATTTTCTTAATATCTTCTTTAAGAATCGTGTTGTACGCCATGACATTGTTAGTCTTTACTAAATTCTTTAACTTGATATCTGTAGCTTCTGAATAATCGTTTTCTTCATTGAAATTTTTATCCAGTAACTTGTACATGCTAGGTTTATAATATCCTAACTTTGTTTTGAAGAACGTGTCTTCAATTACCCGTAATTCTGATAAATTGATCATCTTATTTCACCTATTGTTCATTTAACTCCTCTGATTTTATATAATTTCTTATTTTAAGCTCGTTTTCTATGTCTTTATAATCAATATTGTTCTTAACCATTAACACAGATATAAAATATAACATGTCTGCAATTTCCCATCTTAAGTTGTTTTTATCAGTATAATTAATCACTTCATTTGCTTCTTCAATGATTTTCTTTATTAACTTTGGTTCATTGTTTAATAATTTATCTGTGTATGAATTACTGCCTTTTCTTGATTTAATTATATCTAATAAATCATTGAAACTGAATTCTTTGTCT
The DNA here is from genome assembly GCA_964512765.1 of uncultured Methanosarcinales archaeon. Taxonomy (GTDB): domain Archaea; phylum Nanobdellota; class Nanobdellia; order Woesearchaeales; family GW2011-AR15; genus GW2011-AR15. The sequence continues at coordinate 49,791 of CAZEKF010000005.1, forward strand.
GAAAAACAACTATAATCTCCTTCATGACAAGCTACGTTTTTCTGTTTAACAGTAAAAATTAACGTATCACTGTCACAGTCTGTCTGTATTCTTAACAACTCTTGTGTGTTACTTGATGTTTCGCCTTTTTTCCATAACTTGTTCCGAGTTCTTGAATAATAGATTCCTTTTCTTTGCTTCAGTGCTTGTTGTACTGATTTTTTATTACTAAATGCTAGCATTAATATTTGATTATTTTGGTCTTTGACAATGGTTGGAATTAAACTCATGTTTTTTTCAAAATTTAACAACGAAACAAAGATATCATTATAATTTATCTTATTTTCATAATATGCCATGCCAATAACAGCGTCAATATCATACCTTGCTAGTTCCAAAATTTGTTCTTTTGTTGATACACCACCTGCATATTGTATTTTATTATTTGTAATTTCTCTTAACCTTAATGCTGTATCAATATCAATTCTTTCCATTGTACCTTCCTTGTCAACATATGTGTATAAAAAACCTGAGCAATAGTCTTGTAATTCAATCACCTTTTCAATCGCTGTCTTGTTTGTTTTATTAGTCCATGCTTTATCAACAATTTTACCTTGTTTTGAGTCAACTGCAACAATAATTTTTTCTTTTGACAATTTCTTAAGGAAGTCTTTATTAGCTTTTGTTCCAATGATTATTTTGTTTGCTCCTAATTTAAGTATTTCATACGCTTGATCAACTGTCCTAATACCTCCACCAACATTACAGTTACAGATTTTACATATTTTTCTGATTAATTCAATATTGCTACCTTTGCCAAAAGCTGCGTCAAGATCAATTAAATTAACTTCTGGATAAATTGAAAACTTCAGAGCTAAAGCTAATGCATCTTCCTCAAATTTCTTGTTTTGAGGATTGCCCTGAACTAATTTCACCACTTTTCCATTCATTAAATCTATACTCGGAACTAAAATCTTACATCAACTCCTTTATTATTCAAATAAGTTTTAACATCATTTATTGAATACTGATCAAAATGGAAAATACTAGCAGCTAATGCTGCATCTGCTTTTCCTTTTGTAAATGCTTGATATATTTGTTCTAAATCACCTGCACCACTGCTAGCAATAACAGGTATGTTAACAGATTCTGAAATTAATTTAGTTATTTCTAAATCATAACCTTGTTTCATACCATCTGTGTCTAATGAGTTAAGCAGGATTTCACCTGCACCTAATTTTTCGCACTGTTTAGCAAATTCTAAAGCATTAATTCCTGTTGATTCTTTTCCTCCATAGATGTACAATTCCCAATAATCATTGTTTTTCTTAACATCTAAGGATATAACAATGCACTGTGAACCAAATTTATTTGAGGCTTGTTTTATGATTTCAGGGTTTTTCACAGCTTCTGTGCAAAACGCTACTTTATCTGCTCCGTTTTTTAGGAGCAATTTAATGTCATCAATGGTTTTTATTCCACCACCAACAGTGAACGGAATAAAGATGTTATTAGCTACATTTCTTACTATTTCCAACATAGTTTTTCTGTTTTCAATGCTTGCTGTAATGTCAAGGAAACATAACTCGTCAGCGCCTTCATTATAATATTTTATAGCTAACTCTACAGGATCACCAATTTCTTTCAAATTCTTGAAATTAGTGCCTTTGACTACTTTTCCATTTTTTACGTCCAAACAAGGTATGATTCTTTTTGTCAACATTATAACTCACCAAAGTTCTTCAACATCTTCAGTCCAATCTCACTTGATTTTTCAGGGTGGAACTGTGTTGCATACACATTATATTTTTGGATTCCACTCACGAATTTTGTACCATAGTTTGTCGTTGTCAACACAACATTATTATCCTCAGGAACAACATAGTATGAATGCACAAAGTAAAAATATCCATTATCTATCCCATTTAGTAATAATGATTCTTTTTTTTGTTCAACATTGTTCCATCCAATTTGAGGTATTTTTACATTGTTTGGAAATCTTTTTATTTTTCCTTTGATCAATCCAAGCCCTTTAACGCCCAGATCTTCTTCACTGTTCTCAAACAATATTTGGAGTCCTATACAAATGCCAAGGTAAAGTTTTCCTTTCTTAATCTCTTCAATCATAACTTTATCAAGCTTTTCTTCTCCAAGCTTAGTCATGACATCACCAAACCTTCCTTGGCCAGGCAAGATCAATTTATCTGCGTTCATAATCTCTCCTGGATCATCTGTAACCTTGTTTTTTATTCTAAGATAATCAAGTGCATTCTTGACACTACCTATATTACCTGATCCGTAATCTATTATCGCTATCATAGTGTACCTTTTGTACTTGGTATCTTATCTTTTACCCTGTTATCTATCTCGACTGCTTGTCTGATTGCTTTTGCAAAAGCTTTGAAAATACCTTCAATTTTATGGTGGTCATTTCTTTTTTTGTTTAACAATTTAACATGGAGGTTTAGCTTTGCATTCTGAGCTATTGCACCAAAAAAATCATACACTAACTCAGTTGATAAATCACCAACTTTTTCTCTATTAAACTCTGCGTCAAACTCAAAAGCATATCTTCCTGCAAAGTCTAAGCTGACTAAAGCAAGGACTTCATCCATTGGCAATATCATTGTACCGTATCTTCGAATGCCTTTTTTGTCACCTACTGCTTTTAACAATGCTTGACCAAGTACTATTCCAATATCTTCAACAGTGTGATGTTCATCTATCTCAATGTCACCTTTTGCATTCACTTCTAAATTTATTAGAGAGTGTTTTGCAAACAAGTCTAGCATGTGGTTAAGAAAACCAACTGGTGTCTGGATTTTTCTTTTACCAGAACCGTCTAGGTTAACTGAAACAGTAATTTGTGTTTCTTTTGTATCACGTTTAATCTTAGCAGTCCTCATTTTAGCACCTCATTTAATTTGTTAATATTGTTCAAAACAACCTTAACACCTTTATTTTCAAAAAGTTCCTTGATTTTTTCTGATGGAACTGGCGGTATTATTCCAATTGAATCAATATCTGCTTTATTTGCTGCATTAATATCATCAACTGTATCACCTATGTACACTACGTTTTTTGCATTCAATTCTTTCATTGCTCTCTTTATTCCATCAGCTTTTTCAGGTTCATCGTCCATTGTAAAAATAACTTTGAAGAATTTGTCTAAACCAAATTTCTTAATTGTATAATCCGCATCTCTTTTTGGTCTACCTGTTACTAAACCTAACTTGTATTTTTCAGAAAGTTCTTCCAAAAAATCTAAACTAACAATCAGAGTTTCATTATCAATAGCACCGCCTAAGTAAATAGCGTCAAACTTTTCTCTGATTTCGTCTCTTGTTTTCTCAACACCACGTTCTTTTAGAATAGCTTGTGTACAGTCCCAGTCATTGTTCAAACCGCCTTTTTCCTTATATTTCTGTATTTGTTCAAAGGTTATTTCTTTGTCTTTTAGAAAATATTCTGCTGTTTGTTTAATCGCAACTCTGTAAGATTTTGAAACATCTACTAAAACACCGTCCATATCGAATAGTAAGGTATCGTATTTGTTCAATTTAGTCAAGATTATTTTCAATGCTTCAATTAATTTTTCACACTGTTCTTTCTTCCCAACAGTTATTCTTAAACAATTCTTAACATAACTATTTCTATCTCTTACTAGTATTCCTAGTTTTTTTAATCCTGCATACACTGTTTTATACCTTAAACCAAAATCAACTAAGAAAAAGTTTGCACTACCTTGATAAAATTTAATTCCAAGTTTATTTAGTTCATTGTATAGATATTTTTTATTAGTTATAATTTCACCAACATAGTTTTCAACGTATTCGTAATCTTCCAGTGCTGCTTTAACAATTTTATTTGCAAGACAAGTTATACTGTAAGGAGAGTTTACTTTTTGAAACAATTCAATATTCTCTTTATTTGAGATTAAATATCCTAACCTCAATCCTCCAAGTCCAAACGCTTTTGAGAAAGATCTAAGTATTACTAGATTCGGATACTTATCAATTAAATCAACACATGTTTCCTTTGTAAACTCAGAATATGCTTCATCTAATAAAACAATAGAATTTTTTGCTTTGTCAAGTATTTTAATTATGTCTTTTCTTAGTATTGATGTGCCAGTAGGATTGTTTGGATTCACTAGTACAATTAGTTTAACATTTTCATTAATTGCATTTAAAACTTCATCTGTTGGAAAAGATAAATCTGGTTTGTATTGCACATTTTTAATATTTGCACCATTTAACTCTGCATAAAACTTAAACATAGCAAAAGTCGGTGTTGGAAGCAAAACTGTATCACCTTTACTAACAAAAGTATTCATTATTAACATAATCCCTTCATCTCCTGCATTTGTTGGAATAATTTTTGACATGTCAACTTTAACAAAATCAGCAATAAGTTTTCTTAACTCGTTATATTCTGGATACATCGATAGTTCACTTGCTGTTACTGTTTTTAATGCTTCAATTACTTTTGGTGAACAACCTACTGTGTTCTCATTAAAATCTAATCTCATATATTCACTTCTACTACAAGTAGGTGGACTGTACGGTGCCATTTTTATTACTTCTTTTCGTATCATTTTTCATCATCCTCAAACCTTATTTTAACTGAATTAGCGTGAGCAGGTAAACTTTCAAGCTCTGCTATTGTAACAATAGTATTTTTTAATGAATCAAGCCCTTGCTTTGTTAATTTTTGGATAGTTGGCATTTTCAAAAAATCATAAACACTTAACCCTGACTTTACCTTAGCATACTGTCCTGTTGATAACACATGGTTAGTGCCAGAACAATAATCACCTGCAGCTTCCACACTATATTCTCCAAAAAATATTGAACCTGCATTAGATATCCTGTCCAAGATGGAGTCATCATAACCAATGATTTCTAAGTGTTCAGGTGCAAAATCATTACTAAACTCAATAGCTTGGTCAACAGAATCTACTACAACAATACAACTATAATTTTCAAAAGATTTTTTAATGATTTCTTTTGATTCAAACTTAGCTGTTTGTTTAATAATTTCTTTTTTTACGGATTCTGCTAATTGTCTTGACTCTGTAAACAATAAACCACACGCAACTTCATCATGTTCAGCTTGTGCTAGCATGTCAGCTGCTACGAACCTTGGATTAGAATCTTTTGAAGCAATGATTACTACTTCACTCGGGCCAGCAGGAATGTCAATACCAACTTCACCATACAACCATTTCTTAGCTGCTGTGACATAGATATTACCTGGACCGACTATCTTGTTAACTTTAGGAATAGTTTTTGTGCCATACGCTAAAGCAGCTATTGCTTGAGCACCACCAGATACAATAATTTTATCAGCACCTGCCAGATCTGCTGCAACAATAATTGCTGGGTTTGCTTTACCATTTTTTTGAGGTGGTGTTGCTACAATAATTTCTTTAACTCCTGTAACCTTAGCAGGAACAATTGTCATTAATGTTGTAGAAGGTAAAGGATAATTACCTCCAGGTATGTAACATCCTACTCTTTCAATTGGCCTAATAAAAACACCGCAGTTAACTCCCTTAGATATTTCAGTTAAGAAAGGTTTTGGTTTTTGGGTTTCTGCAAACTTTTTAATATTAGACAATGCTTTTTTTATTGCTGTAATTTGGTTTTCATCTACTATCTTGTAAGCTTCATTAATTTCATTTTTACTGACAATCAGATCACTTTCTTTTAATTTTACATTGTCGAACTTATTTGCATATTCAACTAATGCTTTGTTGCCATTAATCTTTACATTATTGATTACTTGTTTTACTTTATCCTCTATTTCTGTAAGATCTGAACTTGACCTTTGTTTAACTTTATTGATTTCTTCTTTGTCCTTGTTATAATCTAAGATTCTTACTTTCATTTTCTATCACCTATAATAACAAAATCTGAATAGAAAATTTTGTCATAAACTTTCAAGCCAAGCTTTTTCATAGACTTGCCAGTATATACAATATCAATCACTAACCCAGCAATGCCTGCTGAATAACTTGCTTCTGTACTACCTTTTACATAGAATTTTTTGAAATTAAATCCTCTAGTTTCAAGTAAGTTAAGGTATTTTTTTGACAGAAGTTTGTATTTATTACTAATACAGATCGATTGTTGTTTGGGAATATTGTCAAGGTCTTTGTTATCTGGTCCAAGTAAACATAAAACAGGTTTATTAAACAAAGCTTTGGGATCATTCCAATCAATAATCTTAAGAATTTTTGTAGTTGTTTTGTAATTCTTTAAACAATATTCTTTGTAAAGGTCTTGGCCAGTTATACCAATGGCTTTTTTACCTTGTTTGGTTAATTCTTCAACCCAAAATGGAACATCTTCACCACGTACTTCAAGAGTTTCTTTAGGTTCCAAAGTTTCAATAAATTCCTTGTATTTCCTTAATCCACTATTCTTTGGTACAACAGTGAATACAACCAGTCTCTATGACTCTTTCCATGTTCAGACCTCCATTTATAGTATTAAAAAGGGCCATAGGCGGGAATCGAACCCGCGCCACAGGATTTCCATATTTGGATTCCACAGTCCTGTATTCTCCCACTAAACTACTACAGCCATACTGAGCTTTATTAGAACAAACAATGAATGCATTCCCCAGATTGGTTACTGGCAATGCCTCTAAGATTAGATTTCTGATTATTTAAAATAGATTTAGAACTACCGACAATGAATACAATCTCCAGGTTGGTTACTGGCTTTCATAGTTGCATGGGAAAGCATATCTTATATAAAAATGTTTCCTGATATTTTAATAGACGAGAAAATTGACGATAAACAGTTTTTTTAACAAATTTTATAAATTCTGTAACACTAACTTAACTACTATGGTACAAATAAAAAGCATTCCAAAAACAAGATGGAAAGAACATAAAGAATTAAGGTTAGAAGCATTAAAGAAATATCCAAAAGCATTTGGTACATCATTAAAGGAAGAACTCAAGTTCAAAGAAAAAGATTGGAATAACAGAACATGGACAAAGAACTCTGACACTGTTTTTGCCCTTGATAATAATAAGTTGGTTGGAATGGTAGCGTATTTTGTAGTAGATAGATTGTCACAAAGACATATTGCAAACGTTGTTGGGATGTATGTTAAAGAAGAATATCAGAACCAAGGTGTTGGTAAGAAGTTATTAGAAGCAATTTTCAAGAAAATCAAAGAGCGCGGTGGTGTAACAAAAATGAAAATAACTGTGGTTACAACCAATAAACCTGCCCTGAAATTGTATGAGAAGGTTGGGTTTAAAAAAACAGCATTACTCAAGAAAGAATTAAAAATTAATGGCAAATATTATGACGAGTATTTGATGGAAATGTTACTTTAACTCTTTTCTACAAAAGAACAACATTTGGCTAAGAAATGTTTGAGGACCGTAAAAAGTAGCAATTTCAACTCCCATTTTACATTCTCTTTTCCAGCCATAGAAGAAATCATATTTGTTGAATTGAGGGATGTTGCCTATTGAAGATTTAATCCACGCTACTTGCTTGTTATTATTTATCATATATTTATTGATGCAAACTTCCAGTTGAAAGTTTCTAGGATTTAGTTTAAATGCACCTAACAAATCTTTTTTAGATAGTATTCTCACACCTGATAATACAATAACTCCTCTCATTATTTTTGCGTAGAAAGTGTCTTTTTCTGTTCTAAAAATTAACAAGCCGGGTTTATGTTTAATAAACTTGGAAATAATCGTGTCAACTTCTTTTGAATTTACATCAAATAAGTCTGCATCAAGTAAAAAAACATACTCTGTTTTTATATGTTTCAACCCTTGTCGTACAGCATTACTTTTTCCCGTGTTCTTATTCAATCTAACTAACTTAACTTTCGGATATTTTACTTTAACTTTTTCATAAGATTTGTCAGATGAACCGTCATCAACACAAATAATTTGTTTAATGTTTTTACATTTAGTTATTTCTTTCAGAACATTAAGAATTCTATTACCTTCATTGTAAAAAGGAATAATGCAAGAAACCATTTTTTATCTCAAATTAACCAACACTTCGCTTAATGTCGGGTGAACGTGTATCATTTGTTTCAAAACATCGATTTTAGCGCCTGCGTATATTAATGCAACAACTTCATGGATGATGTCATCAGCGTTTGCACCAACAATGGATGAACCAATTATTTTTTTAGTTTTTTTGTCATATAATACTTTGATAAAACCTTCTTGCTTGTTAATAATTTTAGCGCGACCGTTTTTCATGAACGGTGCTTTCATTAAACCATAATTAATCTTTTTCTCTTGTGCCAGTTTTTCGTTTAAACCAACTCCAGCAACAACAGGTTCAGAAAATGTTGCCCATGGAACTAAAGCAAAATTCATTTTTTGTTTTTTAGTTTCAAAAATATTATTTTTTACTATGTTTGTTTGTCTTTTGGCAGAATGTGCAAACATTGGATGGCCGTTACAGTCGCCTATCGCATAAACATTTTTGCATGATGTTTCAAGGTAATCATTAACAACAATATCTCCTCGTTTACCAGACTTAATTCCTGATTTATCTAAATCAAGACCTTTTGTGTTAGGTAATCTACCAGTTGCTAAGAACACAGCACCAACTTTCAACTTCTTTGCTTTAGAATTTTTATCACGAACATCATTGTAAGAAACATTAACACCTTTTTTAATCTCTAAAATGTTAGCGTTTGTTATTATTTTAATACCTTTTTTATCCTGAGAATGAAGCAGCACTTCTCTAATATCTTCGTCAAGCATGCCTAACACTTGTGGTAACATTTCCAACACAGTTACTTTAACACCAAGATCATTAAAGAATGAAGCATATTCCATTGAAATGTACCCACCACCTATCATTGCAACTGATTTAGGTAGTTTAGTTAGTTCAAGAACTGATTCATTATCCAAATAACCTGTTTCTTTCAAACCTTTAATTGGTGGTACAAAGTTATATGCACCTGTTGCAATAACAATATTATCTGCTGTGTATGTTTCATTGCCTGCTTTGATCTTTTTATTACCAATGAACTTAGCTTTTGCTTTTACCAAAGTAAGGTTTTTATTCTTTTTAAGTCCAGCATAAATATGGTCACGGCCTTCTTTAGAAATTGAATTAACACGTTGCATTAATTTTTTAAAATTAAGTTTTGATTTTGCATTAATACCAAAAAAATTCATAGTTTTTGTTGAATGATACAAATGAGCTGCGTATAACATTGCTTTAGTTGGTATGCATCCAGTGTTCAAGCATGTACCTCCCAGTACACTAGGTTCAATTAATAAAGTTTTAACTTTCTTAGAACACATTATAGCAGTTCTTAAGCCAGCTGTTCCACCGCCTATTACAATAACAGGATATTTTACCATAACAAATAGTTATTGACGAAACCTTTAAATAGTTTTTTAAAGTGAACTTAATTTCATCGTAAAATAAGGAGGTATGGATAATGAAATTTTACAAATACGGAGATGGTGACGAAGACGATGATGACGGATGTCCGTTCTGTTAAAAAGATTAATTTAGGACTGTTTTTCTTAGTTATAGTTATATTTATATCTGGTTGTAAACCAGAGAATCCACAGATTGAAGAATTTGCAAAATGTATAACTGAAAATGGTGCTATTATGTACGGTGCTCTTGGATGTAGTCATTGTGAACGTAACAAGGCAATGTTTGGCAGTGCTGTTAAACACATAACCTTTGTAGAATGCAATCCAAGGGGAGATAATGCACAACCTGAACTGTGCATTGCAAAAAACATAACAGGATATCCTACTTGGGAATTTGCAGACGGTTCATTAGTACATGGTGAGCACACGTTTTACAATTTAAGCCAGAGAACAGGATGTGTGTTCAATGGTTGACATTCTTTTACCAACATGGCCAGTTGTATTATCAACTGCAGTGGTAGATTCTATTAATCCTTGTGCAATCGGTGTTTTAGTAATTTTAGTAGCTGCACTACTCGAGTTACACGAAGATAAAAAAAAGATGTTACAAGTTGGAATGATCTATATTTCTGTTGTTTTTCTAACATATTTAGCAGCAGGTTTTGGATTGTTATTATTTATACAAAAACTTAACATTGGCAATATTATTAGCTGGGTTGTTGGTATTATTGTTATTTTAATGTCCTTAATAGAAATAAAAGATTTTTTTTGGTATGGAAAAGGAATTTCTTTAACTATTCCAAAAAAGCATGCTAAAAAAATTATGCATAGAATAAAAAACATTACTGTATCAGGAAGCATATTTTTAGGATTTTTTGTAGCTGCAGTTGAACTACCTTGCACAGGCGGACCATACCTTGCAATAACAACTGTTTTGGCAAAGTTAGGTTTTTCATGGGAAGTTTTTTGGTTATTGTTTGTTTATAACTTCATCTTTGTGCTACCTTTGATAATTATTGTATTTTTAGTATATTTTGGATTAAGTCACACACATATTAAAGACTGGAAAGATAGAAAAAAGAAATGGATGAGACTGTTCATGGGTTTGATCATGTTAGCGCTAGGTATTTTATTAATACTCTGGGCAAACGGCACAGTTAGTTTTGGGTTAGGAGGTTAAAATTAAATGAAAATATCTGAATTAGAAGCAAATCAAGGAAAAATAGAAATTGAAGCAGAAGTTAATGAAATGGGCGAAGTAAGAGAATTTGAAAAGTTTGGCAGGCAAGGAAGAGTATGTAATGCTACTGTTAAAGACGATTCTGGTGAAATTAAGTTAACGTTATGGGACGACCAAATTGATCAGGTTAAAGAAGGCGATAAAGTTAAAATTAGTAACGGCTATGTCAAGGAATGGCAAGGCGAGAAACAGTTAAGTGTTGGTAAATACGGTACTATGGAAGTAATTAGTTCTTAATTTATTTTTTATTAATATTTTTAGACAAACATTAAAAATCATATGTTCTTTCTCATCAAAATAATGACAGATTTAATCGATAAAGCATCTCAGGTTTATAGTGAGAATTTTCAACCAGTAACATGGTTTGAACGTGCAATTTTTATTAGTTGGTTTTGTGCAAAACCTACTTGTAAATTCTGTTACATGTATACTATCAAGGACCAGATTAAAAAACCTAGAAAAGCAAGGCGTAGATTAGAATCAATATATGCTGAAGCATTGATATGTAAGATATGCAACTGGGAAATTGGGTTCATTAGTGCAGGCATTGCATCATGGTCTACTAAAGAGCTTAAACCTGCTTTAGAAGGTGTGTTTAAAATTACTGGAAAAAAACAATGGCTCAACCTTGGAGTTTTAAAAGAAAAACAAATTCAAGAATTATTGCCTTATATTGAAGGTGTAACTGGTACTGTTGAATGTGTTAATGATAAACTAAGAAATGACATTGTTCCTGATAAACCATTAGATGAAATTGAACAAATGTTTAACCTAGCTGACAAATATAACCTAAAAAAAGCAATCACCATTATTATTGGATTAGGAGAAACAATTGATGATTTTTCTGGATTAGTTAATTTAGTTAATAAATGGAACATTGACAGAATAAATTATTATAGGTTAGTGCCACATGAAGGTGCTGATTTATTTCCAACAGGCCCATCAACTGAATATTACATTGAATGGATTGCTAAAACACGCATAGAATTTCCAAAGATACAAATAGTAGCAGGCAGCTGGCCTGATAAAACCATTGAAATTCCTTTACTGTTAAAAGCTGGTGCAAATGCCATAACTAAGTTACCCGCTATTAAACTGTTTGGTAAAAAACCTGCTATTGAAATACAAAAAGGTGCTGAAAAAGCTGGTAGGAAGTTTATTAGCGAATTGATTAAGTATCCTAAAGTTGATGTTAATGGTGAATTAAACAAACTAGACTTTGATGATGATATGAAAAATAGAATTAAAGATAAATACATGAAATATAATAGAAAATTCTGAGAAATCACAATCTATTTAAGTTTTTTATAAATACCATAACAAAATGTCATTAGGAACGTATCTAAACAATATGTTATACTCTACAGCAGAAAGATTACCTGATGTATCTATAGACCAAATTAGTGAAGTTGCTCAGCCATTGCATCTGCTTGCTAGGGATACTACGACTTTGAAAATGATTAAAATGCAGCAAAATTATCCACTAGCTAGTCATTTGTTTGATGGACCTACTGAAGTTCCTTCTTCTGTCTCAGATTATATTTTTCCTGTTGCAATTTTGGCTATATTATTAGGTATTGCTGGATCTGTTTATTTAGCAAGTAGACTGAAAAATCCAAATCAACAACGACAACATTCACTTCTGGATGCTGCTAGCAACGAAATTAGTAATAAAAGATTACAAGATGAAATGGATGCTTCTAGACAGTATACAGAGGAGAATTATAGAGTGTTTTAAAGCCCAATATCAACCACAATAACTTTCTCTTTCAAATTTTCTAAACCTGTTTTAATATCATGAAACGCATAAATAATATCTGCGTTCACAACTTTGTCTAATATTTCACTTGTATCTGGGTTTAATCCTGTAGGTATGTCAACTGCTAAGATTGTTTTATTAGATTGATTTATTAAATCTATGACTTCTGAAAACGGTTCTCGTATCTTGCCTTGAACACCTGTTCCTAACATTGCATCTACAATAATGTCTGATTCATTAATAATAGAATAATCTTCTGCAAAAATATCTGAAAACTGATCTTTAAGTAAGTAATAATTATAACCAGACTCTTTCTTAAGTTTTTCTTCTTTTCCTAAAAACAAAACATTAACATCATAATTGTTTTGTTTCAAGTATCTTGCTAAGACAAAACCGTCACCACCATTGTTACCTGAACCACAAACAATTAGAATTTTTTTATTATTGAGATCATATTTCTTCTTAATCTCATTATACAAACCAGAGCCAGCACTTTCCATTAACTGTAACTTAGAAATTCCTTTCTGTTCAGATAAATCCTCGAGTTCACGCATTTCTTGTGTTGATATCATTGTATTCCATAATCAAAATTATCATATTTACCAGTGTCAACAATAAAATCATCTTTTTTTTCTTGCTTATGCACTGGTACTTTTTGTTGTTTGTTAATTTTAAATGATTTCATTTCTAAACCTTTTTTTAAGTTCATGTTACCACAGTTGACACAGTAAAAATAAGGACCATATTTACCAATCCTAATATCAAGGTATGATCCACAAACGCATTTAATATCCTCTAATAACTTGTTTTTGTGATCATTACAAACATTTAATCCTTGTTTATTTTTAGCAATGGCTCTATTATCACAAAAAGGACATTTTTCCTCTTTATACTGACCATATTTTTTTGGTATGTACATATACAGAATAACTTCAAGAAAGAATATAAATAAGTTCCGATAATAAGTTAATATGAAGGTTAAGAAGAACAACTTCATATACAAATATCTAAGAAGTGTTAGTAAATTACTTAGTCAAATAACTAAAGATAAAAGAAAATTTCTTTTTACATCTGTCTCTCTCTTAATTGGTCTTCTTATATTAACTAAATTCAAAAGTATTTTTTTCACAATTATTTTGATAATGTTCGGAGCAGTGTCCATGATTTATATCAGATTTTTCAAATATTCCCATTATGTTGCATTTGAACTATGCACATTAGCAACTGTTTTGACAACTTTGGCTTATGGTCCCCATGTAGGCATGTTCACAGGTTTCATGTCAATAACATTAGGTTTTGTTATTAGCGGATATTTCAAACCACAGTATTTTATTTCTGTGTTAGCTCTACCATTAATGGCATTAATAATTCCTTTTTTATCACATCTTGAATTATGGCAAATAGGCGTTATTGTAACTGTTATTTACGATCTAATCATTCTTCCCTTGTATGCATTGTTCGGAAGTAGAATTTTGTCAACAGTTGTGTTTTTTATAACACATATTTTACTTAATTATTGGGTTTTTACAACAGTTGCTCCAATTGTGTTTTCAATTATGTCTTAATATTGTTTATCTATTGTTAAAACAGCATCATAAACAATATTTGCTGTTAAAGATAATGTTTGTGGATCTATTAACTCGATGGTATCTCTGACAGTGTCAGCAACATTCCATAGTTTAGTTATAGATAATATACTGTCTGCGTTACATCTTGTTGACCAATCTCGTGAGAATTTAGCTCTTCTATATTCTTTCATAAGAGCAAAATCCTCATTGTCTAATGCTATTAAAGTTAAAGAAGTTATTCCATTAAACGATACATGATCAGACCCTCTACTTTGCAGATAGGGAAGTCTCAGTGTTCTTAAACCGTAATCTTCTGCACTGTTTTCAATAGCAAGTTCTAAACAATGTTCAGATTCAAGAAACACAGGCCATAACATGTAATTTGCCCCAAATCCAACAAGATCAAGGTTATAAACACCTATTATGTCTTCTCTTTTCAAATGACGCATGTACTCTCTCGAACCTAATAAACTTGGTTCTTCAGCATCAAAAAAACAAAATTCAACACCTATATTTTTCAGTTGTGTACTCTGAAATCTTCTAACAAGTTCACAAAGTACTGCTACGCCTGATGCATTATCAACAGCGTTATTTCCTCCGTTATCCAAAGCGTCATAATGTGCATCTATTAAAATATAGGGAATTTTAGTAGTAGGGACAATAATATTCTGATTTTTAAAGAAATTTTGATGATTTTGATTTGCTCCTAACTGGACCAGGATATCTTTTATTATTGGCCTACGATCTACTGTTGATTTTCCTGATAATAATTCCACTATTTCAAAAGGTGTCATTTAGAGTAAGAAAAAATAATTAATTTAAAAAGAAATGGAATACCTTATTTGTTCATCTCTTCTAAAACCTTAATCACAAACTCAACATGTTCATTAAACTCAATACCGAACTTTTCTATCCCATAGTTTATCTCTTCTCTGCTAACTTTTGCTGCAAATTTCATGTCTTTGAACTTTTTCTTGAATGATTTAACTTTCATTCCTTTGAATCCGTCTGGTCTCATTAATGAATATGCGTACATTATACCTGTTAACTCATCAACAGCTAACAATCCAAAAGCTAGTTTAGTCTGTGGTTTAACACCTGTTTCTAAGTAGCAATGTGCTTCAACTGCATGCACCAACTCATCAGGATATTTCTTTTTCTTAAACCATTCAATTTCTTTAAACGGATGTTCATTTGGATGTTCTTGATAATCAAGATCATGCAACAGTCCAGTAACATACCATAACTGTTTATTCTCTTTTAACTTTTCAGCGTATTTTTCCATGACATAAGCAACTGTCTTAGCGTGTTCTACCTGGTACTTGTCCTTAACATGTTTTTTCAATAATGCCATTGCTTCTTTTCTAGAAGGTAATCCTGATAAATCCTTAGAAATTTTCTTTTTAGGAGTACTAACAGCTTTTGCACTTGAATCATACAATTCAAACTTCTCAGTTATTTTATCAACAACTGATTTTTTACCAAACACTAAAACACCTAAATATTCTATATCTTTTTGTTTTTTAGATTTTGTCCAATCAACAACTTTTGTATCATCTGTTGTTTCAATCATCTCTCTGGTAAATTCACTAACTTGTAATCCTTTATTTTTCGCAGTTTTTATTAAATTAAAAACCTCTTCTTTAGACTTTGCAGTTTTAATCATGATTGCGTGCTGGATGTTAAGTTTAATGTTTTTATCATCTTTTGTGGTTATTTCATCTTGCAAAAATAGACTCTTACCTATCCTTGCAGCAAACGCAGCATTAAGATGCGCAACAGTGTTCATTTCTTCCCATAGTTTAAGTTTCAACCCTTTGTTAATAACGGCAACAGCAATTTTAGATTCTTTTGATTTAACAGCTTCTGGAATGTCCAATGGTTTCATAATAGGGAACAAAATAATGTCCCGGATAGATTCCTGGCCAGTCATTAGCATTATCATTCTATCAACGCCAACACCGTTACCGCTGTTAGGCGGAAGACCATATTCTAATGATTCAACAAAGTCCATGTCCAAGGGATGGGCTTCATCGTCACCAGCTTTCATTTGCTCAGCTTGTTCCTGGAAATTTTTCAACTGTAAAACAGGATCGTTTATTTCAGTGTATAAGTTTCCAACTTCCCATGTATTTACAAAAGATTCAGCTCGCTCAGCATATCTGTTATCATACCTACACGGTTTTGCTAAAGGACATATCTCAACAGGATGGTCAATAATATGCACTGGCTGGATTAACTTTTCTTCGCACAATTCTTCAAACAATAATGAGATAGCTAATCCTTTTGAATACTTACCTTGAATCTCAATGTCGTGTTTTTTTAGTAATTTTTTAACTTCTTTATCATTCAATTTTTCAGCATCGATCTTTGCATATTTTTTCAAAGCATCAACCATCCTTAATTTCGGCCATGGTGCTTTAACATCAATAGTTTTTTTGCCAAATTTTAATTTTGTAGTTCCTAACAATTTTTTAGCAACATATTCCCATAACTCTTCTGTTAACTTCATGTTATCATTGTAATCAGCGTACGCCCATTGTATTTCCATCATAGTAAACTCTGGGTTATGCGTTTTATCACTACCTTCATTTCTAAAACATGAGCTAAGGTCATAGATTTTTTCAAATCCACCAACAATTAATTTTTTCAAATAAATTTCATATGCAATACGCAAGTACATTTTCATGTCCCATGCATTAATCTTTGTAACAAACGGTCTTGCTAAACCACCACCATATAATGGCTGTAATATAGGAGTTTGTACTTCCATGAATCCTTTATTATCAAGGAACTCTCGAATATATTTCATAATGTTTGATCTTTTAACAAACACATCTTTTGCTTCAGGGTTAACAACAAAGTCAACGTATCTTTTTCTATACCTTGATTCAATATCTTTCAACCCGTGATATTTTTCAGGAAATGGTCTTATTGACTTAGCCAGAAAAGTAAACTTTTTTACAAAAACACTTATCTCACCAGTTTTAGTTGTGAAAACAATGCCTTTGACACCAACACAATCTCCAACATCTACTTTTTTAAAGATTTTATACTGATCTTTAACTTCGTCTTTTCTAATATGAACTTGAATTTTACCTGAACCGTCTTGTAAATGAAAAAACGCAACTTTACCCATGTTTCTTAACGAAACTACCCTCCCCGCTATTGAAACATTATGTTTTGTGTATTTCTCAGGTTTTAACTTCTTATGTTTTTTAAGAATTTCTTGAGCAGAATTCTTTTGATCGTAGTTATACGGGTATATTTCAACACCCCAACTTTCTAATTCTTTGAGCTTATCCTTACGTTCTTTTACTAACCTATGTTCTGAGTCCATTTAATGAGATAATTTACCTTTGTTTTTAAAACTTATGACTGTTGAACATAGGATTTATATAACATAACTATTTTTTCATTTGTTATGGTTTACATTGCATTCAGTACAGGAGTTATTGCATTGGCATTTCTATTAATTTTTGTTTATACTATTATTAACTGTCTACAATCTAATCTAAAAGATATTGAAAAATTGTTATGGATCATAATAATTATATTTTTGAACATATTTGGTGTAATACTTTACTATGTATTTGCAAAGAAGATGGGTGAAAATATGAAAAAAAATGTTAAGAGATTATACAGAAGTAAAAAAAACAGAGTCATTGCTGGTGTTTGCGGTGGTTTAGGCGATTATTTTGATGTTGATCCTACACTAATTAGACTAATCTGGGTATTATTCATGTTTACTGGAGCAGGAATATTGGCTTATATAATCGCATGGATTATCATGCCTGAGAAATAAAATTATTTTCCTTGTCCTGGAAGAAGTTCTGCAATCTTGTCATTGACTTTCTTAGTAGAGTAATCTTTTGTGAATAAATCTGTGTCATATGATGTGTTCAAAATCCCTACAAGCTGAGCATCTGAATAAGATGCTGGAACTCTTTGGTGTTTTTTCTTTGGACTACCTTTGCTCCAGTTAGATTTTTGTCTTAATAAATTACCTCTGTGATAATGTATACCTGTTCATGTTTCATCGCTCGAGGAAACATAACAAACAGCTTGAGCTGCCATTAGTTCTTCTAATAGTACTTGTCTTGTTTCTTGGTCTCGTATGTTAACATAGTCTTTGCTCAATAAAAAAACAGGTGTGTCAAATAACTTTCCAACTATAACATCAATCCAATTCTGTACTGGTTTTTCTAATGCAATAAACTCAAGTGACATGCCAGAGAAAAATATATTTCTATTTATAAGTTTTACTATTATTAAGTAGTAATTTAGTAATCGAGCAACGTAGATTTCTTTATTTTTTCTTTACTTTCAGTTAAATCTGGTTTAGTATTAAGGTATTTACAGTATTCACATTTCTGATTTAATTTAGGTATAGGTCCTTCTATTATTTTGATTGCTTTATCAATTATATCTTCAGCTATCTTAATATTTGTATCAATTTTAACCAGATCAGCATGGAACAAGAAAACATTATCAACAACTTTGTCAGGATGGTAGAACAATAAATACGAATAATCTTCTGTCTCATAATCATTTTTTCTTAACAAATAATTGTACAATGCTTGTTGTTCAATATAATGTTCGTGCGTGTCTTCTTTCAAAGGATATCCTCTTGTTTTATAGTCAAGAACAACTAGTTTATCACCTTTTTTTAACAATGCGTCAACACATCCCTTTATTATGAATTTATCAGTTTTATGTATTATCCCTTTGTACATTGAACGCCAGGTTTCTAATAATTCTAAATCAGGAAAAAGTTCGTATCCTTTTAGTTCTTTTAACTCTGGCGGCATTTCTTTTTTTTTTGTATATTCATCAAAATGATTTTTTAATATTTTATCCATACCGCTTGGCAATGACGGAAATATCCCTCTCGGTCTCCTAAATTTTTTATTAAATTCAAGCCAGAAACATCTCGGACAATCTTTAACAAGATTAAGTTTTGACGGCGAAAATTTGTAAACCATTATTTCACTGATTATTTTAAAACTTATAAGCGTTACGTCAGAATGTCCAGTGGACTTTTTTGTCCAGTGTAATCTTCAATGTTAAACATTATGTTAATATACTACTTGATAAAGCTAACATATATTCTTAAATCATTATTATTTTAAATTTTAATCATGCTGACAAACACGTTCTTGCACATCCCGTACGTGAGCGAGACAACAGAAAAAAAGTTATGGAAAAACAATATCAGGTCATGGGATGATTTTCTTTGCAATGGTTGCGATGTTAAAAATAATGAGCTTATCAATAAATATATTTTGTTATCTAAGGAAAGATATGAAAAAAAAGACCACGAATTTTTCTCAGGAAAATTAATGTCAAAATATCATTGGAGAGCTTACGATGATTTCAAAGATAATGTTTGTTTCTTAGACATTGAAACAACAGGCTTAAGCAAACATTACAATGACATAACAACAATTGGAATGTTTAATGGAAAAGAGTCAAAAGTGTTTATTAACGGCCAAAACTTAGATGAATTTAAAGATGAAATCAAAAAATATTCATACATTGTAACATTCAACGGTGCATTGTTTGACTTACCATTTATCAAAGCTAAGTTTCCTGATGCAGAATTTAACCATTTCCATGCTGATTTAAGGTTTATGTTGAAACGGTTAGGTTACACAGGCGGACTAAAAAAAATTGAAAAAACATTAGGTATAGAAAGAGAATCTGATTTGTCTGAACTAACAGGTAGAGATGCAGTTAAGTTATGGCACAGGTATAAAAGACACAATGATAAAAAAGCACTGGATAAACTAGTCAGGTATAATATTGAAGATATTGAAAATTTAAAAATATTAATGGAAATGTCGTATAAAAAATTAAAACAAAAAGAATTTAGTAATTCTTACTAACATATCTTTCTAGTTTATCATAACCTTCATTAAGAGCTTCCTCGCTTGCAGCAAACACTATCCTGAAATGTTTTGTATTATCTTTTTGGCCAAATCCTGAGCCGAAAACAAACAACACGCCTTCTTCACGTAAAAAGTCAAGTACAAACTTTTTATCAGATTCTATTGGTAAATCAAGTTTTGGGAATGCGTAAAAAGCACCTTTTGGTTTGACACAACTTATCCCAGGTATTTCATTCATACGTTTATAAGTTATATCTCTTCTCTTTCTTAGTTTGTCAACCATTTCTTTGATATGGTCCTGTGGTCCCTCAAGTGCAGGTTTCACTGCGTATTGCATAGGATGGCTAATTGATAACCTTGCTCTAGCTAATTGTTTAACAGATTCTGCATATTCAGAAATGTTTTCGCCTGAAAAAAAACTCCAGCCAACTCTCCACCCAGGACATAGATAATTTTTTGAAAGTGTATTAAATGTAACAACCGGCACATCTTTACTCAATGAGCCAACAGCGTTAAATTCAAAATCGTCATCAAAAATAATTTTGTCATAAGTTTCGTCTGATAATATGGGTAAATTATGCTCGCCTGCTAAATCAATGACTTTTTTCAATGTTTCTTTTGTGTACAAAGCACCTGTTGGATTGTTAGGATTGATCAAAACAATAGCTTTTGTTTTGTCGTTAATCTTTCTTCTCATGTCTTCAACATCAGGTTGCCATTCATTGTCTTCATCCAATTCATATTCATTTATTTCGCCTTCAACATAATTAACAACTGCATTGTACAACGGATAACCTGGTTTGGGTGTTAAAACATTATCTCCTTTGTTAAGTATAGCGCCAAGTGCCATTGAAATACCTTCACTGCCCCCAGAAGTTAAGATAACGTCGTCTTCTGTAACATTCGGAACATTTAATTTGCTTGCTTCCCTTGCAACAGCCTGCCTAGCTTCCAATAAACCCATTGAATCTGCATAGCTTGAACTTTTGTTCCAATTAGCTTCAACAGCATCGATCATATGTTGTGGAGTTACAAAATCATATTTCAGAGGATCTCCAATATTAAGATAAATAATTTTCTTACCTTGTTTTTCAAGCTTCTGAGCTTCAACAACAACATCCCTGATTGCATATGTAATTTTTTCTGTTCTTTTTGAAGGTACTATCACTCTAACCACCCTTTAATGTTAAATTTGAAATAGTTCAGTCATATTTAAAGATTTTAGAAAAATATATAAACTTATCAAACAAAATTTAGTATTAATGGCAAAAAAGAAAAAACACAGTAAAGGTAAAGTTCTATTAAAGGGTACAAGCCTTCACATTTTATCATACATTATAATTGCTGCTGTTTTGTTTATGTTTAATGTACCGCCATTGATTGTATTTGTAATATTCATGGTTTTATTATGGGCACTGTTTGTATTAAGCTACCATTATCATAGACATAAATAAAGAAATCATGGTTCTACTTTTAATCTAATAAAATCTTGAGAAAATCTTGACATTATTGAAGATAAGATTATACTATACAACAAAGAGAGTATCATTAAATCTAGCACAACTTTTCCACCTGGATAAGCAATTAAAGGAACTTGACTGATTGTTTTTACACCGTCAATAATAACAGGCAGGTTTAAAACATAATTACTTAATATAAATGCAACAACAGCTACAGCTATACCTTTTGAACAGTTTAAACTCATGAATATTCGTTGCTTAAGATTCAAGCCACCATGTAAATACACTAACTCAATTGAAATAAACCTAAGTATGATCATAATAACAAATATAAGTATTGATTTCACTAAAAAAGAAGGTTCTATATCTATGGGCAACAAAAACCCAATCAAAATAAAAACAAGAATTTCTAAAACTCGTGATAACATGTTAGAAAACCCTTTTAGTTCTAGTTTTTTCTTAACTCGAACATTTCCGAAAAATATTCCAAATACTGTAACTGCTAATACTCCGTTACCTCCTAGATTCTCAGCTAAAATATAGGTTAATAATGAACTAGTTATAAGTGTTAAAGGAGACAGTTTGTCTGAATAAAATTTTCGCATGAACCTAAACACAATAATACCAAAGAAAACTCCGGTTCCTAACCCTGTAATGATCTGTTGCATGAACGGTATGAAATATTCTATAAAATTACCTAGGATGTTCGTATTAAGTTCTAACAAATCTAACAAAATAAAAGGTATAAGAACAACTATTGGGGTATTAATCACTGATTCAAATTTTAAGATTTCTGTAATCTTGTTAGATTTTGTTTGGAATAGTGATAAAACACTCCCTGGATCTGTGCCTGACATAACTGCTGCAAATAATAAACTTAAGATCATACTTTTAATATTAAATATGTAATAAACACCTATGCTAAGGAATAGCATGTTAAACACTAAAAATAAAACTACTATTTTGAGAGCAGATTCCGTGTACGTGTCAATATCATGTAATGAGAAGTTCGAACATCCTTCAAATACAATCATTACTAATGCTAAAATACTGGTTGTAATAAGAAATTCGTTAGAAAACTGTATAATTGGACTTCCTTGAATTTCCATATTTTTTAAAACTGCCCCTGCTATGATTAATAATAACATTGCAGGCACTTTTAGTTTCCTGGCAATCAATCCCATTAGTAAACCAATAAATAAAACTATTGTAATATTGGATAAGAATGTTAATGTGGTCATATAAGACTGTTTAAGAAGTGATGTATATAAATTTTTTCTTGGTTATGTGTCTGGATTTATAAGTAGGTAATGGTCCACATTCCCTTTCAAAACTATTTCCTCGGGATTCCCTAGAACTTCACATGCTGCAGGGCTTAACGTAATTCTACGTAGAATTCTTTTACCTGGTGATTTTTTATTTATTATTGTCTCACGAATAGGTTTGTCAACTAATATTGTTCCATAAGATCTTCCAGACAATGCAAAATTCAATATGTCGTATACCCTTAATTGACAAGGATCGTCGTCAGAAGCTATCACTGCCCTATCAAGAAACAGACAATATAATTTATCTGTTTTTACTATAAAATCTAAAGTTAAAAGTTGCTCCGGTGGATGAGAAACTGCAGTAACTATTCTATTTCCTGCATAAATAGTACTGCCTTCTGACGAGGGGTCTAACTTAATTTTTTCTCTAAATTCTGGGTCTACACCAAGAATAATACCAATTGCTCTTGCTCTTCTTTCAGAAAAAAACTGTGTAGGAAGAGAAAGTCTACCTTTTGAAACTTCGTAATGTGGTTGGTCTCTGTATCCAAGTGAATATACGAAACTCATTTTTCTCAGAATAAGGAACTTATTTAAAAATAACTTGGTAATGATGGAAGAAAAATTATTTATATTACGTTCCTCAATATTATATATATCATGAGACTAATCTACATAACAACTAAAAATGCAAGAGAAGCTAAGAAAATATCAAATCATCTTCTCAAAAAGAAATTGGTGGCTTGTACTAACATTTTTCCAATTGAAAGTATGTACTGGTGGGATGGTGATATACAAGAAAATATGGAGTTTGTTGTTTTAGCAAAAACAATAGATAGTAATTATGACAGAGTTGAATCAGAAATCAAGAAAATACACAGTTATGACACACCTGCTGTGTATTCATGGAAAGTTGATAAAGTTAACAAGAAATATCATGATTGGGTAAAAAAAGAATGTAAATAAAATTATTTCTTCTTTGCTTTTCTTACTACTTTTTTAGCAGTTTTCTTTGCTTTAGATTTAACTTTTTTTAATTTAGGTTTAGCTTTTCGAACTGTTTTCTTAGCAACTTTTTTAGACTTTTTACCTAACTTATCCAATTCTTTCATTAACTCATTTTTTAACTCTTCGCCAGCTTTTTTAGACAATTTCTTTTTTTTAACAAGTTCAGAAACTGCTTTTTTAACTCTTTTACTTTGCGAAGCTGCAGCGCCAACAGCTGCTAACCCAAGCCCTAACAGAAAAAATTTCTTAACACTTTTTTTCATTACCCATCAACCTCTTTTTTTTATTAATTAAATATAGCTGATTTTATTCAATTATTAGTTTAAATAGTTTTGGATTTTTAGAACTTAATCTTTTTCAACAAGAACTTTCATCATTTCAGCGAACGCAGGTCGTGTAATGAAAACACCGTTTGTAACTCCGATGATGGTTGTGACTGCGAATCCTTTAAGTAATCCTGCACCTGCAAACATTAAAGGTACCATAGCAGCGATTGTTGCGAAATACGCAGCAAACACTATAAAGAACGCTTTTTTAATCTTCTGTTTCCATGACATGTATTTTTTATCTTCGTCATCGCCTTCCATTATTTCGTCAGTGATAACTATCTGATCATCAACGCCCGTACCAATTGCAACAATTATACCTGCAATACCTGCAATGTCTAAATTTTGTTTTAATAATGCAGCCACTCCTAAAATCAACAAAATTTCTGATGTAATAATTGTTATAATTGGAATAGCAATTTTAACTTTTCTATATCTTAAAATAACAACTACAGTTACAGCTAATGTTGATAAAATTCCTATCAATAAAGCGTTTTGTAAAAATTCTCTTCCAAGTGCAGGTGATAATGCGTCTGTTTTAATTATGTTAAGTTTGACTGGTAAGCTACCAGTTATAAGAAGAGTTTGTAACTTTTTCATACTTACTTGGGAATCTGTTAATGCTTCTCTTCTATCACGACCAGAACCACTACCAGAAATCTGTATATCTGTTACAACATTACCTTTTAATTCTGACCCAACTCTTAATGAATCAACCAATGAATCATCTAAGTAAAGATCTAAAGGATCTGTAAGGTATGCTTGACCACGCTGGTCATAGGATATGTCAATTTTTTCTGTAATATTAGCCATTCGTTCAGCCGCTGCCTGGCTTAGTGAAATTGCAAACCTGAACCTACAAGAATATCCGTCTGTAAACTGTACACAACCGTACTGAGGATCAATACCTGAGCAATCTGCTGTTCTACATACATATGTTATATCTTGCCCACCTAAAAATACAGTTTCATTACCAATCTTCGCTTCAAACTTACCTTGTTTAGCTAATAATTCTTTAACTTCTTCTTCATTTGCACCTGCAACTTCTACAATAATGAACTGGTTACCTGCAAGATCACTTGCACTTCTAACAACAGTATCAGTTAATCCAAAAACGTCAATTCTACGTTTCATATTTGCAAGGATGATTTCCATGTCATTATTAGAAACTTCAGTATCTGGTTGCAATACTACTCTAGTCCCTCCCTGTAAATCTAAACCTAGAATAATGTTACTCGTAGGCGCTTCATATACCCTCAACCCAAAATTATTTATTGTTAAGAAAGGCACAACATAAGTTTGTTGTTTTCCAAACTGTTTTTCTGTTTTAATAGTAATGGTTGTGTTATCAGGTATTGTATTAACTATATTTTCAAAGTCTGTGACACTGTTAACAGGTATTCTGTTTATTTCCAATATTCTTTCTCTAGTCATTGGCGCGTCGCTCGGGTTAGGACTTACCATACCTGCGTTATACGCTGTGCTGTTAGCTCTAACTGTTCTGATGGCAACACCGTCATTCCATGGATTGGGATTTATAGCAAATAATGTAAGTACAAAGAATATAATGTACAACCATATTTTCCAGCTATTAAACAGTTTTTTTACCATGTTTCCTCTCCATGTAATAACGTAAAAATGCAACATTACCTATCCAGGTTGTAATTAAATCAATGAACAAACCAACTATCAAAATTAGCATGATTTGTTTCAGTGTTGTGTTATTTGTTAATAAAAATGACATACCTGTTGCTGCTATACCTGCAGCAGACATTGTCAAACCAGTTCTCATTGCACCGAACAATCCTTTCTTTAGCTCTGTTTTTTCTTTTAACAGTTTAGTAGAAAGTAAAATGCTTGTATCAATTGAATAGCCTATTAACATTAAATATGCAGCAATACCGCCTGCTGTTAGTTTCATACTAAACAATGTCATAATACTTATTGTAATAAAAATGTCCATGAACGCTGAAAATAGTGCAGCGAATGTCGCGTACATATTTTTAAAATAAAATTGGAACACTAACCCCATACAAAAAAAAGCTATTAACACAGCAACGAACATTTGCCTGAAAAAACTTTCGCCTAATGATGAACCCATTGTTTCCAAACTGTAATTTTCTTTTGTTAATGGAATCTTTTCTTTGAGTTTCAAAATTAAAGCTTTCTCATCAACATCAGACGCTTCAATAATAATACCTGTAACCTTGCCACTTGATTCAATTGTTCTAATGTTTAAAGAACTGTCTGGAAATTCTGAAATTAAAAACAATTCTAACCCGTTAACATCTGAATAATCAGTGTTAATTGTTAACGACAACCCTCCCTTTAAAGAAACATCACGTTTAATAAAATCTCCTGTACTTGTATAATTAACAAACAAGATGATTGCTGATAAAACAAATAATATGACTGGAATAATAAAGAGTTTCTTGTATTCCTTGAGATAATATTCTTTTGCTTTACCTAGAAAAGTTGTTTCTTTAGTCTCTTCTTTATGCTGTTTCTTATGCTTATTCTTATCCATTACTGCTGGAGAAACAAGATTTGGTTTATAAAGTTTCTTGATGATAAACATAGTCTTTACTTAATAGTAGTAAAAATAGAAAGATTTATATACTCTAATGTATGAATCTTAACAAATTCATGTTAAAAATGGTAAATTCACCAACCACGCAAAATTGTAGCTTCTCCGATATAGCAGACGCTGTATTTAATTATAATCCTGAAATAAGTTCTTGTCTAACTAGAATGCAACAAGGAATTTCAGGTCAAGTCTATAAAGCAGAAATAGGAGAGGAAATTTATATTGTTAAAGTAAGTGAATGGGATAGCAAAGAAAAATACGAACAAGAACAAAGAATATTAGATGAAATTAAAACACCCAATAGCTCTGTTGATTACAGTGTGACTCCTGAGATTCTTTATTTTGAATCCGAACCTAGACAAATTGGATACAGAGAAGTCGGAGTAGAAATTCAAACATATTTAACAGGAGAACCAAAGGTTGAAACTACTCCTGAAGATGTTATATCAATTGTAAAAATGATGTATGGTCTTCATCTAAGACTGTCTCAAATTCCAGTTGAGTATGAAAATCAAGAAGAAAGCACTCTTGCTTCAGCGTTTGAAGAAGTACGTACAAAGACAGATGATGAATTTATACTTGGTGCTCTTGACAGGCTATTAGCTAATTCTAAATATAACGAATTGCTTGAAGAACCACACATTTTAGTGGATTATGATTGTAATATATTCAATTTATTATTTGAAGGCGAAGGCAAAGAGCAAAAAGTGAAGAAAGTTGATATTAGTCTAATTTATGCACCAGCCATTTATCAAGCTGGAAGTCTATTCTTATGTTTGTTACACAATTTTGCTCCTAACTTAAATCCTGATAGCCTTGAAAAAGTTGGGGTAACAGTTTCAGAATTGTGGAAAGACATATCAAATGGTGAACAAATATACGAACCTGGAGATTTAATCATTATGATGCAACCTTTTGCAATTATGGTTGCGGCTCACTTTGATGATAGAATTAAGAATGAATTAGGTAAAGATATTGAGGAAGATAGGTGGATATTAGATTATTTCACTTCAGTAATTGAATTTCTTCAGAGTGATATGTAATTTTAATTATTTCCTAATAAAAAAACAATAAACTTTATAAACAAAAGTGCTTTTCCAGGTCTTTATTAGAATTCTTGTAGGTGAATGATTAATATGAAAGAAGTTATGAAAACTGGTACAACAACTGTAGGTATAGTTGCTAAGGATTGTATAGTATTAGCTGCAGATAAAAGAGCTACTGCTGGTAATTTTATTGCTGGTAAAAAAGTTGACAAAGTATTACCTGTTGCAGATAGAATGGCACTGACAACCGCAGGTAGTGTTTCTGACATTCAATTACTTGTTAAATTGATAAAAGCAGAACTTAATTTAAGAAAATTACGAACAGGCAGAGAAAATAATGTTAGTGAAGCTGCTAACTTACTAGCGGGTATTGTGTACGGAAACATAAGACGGTTCACAACCATCCCTGGAGTAGTACATTTTCTGTTTGCTGGGTTTGATGAAACAGGTGTACATTTATACGACATTTACCCTGACGGGTCAATATCAGAAATTGATGACTTTGTAGCATCAGGATCTGGAGGAACGTTTGCATTCGGTGTTTTTGACGCACAGTATAAAAAAGACTTAAAACAAAGTGAAGCAGTTGACCTTGCTATTAAAGGTGTTAACTCTGCATTACAACGAGATAGTGCATCCGGAGACGGTATTGACGTTGTTGTTATTAACAAAGACGGTGTCGAGAAAGTCTTTAAAAAAGAACTATCTGTAAACATTACAAAATAATTATTTTAATTTTATATTCAATCTAAAAAAAATGGTGTATTCTTATGAGTGAAATTCTGAAAGAAATATTAGATGACTTGCCAAAGGGTAAAATCAGCGACGCTGGTTTTGAAGGAGCTAACATAGTGCTCTATACAAAAGATAAAGACTTTTTCTTTAATAACAATAATATAATAAGAGAAATTGTTAACAAAATCAAGAAACGGGTTGAGTTAAGGCCTGACCCGTCAATAACAATGGACAGGGAAAAAGCTGAAGATAAGATCATGAAACTTGTACCTGAAGAAGCTAAGATTGATCAGATACTTTTTGATCCACAAAGATCTATAGTTATTATTGAAGCTGAAAAACCTGGCCTAGCTATAGGTAAACAAGGCGAAAATTTAAAACAAATCAGGGAAAAAACTTTATGGATACCTGTTATTAAAAGAACACCTGCTATTAAATCACAAATCATTGAAAATATACGTGCAGTATTATACCAAAATTCTGATTACAGGCGTAAATTCTTAAACAAAGTCGGAAAAAGAATCTACAATGGATGGTTACGCGGTAAAAAAAATGAATGGATCAGAATAACATATTTAGGAAGTGGTCGACAAGTTGGTCGAAGTTGTATTTTTTTACAAACACCAGAATCAAGAATTTTAATGGACTGCGGTGTTGACGTTGCAGATGTTAAAAACGCATATCCAATGCTTGAAGCACCAGAGTTTAAGATTGAAGAACTGGATGCTGTTGTTATAAGTCATAGCCATTTAGACCATTGCGGATTCTTACCGTACTTGTTCAAATTCGGTTACAAAGGACCTGTTTATTGTACAAAACCTACAAGAGATGTTATGTCTTTAATGTTATTAGACTATGTAAAAATCATGAGATATGAAGGTGGCGAACCTATATTTACCAGTGAAGAAGTCAAAGAAATGGTTAAACATACTATTACTTTGGAATTTGAAGAAGTAACAGATATAACACCTGATGTCAGGTTAACATTTTACAATGCAGGCCATATATTAGGCAGTGCAATGATACACCTTCATATTGGTAATGGTTTGCATAATTTAGTTTACACAGCAGACATGAAATTTGGTAAAAGTATTATGTTAAGTCCTGCAGCTATCCAGTTTCCTAGGTTAGAAACTCTACTGTTAGAAGCTACCTACGGTGGTCGTGACAATGTTCTTCCTACTAAAAACGAGATGTACAATCATCTGAAAGATCTTATTAATACAACCTTAGATCGAAAAGGTAAAGTGTTAATTCCTGTGCTTGGCTCGGGAAGAGCGCAGGATATCATGATAATGGTTGAAGAACTTATTAGGACAAAACAAGTTAAAAATGTCCCAGTATTTGTTGACGGTATTATTTGGGACGTGACAGCTATCCATACAACATATCCTGAATATCTAAATAGTGCAATTAGAAAGCAAATCTTCCATAAAGATAACAATCCTTTCTTATCAGAGATATTCAAACGTGTCGGCAGTCCAAAAGAAAGAAAAGAATTAATTGAAGATAAAGGACCTTGCATTATCTTGGCAACAAGTGGTATGTTAATAGGCGGACCATCTGTTGAATATTTGAAAGCAATGGCTGACAATCCTAAGAATTCGCTTGTATTCTCATCATACCAAGGCGAAGGTTCTTTAGGAAGACGTATTAAAAACGGTGAACGTGAAATTGTTTTTAGAACAGGTCAAAAACAAGAAATATGTCAGATTAAAATGGAAGTTCATAAAGTTGAAATTTCTGACCATTCAGATAGGAAAGAATTAATGAACTTTGTCGGCAGGTGCAGTCCCAGACCTAAGAAAATTATTATAAACCACGGTGAAAATTCTCGTTGTTTAGATTTAGCAAGTTCATTACATAAAACTTACAGATTAGAAACGTCTGTATCAAGAAATCTAGATGCAATAAGAATAAAATAAATATTTTTTATTCTTCTTTTATATCTATAATTGTTCTTAAGCTAGTAAACCTTGTTTTATCTGGTCTAATAACAGTAACTGCATAATAATTCATGCCTGTTTTATATCTTGTGTCTAAATAACTTGTCTGGTTAGCATAAGCAATTGTTGTCAAGGTTTTATCATCAGGATATTTGGGATAAGGATGATCTTGTGTCCAGGCAACTTTATAAAATAAAAAATCTCCTAGATATTCATCCCAGGTTAATAAAACACCATCTTCTGTTAATTCTGCCACTATTTGAATCTCTTGGTCAGGTGTTTCTTTAAAACTCGGCAGTTCAACTGTTACAAAATTACTATAATATTTTTCATTGAACGGACCTAATACTGTAACACCATAATAACTAAAACCACCGTATGGATCTTTATCAATCACAGATGTTTCACTAACATCTGCTATTGTTTCAACTAATTCATCACTTGGGTATTTAGGTTCTGTTTTGGTTACACTTCTCTCAACTTTGTACGCTTTAAAATCTCCTTTGAACGGTGTCCAGGTTAGCTGAACTTGATTGTCTATTACTTCTGCTGTTAAAGTTATGTCAGAAGTTTCTTCAGGAACTGGTTCTGTTGGCGGTATTTCTTCAACAACAGGTTCTTTAGGAACAATCGGTTCTTCAACAGGTGTTTCTTCTTCTACAGGAACTTCTTGTTCAGGTTGTTCATCTTCAACAACTTCAGCTTCAACAATAATTTCTGGTTGTTGTTCTTGCTTTACACAACTTACTATAATTAATAATATTGTCATTAAAATTAGGATTTGTTTCATTTTAGAACTGTGTTGTTCCTGAGGTTTTTAATATTTGCGGAATTCTTCTTTGTAACTACTATAAAGTACTTAAAAACGAAAGATTTATAAATGGTGACTACTCAATAGTACTAAAATGACACTAAAAGCATCATTTATAGTGCTTACGGCATTTATATTAGGAGTATTTAGTACACTTGTTATTAGTAATTACTATGGTCCTGATTTAAGCACTGCAACAGCATCTGTTGTTGCTGGTGATAGCTCAGACAGTCATTTTATAACACGGATTTTAGGTATAACTAATCCTGAACAACCTTCTCCATATAATTGGGTAAGTGAAAGGGATATTACAGTCGAGAAAGATAAAGTTACTATTGATGTATCTAATGCGCAATGGTCAAGGTTTACTAACACAAATAGTATGGACCCCGTATTAGACAATGGTGCAAACGCTATCCAGATAGTACCAAAAAGTGAAGCAGAAATTCATGTTGGTGACATTGTATCATACAAGTCAGAATATTTAGACGGAACAGTTATCCACAGAGTTATAGAAACAGGTTATGATAAGCAAGGATGGTATGCTATAATGAAAGGAGATAACAACTCAAGGGAAGATCCAGGAAAAATAAGATTCAATCAAATCAAAAGAATTACAATTGCTGTAATCTACTAAAGGTGTTTATTCTACAATGAAATTTCTAAACTATTTTTTGACTGCGGGCATGGTTTTATTGACTGTGTATAGTATGTTAAAGTAAAATTTAAAAACAACTTATTATTATCTTTGTCTGAGAGGCTAGACTGGGGTGCTCGTCCTGCCCTGTCACCTTAAATGGATGTGTGAAGGAGTCGAAGCTAAGAGAGCGGTGCAAGAGCTATGTAATAGTCTTGGTCCGTACGTTGAAATCCTGTCCTGTTTGGCTGGTTTTTTTGAGAACCACGTCAGGCGAGGGATCGTGCAGCGTTAATCATGTAAGCTGGTGCTTTCAGGGTAGCGGGATGGAGGAAAGATCAAGGTCGCTGTTATATGGAAATTGCGTCCATCTTTTAGTGCGCCTCTTACTTTTTTTCTGATAAAATTTATATAACCAAAAACAACTAGAACTTGGTATGTGGATAGCGAAACTACAAATCTATCACGATGACTGGATCATTGACAAAACAGTTAAGTATAATTTGACAGCTTCTGGGATTCCATTGAACTCGTATAAAAAAGACGGTAAAACATATCACAACGGCATGGTTTATTTGAGTGGAAAAGAAGAGAATAAAAAGAAATTCATTGATAGCTTAAAAAAAGATAAAAGAATCATTAAGTCAAAAGCTGTTGGTTCTCAAGTATTTGTTTTAATTGAAGGAGAAGATCATATTTCTCCATTAATGCCTAAAGAAATTTTCTTTATCAAACCAGTTTATTTTAAGGAAGGATATGAATACTGGGAAATTGGCTCATGGGATAAAAAACCATTGAAAGTGTTTTATGACAAAGCAAAAACAGTAGCAGATGTTAAAATATTAAAGTTACAGGAAGAAAATCCATCTGTGTTCATACAGTATGCTGTTCCTAAACTGACTAATAAACAAAGATCTGCTCTGGAAATGGCGTTTGAGTATGGCTATTATATTTATCCAAGAAAAATATCAGTTGAAGAATTAGCTAAAAAAGCTAATGTTCCAAGGACAACATTCCAAGAACATCTCAGAAAAGCTGAATCAAAACTAATGAATATATTAATACAACCATTAGAATAAAACCGTCATATGACGGCAATAATTTAATATATAATATTTTAACTACTAGTTTATAATAACAAAGGTGATTAAATGACTGAAAAACTATTTTGGAAAGATCCGTACCAAACTGAGTGTAAAGCTAAAGTTACCAGTATTGAAGGTAACAAGATTAAACTAGACCAGACTATATTTTTTGCATTCTCAGGTGGTCAAGCGTCTGATGAAGGTACAATTAATGGAATAAATGTAATGAACGCTCTTAAAGAAGGAGATAGAGAAAACATTATTGATATTGAATACGAACTAGAAACTGAACCTAACTTCAAAGTAGGAGATGAAGTTGAAGTTAAGATTGATGAAGAAAGAAGAAGTAAACTAAGAAGATTGCATTCAGCTGCTCATGTGTTCTACTACTTTTTTGTTGACAAGCTAGGCAGGCAAAAAATTATTGGTTCAAACATTGCAGTGAATAAAGCAAGAGTTGATTTCCTTTACGATGAACCATTGACAGAAGTACTTCCTGAAATGGAACAAGAAACTAATGATTTTCTTAAAGAAAGCCATGACATTACTCAACAACCAGATCCAGAAAAACCAGATTTAAAATGGTGGCATTGTGAGGATTGGAAAATGCCGTGCGGCGGAACTCATGTCAAAAATACAAAAGAAGTCGGTCAAATAAGACTGAAAAGAAAAAACATTGGCGCAGGTAAAGAAAGGATTGAGATATATTTGGCTTAACTCCTTATTTTTATTATGTGGGCTTGACTGACTGAAAGGAAGGCAACCCACGTGTTTCCCTCAAGGTTCTCAAAAAAACTTTGTTTTTTTGGAACACCGAAAATCTTTGATTTTCGATTGCTTTTTTAAAGGCTTGGTTTAGATTAATTAACTTAATAAATGAATGAGAATATTGTAAATTCTTATGAGGATAAAAAATAAGCATAATTTTGTCCAGAGAATTATCTTTGTTATTATAGTAATTCTGATAATAGTCTTCCTGACAAAGTATCAACTGTTTAGAACCAACAAAAGTGATCAAGCTAATCAATTTTATAAAATGGGCAGGGAATATTCTCGTAATAATGATATTTATGAAGTCATTGAAATGTATGAGAAAGCTATTGAACTTGATCCAGATAATCCAGATTATTATGCAAAACTAGGTGATGTCTATTTAAAGGATCATGCCTACAATAAAGCAATTGAATTCTACAAATACGCAGTAGATCTTGATTCAAATAATTCAGAGTTTGCTGGTAATCTTGGATGGATTTATTTTGAATGGAACATGTTTGATTTTGCAGAAGAGATGTTTAATAGATCACTTGAACTAAATCAAAATAATTATCTTTCGTATGTTGGATTGGGAATGATATCTTTGAGGATAAACAATTCATTAAAAGCCAAAGAAATGCTACAAAAAGCAATAGGCATAAATCCTGATGATGAAAGGATTTATGCTGACTATGGACGTGAATACCATATGCTTGAAGATTATGACCAATCAATAATTATGTTTAAGAAAGCCCTTGAAATAAATCCAAAGACTGTACATATGCTTTCATACGCAAGAGTTTTGATTAAAAGCCAAAAATATAATGAAGCTCAGAATGTAATAGAGCAATACTTAGAACAAAGTCATGAAGAATATAAGCCTTATTTCCTACTTGGTGTATTGTACCATCAGCAAGGTGAAAACACAAAAGCTAACCAAATGTTCAACAAAGCAATCAATGTTAATCCTGATGATCATTGGGTATATAATCGAATAGGCGGATATTATGATGAAATTGATGAATATGAGAAAGCTAAAGAATTCTATAAAAAGAGTTTGGAGAAGAACAGTAAAACTAATACTTGTCCTTATGAAGGATTAGGCGCGATTTATTATGAACAAGGAGATTATGATACTGCAAAAAAATACCTCAATAAAGGAATTGAGATTGGTCCAGATGCAGAATTCAGAAAATATAATACTTTAGCTAAGATCTATATTAGTGAAGGCAAAATAAAAGAAGCTCGGCAACTTCTAGAAAAATCTATAGAAAATTATCCGCATGAGCATAACCTCGAAGCTAGAGACCTTTTAGCCAACATTACATAGATTTAACTGTTGTCAGAATTCTAGAATTAATTAAAAAATTAAAATTAATCTAATCCATTAACTCAACTTTGCAGAACGTGCACTTCTCTTTAAATTTTTCACCGTCTGTTTTATCACCGACAATTTTACCGTAATGCATAGGTATAGCGATTTTTGGCATGATTTTTTCAACAGCTTGAGCAGCTTCTTCAACTGTCATTACATATGTGCCAGAAACAGGTAACAATGCTACGTCTACAGAAATTTCCTTCATTTCAGGTATAAAATCCGTGTCACCAGCATGATAGAATTTAAGATTATTAATTTCAATAACATAACCAACCCATTCGTTTGCTTTGGGATGAAAGTCTTTGTTAGTATTATAAGCAGGCACTGCTTGCACTTTCACATCACCAAGGTTAAATGAATCTCCAGGTTTGGCAAGTTTTAAGTTACCGCCTTGTACTTTACCAGATAATTTGCTTGTTGTGTCAGGCGTTGTTATGATTATTGTGTTCTCTTTTGTAAGTTTTTGCAGGTCTTTAATACTACAATGATCATAATGACCGTGAGTAATTAAAATAATATCTGCTTTATCATGACCGTGCACTTCGTACGGGTCAATATATAAAATCTTACCAAAATCAAATTTAAATGATGAATGGCCTAGCCATTTAACTTTTATTCCTGAAAAATCAAGTTCTCTCATTTTATTTTAACGCATCTCTTAAATCATTAATAGCT
Source organism: uncultured Methanosarcinales archaeon (assembly GCA_964512765.1). Lineage (GTDB taxonomy): Archaea > Nanobdellota > Nanobdellia > Woesearchaeales > GW2011-AR15 > GW2011-AR15. The sequence goes on from CAZEKF010000005.1 coordinate 85,343, forward strand.
TTTTCCTTATCTTTTTTTCCAAATATAGCAGATCCAGCAACAAAAACATTAGCTCCAGCGTCTGCTGCTTTTTTAATAGTCTCTTTGTTTACTCCGCCATCAATAATAATATCTTTTTTATAATTATACTTTGATCTTAACTCTTTTATTTTTTCTAACACTTCAGGTAAAAATTCCTGCCCAGCAAAACCAGCATAAACACTCATGATTGTAACAGCATCAATTTGATCTAAAACATCAATTAATAAAGAAAGTGGTTTGTCAGGGTTTAATGCTAACCCAACTTCAACATTTAATTTCTTAATTTCATTGATTGCATTAACCAACTCTGTTTTATTAAACAGTTCAGCGTGAAAACTTATTCTTGAACAATATTTAGAAAAGTCTTCTGCGTACTTTACTGGGTCTGATATCATTAAATGACAGTCTAAATCTAACTTGGTGTTAATACCTTTAACAACTACTGGTCCTATTGTTAAGTTAGGGACGAAATGCGCGTCCATGACATCAACATGTATAGAATCCACATAAGGTTCAACTTCTTTTATCTCTTGATTTAATTTTCCAAAATCTGCAGATAATATAGATGGAGAGATTTTATACATTTTCATACTCTTTAATCTTTTTTATTCTTCTTGCATGCCGTTCTTCATTTGTAAACTCTGTTTCTAAGAATACCTTAACAATTTCTTTTGTAGTTTCTTCGTTTGTCCAATCACCAGAAATACCAATTACATTTGCATTGTTATGCTCGCGTGCGTGTTTTGCAGATTTAACATCAGAAACTGCAATAGCACTAACACCTTTTACTTTGTTAGCTGCAACAATAACACCTCCAGCAGATCTACAAAGTAATATTCCTTTATTATTTCCTTTTGCTACAGCTTCTGCAACTTTGAACGCATAATCTGGGTAATCGTCTTCTTTATCAAAATTAAGATTGCCTAAATCTTTGTACTCATACTCTAACTCATTAAGGAAATCTTTTATTTTTTCTTTTAACTTATAACCGCCATGGTCAGCACCAATAAATATCATAAATGTTAAAACAATTTAGAGTTATATATACTTTTCTAAAATATTTTTCTTTTAAAAAACACTCTTGTCTCGCCAGTATAATTTAGTTTAGGTGTTTCTTTGGTTGTAGATGCATAATACGTCACAACTTTATCTTCTCCTGGTTCAAGTATAAACTCGTTTTGTGACACAGAAACAAAAGGTGATATGTCTCCTTTTATAGTTATGGACACAATTAACGGATCAGCATAATTATTAGAAATCTCAATAATTCGTCTGGCAGTATTTCCAGGATAGACTTTGCCGAAATATATTGCGTCATCGTCAACATTAACTCCTATTTTATCAGCAACTTCTAACTGCATCCTTAAAACTCTTATCTCTTTAATATAATAAAAATTATAAAACAACATTCCGCCAAAAACAAGTACAAAACCAATAAGAATCATTAAAGCTAAAGTTTTATTTTTCATTTTTTAGCTTGTTTTAAGATGTAACTAATTTTATCAGGCGCCCATCCTTTTTTAGTCATCATATCTTTAATATATTCGTCACTGTATTTTTCTTTAAGTTTTTTAACATGTTCAACTACACTTGGGTCAACTGTTTTTTCTCGTTTATGTTTTTTTTTCATGTACCCAAAAACCAAAACAAAGTTCAGTATAACAAAAACAACAAGAAGTAAGATTAACGCGTTCATTGTTGTCAAGTAATCTATTATTTTAAATTTCCCAGGTATTTCATCAACAACATTTGAGTTAATATTTTCGTCAATCTTTATAACACCTTCAGATTGTTTTGTTGATCCTTCATACTTTAGATTAATAACTGCCATATACTCTTGTTTTTTTAATCCAGTTGTGTCAAAGTATGCTTCAAGAACTTTATTTTCCCATGGTTCAAGTTCAATATTAACAGATTTGAAATCTTTAAGTTTGTTATCTTCCAAATCATGAATTTCAATGTCTGCATATAAATCTTCAATCTTAGTGTTCCATGCACTTTCTACAATAATGTCAAATTTATTTATACTTTCATACTCAAACAATCTAGTGAAGTTAATAACTTTAACATCTTTAGTTCCTATTTTAAACTCTTGTTCTTTTTCAGAAATTTCACCATCCCAATATAATGATGCAACTGTTTTATAATTACCTGGTTTTAATCCTGTTGTATCAAACTTTGTTTTTAAACCTCGAGTTTCCCTGGGTAAGATGTTAGTTTCTGTTTGTGATCGTAATGTTGTAACAATTTCTTCTGTTCCTAAATTAGTAATAACAAATTCTGCATAGGCACTATTAATAGTGGGTTCACCTAAATTTTCAACAGTTACTCCTAAATCTATTTTTTCATCAATATTCATATTAGGTTGATGCAATGACCATTCAAGATATTTGTAAGGGTATAAAACAAAAATAATGTATCTAATAGCAACAGACGGCATTGCTCTTATTGCACCAGATGCAGTTGAATCTATTCTAACAGCTACCCAGTTTTCGGTTTCTCCTGGCGTGTCTAATGATTCTGGCAGTTCAAGTTTAACAGTAAACCAACGTTCTTCGCCTGGTTGAACATTTTCTAATCTACTTGGTTCAAATGTTAAATACGGTGTAAGATCTGCACCTTTCAACGGATCATTAACTATAAAATAGTCTGCTACATAATTTTCGCCGTTTTTTACCATAAAAGAATTTTCTAAAACAAGTCCAGGTTGAAAATCTTCTTCAATAATTAGTTTACTACCTGAAATGCTCAATCCAAAAACAGTAGTTGACAATAAAATAAAAATGATAAGGTGTTTTAATTTCATTATAATAAAAAAGAAATATTATGATTAATAAACTTTTCTAACTTGCTTCAGCTGCTGTGAATGTTATTGTTGAGTTTTCGTATGTTCCTGGATCTAAATCAGATGGGATCTTAACTTCAACATCGATTGTAATTTCATCAGATGTACTTGGCTGGTGGTCCATGTTATCACATACACTTTGGCTTGTTCCAATAAAAGTATGGTAACTGTCTGCACCCGCTGGAATCTCATCGCATGAACCTGATTCATTATTCCGCATCTTCCAACTTAAGTTATATTCATAACTACCTGTATAGCCTGAGAAAAAAGTTGTCTCATTCGGACCAATAACAGTGATTGTAACGTTTCTGTTACCATCGTTTTCTATTCTTAAAGGACCAGGTGATTCACTAGCAGTCCAACAATCATTACCGTTTGAATCATTGAAAACATGTTCTGCTCTTAATGTTGCGTTGTTTGCACATGCTGCATTACTAGTGTTAACATAGCCTGAACCAAAATCTATTGTATCAGTGTTCATAATAATGCTAATGGTGTTTGATACTATCAATGACACATTTCCTTGGCCAGTTGTTGCTCGTGCTGTTAATTGTTCTGGTGCAGAACTTAACCTGTTTAAAGTTACAAGTGTAGAAACCACGGTCAATGACATTGTAAATAATACTAAAAATGCCAATACTTTGTTTGATACCATTGTTTAGCTTGCCTCTGCAGCTGTAAAGGTTATAGTAGAGTTTTCGTATGTACCTGGG
>CAZEKF010000006.1:0-87062 GCA_964512765.1 uncultured Methanosarcinales archaeon
ATTCTTGCTGCTACGGCTGCATAATCTGCCTCACGTTCCGCATCTCTATCTGAACCATAATTTGATGCTTTTATCCTTGCTTCAACAGCTGTATAATCTGCTTCGCGTTCTGTATCCCTATCTGATCCATAACTTGCAGCTTCTAATCTTGCTTTCACTGCTGCATAATCTGCCTCACGTTCCGCATCTCTATCTGAACCATAATTTGCTGCTAAGATCCTTGCTGCTACGGCTGCATAATCCGCTTCACGCTCTGCATCTCTATCTTTTGCATAATTCTTAGCTTCTTCTCTTGCTTCTCTTCTTTCTTTCACTTTTTTCTTTATTGGCTCTATAACAGCATCTACAGTCTTAGCCACCCAAGACTTCTTTTTCTTTTCTTTTTTGTCTTCTTTATCCTGAGAATCCTTAATTTGCTTCCGTGTATCTTTATCTAAGTTAGCACTAGTACTTTTTTTCTTTGTTGGTTCCTTTTTTTTCTTAGGTGCTTTATACTTTTTCTTACTTTTAAACGCTTTTGCAAATTTAGTGTCCGCAAAACTCCATTTTCCAGTAATTCCACTTAATCCAACTTCACCGCTTGTTTCTTCACCAATAACACAAGCACCGTCGTTACATCCGTTTTCACACACAACGTCGTAATATCTAACGTCAAACTCATTTGCACAGAAATATTCACGTACACCACACAAATGGTCATCACATTCTTCAACAGTTCTATCTTTAAACAAATCAACACAAGTATCAGTGAAAGCTGGTCCGTAAACAGTCTTAGTTTCTTTTGCAGTTGACTTTACGTTAGGGTTAATACCTGTATCAGCATCAAGACACACTCGTGTATAATCCATGCAAACGCCCATAACACAATGCGGTTTATCACCTGGGCAAGTTTTTTTCACATAACTAGGTTTTCCACCAGCACACACTGCTTCATACACAACATTTTCTTCTTCATAATCACCGCACCAGTCAACGTAACCTTCTAACCCAGAAAACGCTTCACCTTTCATAGAAATGTCTTCGCCGTTATCAGAATCAACACAGTCTGATAACGTGTATTGGAAATATCCGTTACAACTTAAGACTTCAGACTTTCTGTAACCTTTCCCACATCCGAATACTGTCTTAACACCTTTTGAATATGTTTCAGGATCTTCAGATTCGTAAACACCGCCGTCAACAGTGATTTTATCAACATACAGGTTTCTATTTTCTTTTTTCCTGTTATAATCATTCACAAACTTTACTTTTACATCAGACCCGACTAATTTTGTGTAATGAATGTATTTAAACTCTTCAAAAACTCTATTATCAGGACTGCCTTTAACATTGTAAAAAGTTTTCACTAGTTTATCATCAACTAACAGTTCCATAGTTGGATACTCGCCACCGCCTGGAGTTCCAGCTGCGAATATTTTAATAACAGCTCCTGCATAGTCACATTCACCTTTTTGTATCAGTTCAGCATTGTCAAGTTTAAGCATGCAATCGTTACTGTATGTTTGGGGAAGAGGCATTGCTTGCGTACATGCTTCACCTTCTGCACAAGAAGGCATGGGTGGTTGGCCACAGACAGGGTCATAAACATCCGGACAATCGTTTGTTTCTTCAATTTGTGTCTGTTCCACACATTTTTCATTAAAAAACTCTGTACATTCGTCAAAGTCAAGGTTATCTACGTAACCGTCTGCGTTAACATCGTACGCTAGATCTATACCATCTATAGCTAAACTAATAGCTGTTGTATCTAGATCATCCACAATTCCGTCTGTGTTAATGTCACAATCACAGACTTCAATTGCACTAACTGTTGCCAAACATAATAATAATACTAATAAAACCAATTTTAACTTCATTTTCATACCTCTTCCAAACATAATAATTTTAAGTATACAATGTGTATACTAGTATATAATTATTTCTGTTATTTATTAATCTTTATAAACTCAAATACCTTTTCCCATCAATAATATGAAAGGTTTTGTTGTGTATCCAACGTATAGAGTAGTTGAAGATAAAACATATGTATATTTATTTGGTAGACTAGAGAATGGTGAATCGTTTTTAACAATAAATCATTACAGACCTTATTTTTATATTAGAAAAAAAGATAGTAAAAAAATAAAAAAAATAAAGACTGATTTAAATTATGATGTCGAAGATATTAAATTAAAAAATTTCTATGAAAAACCAGTAACAAAAATCACTTTAAATATGTCAAGAGACGTGCCAGTTCTACGGGACATGTTTCATAAAGAAGATATACCAACGTATGAAGCAGATGTGAGATTTGTCTACAGGTTCATGATGGATAAAGGCATTAAAGGTTCTTTAGACATTGAAGGTGAATTTAAAAAAGGTAATTATGTTAGCAGAATTTATGAAGAACCAGAGTTAAAGCCTGCTGAACATAAACCTGAGTTAAGAGTGTTATCAATTGACATTGAAAGCTCAGCTGATATTAAACAACTGTATTCAATCTCTTTATACAGCAAAGATTTTGCTAAAGTTTTGATTGTTTCAAAAAAAAAGAATCTAAAAAACGCAGAATCTTTTGAAAACGAAAAAGAAGTGCTTGAACGGTTCAAAGAAATAATACATAACTATGACCCAGACATTGTAACTGGCTGGCACGTGATTGACTTTGATCTGAAAGTTTTAAAAGAAAAATTTGAAGAACATAAAATAGATTTTTTTTTAGGCAGGGCAGAATGGCCTGGCAAAATCAGAATTCAAGAGTCTTTTTTCAAAAATTCAACTGCAAACATTGCCGGTAGGATGGTTTTAGACGGTATTCATTTACTTAAAACTTCATTTATAAATCTAAGTGATTATAAATTAGACACAGCTGCTCATGAAATTTTGGGTGAAAAAAAATTAATATCAGGTGTAGATAAAGGAAAAGAGATTGAAAGGCAATTTAAAGAAGATCCTCAAAAGTTAGTTGATTACAATCTAAAAGATTCTGAGCTTGTAATAAAAATATTAGAGAAGAAAAATATCATAGATCTAACCGTCCAAAGGTCGTTGCTAACAGGCATGCAACTAGATAGAGTTAGAGGGTCAATAGCTTCATTAGACAATCTGTATCTAAGAGAAACTAAAAAACTAGGTTATGTGTGTAAAACATCTGAGTATGGTCAAAGAGAAGCAAGGATAAAAGGCGGTTATGTTAAAGATTCAACACCTGGTATTTATGATTTTATTAATGTTCTGGATTTCAAGAGTCTGTATCCAAGTATAATGCGAACATATAACATTGATCCGTTATCATTTATTCCAAAAGAGCTTCACAAAAAACATAAAGAATATATTGAAGCACCTAACGGTGCCAGGTTCAAGAAAAAGTATGGGATATTACCGAATTTATTGCAAAGGTTATGGGAGCAAAGGGATGAAGCTAAAAAAGTTGACAATCAAGAACAAAGTTATGCTATTAAAATAACCATGAATTCAATGTTCGGTGTTCTAGCAAATCCAATGTGCAGATTTTATTCACTGGAAATGGCAAACGCAATCACGCACTGGGCACAGTTTACTATTAAAAAAACTGCTGCGATTGTTGAAAAACAAAAAGGTTACAAAATCATATACGGTGACACAGATTCAATATTCCAAGAAACTAAAGCAAAAAGTATTGAAAAAGCACGTGAAATCGGAACAGAAACTCAAGCGTTTGTTAATAAATACTGGGCAGATTATGTGAAAAAACTTGACCTTGATAATTTCTTAGAACTTGAATTTGAAAAAACTTATATTAGATTCATGATGCCGAAAATTAGAGGTACTGATATAGGCGCTAAGAAAAGGTATGCGGGGTTGTTAATTAAAGATGGTAAAGAAAAGATTGATTTTACTGGTTTGGAATTTGTTAGAAGGGACTGGACAGACCTTTCAAAAAAATTCCAACTTGAATTATTGGATAAAATATTCCACAAACAAGAAGTTGTTGATTACATTAAAAAATTTGTTGAAACATTACAAAAAGGCAAGTATGACAATTTGTTAGTATATAAGAAAGCTATTAGAAAACCACTAGATAAATATGTTAAGACAACACCTCCGCATGTTAAAGCTGCTCGAAAATTAGACAAACTGACTTCAAACATTATAGCATACGTCATGACAACTGAAGGGCCTGAACCTGTACAAAAGATTAAACATAAACTTGACTATAACCATTACATTGAAAAACAAATTAAGCCAATAGCTGATTCTATACTGGTTTTTTACAATCAGAAGTTTGATAATTTACTGACAGATTCCAAGCAAACTAGTTTATTCAGATTTTAACAAATTAGAATCTGAATATTCGAAAATGTATTACATTTTCGTTTTGTTTGGGTTTGGAAGTTAAATTAATAACAATAATAACGGTGTTCCTAAGATAGAGAATAGAATAATGTTAAATAGAATATTTGTTATTGCAAACGGCAAATATTTTGGTAGATATGTTGGACTTGTAATAACTGTGAATATTGTGCTTATTGCGTTAATAGTAATAGTTGCGTAAGTTCCTAAGGTTCTAATTCCTAGTGTAGGAAAAAAGCCTGATAACATTACAACTAAACTGTATATAGGTATGACCCAGAATATGTAATTTGCAATAAAACCTCCTGCTAGCATATGGTAAGATATTAAAACAAAAGTTACAATTAATCCTGTTACTGGCCCATATTTTATTGCTGATAACACGCCTATGAATGTCACAAGTTCTAGCCCTAACTGTCTTAACCCGTAATTGTTAACAACATAGCTCATCGCTAAGCTTAATATGACTAAAATAAACATGACAAAAACTCCTTTGAATATTGCTAACAGTAAAACAAAGATTGCTATGATTCTTAAAATACTAATCAATTGTTTTTTGTTTTTTACCTTCATGTTTTCAAAAAGATAAAGAAATAGAAGTTATAAAGTTAACCTTTGAACAACTTTTTCAATTAAATGATCTTTTAGTTTGAAATCAATTTCATTAGGATGTATCCACATTAATTCTGTATGTTCTTCGCTCATGTTAATTTGAATATCTTTAACAGTGCACAAGTATGTAATTCTAACAATATGTTTTTCATCATCTTTATAGATTGTGGATGCGTCTAATATTTGTTTTACCTGATCAAGTTCAAGTCCTGTTTCCTCAAGAAGTTCTCTTCTTAATCCATCTATTGGTTCTTCACCATAATTAATCCTGCCGCCAGGTATGTCCCATATTCCGTGAATGTTGTCTTCTTTGTATTTATCCGACCTTTTAATAAAAAGTATTTTACCGTCATTGTTTATTACTGCTTTGACACCCACATAAAATTTGCTCAATTACATCACCTTAATATTGCGTATAAAATCGGGACAAGAGTCCGAAATATAAACATAGTTAATAAAATATGTGTAAACGTATGAAACATTGCTGAGCTTATTCTTGCACCCGATATCACAAAGATTGGAACTGTAATAATTTCATAAATAATTACAAATAACACACCAAGTACGGTAATGTTAATATTTAGATGGCGAATAAGTCCGCATGTAAGACCTATTAATCCCCATGCAGTCATAGATATATAAGTATAATACTTAATTTTTCCACTGAAAAAATATGCAAAAAAGTTTGATAATAGCCCTTGTAACATACCATACCACGGTCCTAATAATAATCCTGTTAATATTGTGGATGTTGAATATAATTCAAAGCCTAGTTGAGGCAACCAAAAAAAATGGTTGTAGATTCTTGAGATTGATGCTAGAAACAAGAGTATAAAAAAGGTAAAAAAAGTTTTGTGCTTTTGAAAAAAAACTAATGCAAGATAAAATAAGATCAAATAAAGTATGTATCTCCATATGTGGATGTTTTTTAAGATACTAAAATCTAGTTTTTTGTAGTTCACGATGTGTGTTACAATGATATTAAATAAAAAAATATAGGACTCAATGAGGGGACAAAAAGTACACTTTTATATATTAAAATAGTATTCTGTAATGTATGCATAACATAAATTTACTAAAAAAACTAGGTTTCACTGAGTATGAAGCTCGCACTTATGTTGCTTTATCTGAACTAGGACCAAGTACTGCTAAAGAAATTTCAGAGTATAGTAAACTACCTAAGAATAAAACTTATGAAATGTTAAATAAATTAGAGAATAAAGAAAAAATAGTTTCATTACCAGTAACTCCCAGAAAATATAAGATATTAGACATTAACCAATTAAAAGAAAATGTCACTGATCAAAAAAAACAAATTAACCTAATTGAAAAAAAATTAAACAAGTTTATTGAAGAAAGTTCTAAACCTAAACTAAAGGAATTCAAAGAAATATTTTGGATTATTCGAGGGAAAAAAGCTATTATTGAAAAGATGACCAACCAGAATAAAAAAGCAAAAAAAGAAATTCTTTCAATAAACAGGTTAAGCACAGCTAACCCTGTCAATTTAAGAAACATGAAGATAGCAATTAATAACGGTGCAAAAGTAAAATTCTTAGCTCCTGATCTAAAAAACAATAAACAAGCTTTGAAATGGCAATCAATTGGATGTGAATTAAGAGATTATGATGAAATTAAATATGGTCCAATAGGAACAAGAATTGGTGTATTTGATAAAAAAATTGTAAGAATTACTTTTGGTGAACCTGATGTAAACAGAGAAGAAGATTACATTACACTATGGGCAGAATCACCTCATTTGGCTAATATATTAAGAAATTATTTCATGAATATTTGGAATAAATCTAAATAATTTATCAATTCATACTTGATTCATATGATCCAGTGACTGTTCTCTTCTGTATCTCTAAATCTCCTCCTGTTTCTCCAGTATATTTTTCAAGATGTTGTAGATAATGACCCATTGCACTATTAAAATCACCAATAGTAAAGATTCCACCTGGTGTACCGCCCCATGCTTGTTCATCATACAACACTTTTCTAAACCCTACCAAATATCTTTTTGGATAAATTGATAACCCTCTTGAATTTTGTCTAAGAGCTAGATAAGACGTAGTACTTGGAGTTCCCATGTTCCCAAACAATTGTTCTATACATGATAGTTGGTCCTGTGAATTAAAACTTGCAATTCTACAAAAGATTCTTGACAACTCACGATGAATATTTTTATCAGCTGTATTTCTTTCTAATAACAAATCTCTCATCTCATAAGCAAAAAATTTATCATATCCTCCCTTACGTATTTCTTGTTCTAGAAAATCTATACCAACTTTTTTTTTTGCTAAATCTACTATTCCATCATTAAATTCGTGCAACCTCTCAATATACGATTGAAACACTCCAAACAAACCAGGATCTTGAACTAGGTATTTAAGTGATAACTCTTTCATAGAAGCTTCTGGCCCTTGTGGGATTTGTTCGTATAACCATAACGCTGTTTTTCTTAAATTTGCATGTGATATAGGTAATACTGTCATTAGTTTGTTTTCAGGGTGAAACCCAGAGGTCATCAACCGAGCAATATCTCTGTTCCTAACATATTTTTTAAGCCCTTCTTTCCAGAAATTAACTCTTGAAATCGGATATATACTCATGTGAGATACTGTATAATCTCCTTCACCAATAAGAGTTCTAACTGATTCTTCTAAAACCTGTTCACGGCGTGACAATTTATGATCTATTTTCCTTCCTAACATGTCTGATTGTTTCCCAGCAACAGGATGGCAAACAATTACTTGTCTTTGACCTTTATTCTGAATATCAAGTAATCTATACATGTTAGTGACTAGATTTCGTCTTTTTGTTTTCGGGTTGACAACTTTAGAAACATCAATTAGGTTTCCTGAGTTTGCGAAGGTGTAGTGTAAGTCACCAATCTCAACCTGGGTCCCAGGTGGCGCACTAACAAATTCCATTGATTCAAACTGATGTTTAATTGAATAAATAAACTGTTCAAAATAATATAACATTAACCAGGTTGCTGCATGACTTTCATCATGCGGTCTGTTTAATAAATAGAAATCCAATAATGGATCGACGTTTTCTATATGTGGATGTGCATTAATAGTTATTATTCTACCAGGATCAACTTCAGGATACTCTGCAACTTCAAAAGGAATTTCCTGTGAAAAACTTCCATTTAACAGCAAATGATCTAAGTTTGACATTTAGTAGGTGTAAAAATAAGTTATTTATAAAGATTATATTACTTTATGGGCAGAAAGTCCTCATTTAACTAATATACTAAGAAACTATTTTATGAACATTTGGAGGAAAAGTTAAGTTAAACAACTTTCATCAAACCAATGTTTTCAAAATGAACAGCTGTGTCTCTATAAAAATCCTTTGCATCTTGCATCATAGCATTTTTGACAGGATCTAATAGAAATCTGTCGACAATCTCCCCTACGTATCCAACATCAACAACTTGGTATTCTCTTAATCTTGCCTTGATTTCCTGAGGTGACAAGGGTATACCTCTACGCTTTGCAAGTCGAACATCTTTACCAAAATTGTGTGCTGCCTTGGGATGGTTAGTTACAAAGTCCTTCATAAATGCTTTTTTTACATCCTTTGCTAAGTCCCTAATAACCCTACCTGTTGCTCCATCAAGTTGTTCAGCCCAAGCAAAATAAGATTTCCCAATATTTGTTACTGGAACATGTCTAATTAGATATCTTCTTATTAAATGTGCTCTTTCTTCTATTGCGAGTTCACCAACAACACCGACATAACCCGTTCTACTATAAATTTGAACAGGTATTTCCATAGGTTTATTTGACATGCCCATTATTGATACTCCACGATTATCTACTAATCCTTCAAGTTGTTCTTGAAGTTGATTTTGTACCATTGCATAGGGTTTATTATTATGAAACCCGTTCCCAGAGTTAAACCAACCATTGAATTCATCCATTATAAGCACAACTTGTTTACCTGTATCATCATGCAATTGATTACAAAAATCCATAACTCTAGAGTAATTTTTTTCAAAATTCTGAAACCAAAAAGATCCAATGTCAGGTACACTTAATTTAACTTTAGCAAATCTTGGAGTAGAAATTATTGCTTTTCCTAACATAGTTTTACCGCAACCAACTGGACCGATCAAAATCAGGTTTGCCCCTTGTCCAAGTTCTGGATCCACTGCTGTAAATAAATCAACATATTTATCGTGCCACATCATACCTTCAATAAAAGCTTTAGCAGGATCAAAGCTTGCTCCATAAACATCACTAATTTTAACATTGAGTGCAGGTGTTCTTACAAATTCTGCTTGATGAAAATCACCTTCACTTTTAACAACATAAAAATGGTTACCTGTTTTTTCTTCTTTTTTTACTTCATCTTTCTTATGGCCTGCTTGGATGTCTTCAAACTTTTCTTTTTGAATTACTGCTTTTTGTACTGTTGAACGTGCAATTTTAAGTTTTAATTCTGGACTAGGTTCATCTTTAATAGCTTCAAGTTGGTTCCATATGTATTGCATTAGTTTTAGTCTTTTTGTAATATATCTCTTTTCAGTTGTTGTTCTTCCATTTGTTTCATAAGTGCCTGGTTTTACACCTAAAAAATCAATTCCTTGTAACCTGGAAAGAGCCTCATGAGGAACTACAAGAGGATTATCAAAATCTCTTCCTGTTACTTCAAACACTCCTGTCGGGTCAAGATTTTGAGTCTGGATTATTTCTCTCATTAGTGTTTCAAGACCTGAGAAAACACCATAAAAATGTGAAAGTACTTCTCCAATTTCAGATAAATACTCTCTTGGGTTAGTTAAATATGACATATATGTAGGATTAGCTATCTCAACAAGTGTTCTTGCTGATCTTTCTAAATCAAAGTCATCAAGATGTTTAACTTCTGTTGGTTTGCCCCGTTTCTCAGCAGTTATTCTTGTATATCTTCGTGGAAGTTGATTAAGTACATCCAAAGTCAAATCAGTAATAAACACATTATCTTGAACCAGTGGTGTTCGTGCAAATTCAACTTTATTCGGATCAAAGAAAAATGAATCGTCTTTATCAAACTGTTTTATAAAGGCCGTTGATTTGTACCTCACATTTAAAAAACGATTTTGTAAATATCTATATTGAGCTATTGACCTTGGATATAATACTTCAAGCAATAAATTATATCTATTTAGTGCTCCAAGTAGTGTATCTCGGACAACTGTTGATGTTTGATAAAATAAATGAGAAAAATTACTAACATTTATAACTTGTTCAGGTTGTTTATTACTCAACATTGCATGTGCTTGGACAGCTCTCACAGCAAGTTTTTTGCTCTGTAAAATACCAATTAATGGTTCTTGAAGACTTGCATCTATGAGTTTCCCAACCTCAAAAAAATAGTTGTACGAGGCAATATCAGAACAATCACCTAATTCAGCAAATGCTTTTCCCTCTGGTTGATAGATTTCAAAAGTTTTATCTTTAAGCTTGATAACCTTTGCTTCTAATTCAGATACAACTTCCATTAGTTTAGCAAAATTCTCAGCTTGTGCGTCAAAAAATGCTTGTTGTTCTGGAGATGGATCATTTGCCTTCATCAATTCTGATAACAAGTCATCTCTCATTTCGACGAAAAATTAGATCTAATATTAAAAGATATTGGGAAAATTGTATTCTTTAAACAGAAAAACCATAAAGACTTCTTAAAAATATATTAAAGTTCAAAATAAAAGAAATTTATAATATTAGTCCTGGACCTGATGCTGGGAAATTAATTTAATACCTATAATGCTCGCTCTTATACGGTCCTTTTACATTAATACCAATATAGTCTGCTTGTTCATCTGATAGTTTAGTTAATTTCACTCCAAGCTTATCCAAATGCAATCGAGCAACTTCTTCATCAAGTTCTTTTGGTAGCATGTACACTCCTAATTTGTAATCTTTTTGCCATAATTCTATCTGTGCCAATACTTGATTAGTGAAACTATTGCTCATGACAAAACTTGGATGGCCTTTTGCATTGCCTAAGTTCACGAGACGTCCTTTAGATAATAAAATTATTGAATGTCCGTCTGGAAACACAAACTTGTCTACTTGTGGTTTAATATTGATTTCTTTAATTCCTGGATAATTTTCTAGTTTATCAACTTGGATCTCATTATCAAAATGTCCAATATTACAAACAATTGCCTGATCTTTCATTTTTTTCATGTGATCTAATGTTATAATATCACAGTTACCTGTTGCTGTTACAAAAACATCAGCTTCAGAAACAACATCTTCAACTGTATTTACTTCAAATCCTTCCATTGTTGCTTGTAACGCACAAATAGGGTCTATTTCTGTTACAATAACACGTGCGCCAAACCCTCTCATACTTTGTGCACAGCCTTTTCCTACATCGCCGTATCCACAAACAACAACAATCTTACCAGCGATCATGACATCTGTTGCACGTTTAATACCATCTGCCAAACTTTCTCTACAACCATACAAATTATCAAACTTACTTTTTGTAACAGAATCATTCACATTAATAGCTGGAAACAATAGCTTGTTTTGTTCAAGCATCTGGTATAGTCTATGAACACCTGTTGTAGTTTCTTCACTAACACCTTTAACTTTTTTAGAAACTTTTGTCCATCTTTCAGGATCTTTTTGATAAATTTGTTTCAATGTTGACATTAATTCTTGAAAATCCTCACCCTCATTACTATAATCTTTATCCAATATTGAAGGATCTTTTTCAATTTCAACACCTTTATGTATCATTAATGTTGCGTCACCACCGTCGTCTACTATTAACTCTGGTCCTTCTCCGTTAAAATCAAGTGCTTTAGCTGTATACTCCCAGTATTCTTTTAATGTTTCTCCTTTGTATGCAAAAACAGGTATTCCTTTTTCAGCAATTGCTGCTGCTGCAGGATCGTGTGTACTGTAAATGTTACAAGACGCCCATCTTACACTTGCTCCAAGTTCAATTAATGTTTCAATTAAAACAGCAGTCTGGACAGTCATGTGTAAACTGCCTGTTATTTTAGCACCTTTCAATGGTTTGCTAGAACTGTATTTTTTTCTAACTGTCATTAATCCAGGCATTTCAACTTCTGCAATATCAATTTCTTTCCTACCTTGCTCAGCTAATTTAATATCTTTAACTACATAATTATCAGTTTTGTCCATTTTAACATCACAAAATAACTATATTTTTTAGTAATTTAAATAGATTTTATTAAAAACAAAGTAAAAAATTTAATAAATTAATGAAAAACATGTAAAATTTGCAATAACTTAATAAATATACAAAAAATATCCATAACAATGCTTGATAAAACAGATAAAACAATCTTAAAAGAGTTAAAAAACAATTCCAGAATTTCTCTAAAAGACATGTCTAAGAAAACCAATATTAGACCGTCAACAATTCATTCAAGAATACAAAAGTTAGTAAAAGACAATGTAATTGAGAATTTCACCATAACAACTAATGATTCAAAGTTAAATGAAGAGTTTATTGTTTTTGTATTAGTAAACGCTGACAAAGAAATCAAAAATACTTTTTTTAATAAAAGAGAAATAAAAGATGTGTTTGGAGTAACTGGCAGCTATGATTTAATTATGAAATGCAAATTCTCTGATATTAATGAATTCAATAAATTTATTCTAGAACTAAGAAAACTTCCAGAAGTACAAAACACTTTGACAATGGTAAGTACTATTAAGATTAAGGAAAAAGTCTAAATAATTTTACTAATCTTGGATTCAAATAATATAGATTTATAATTATATTTTTCTTTTATTAGGAAATGATCAATTATGAAACATTCCCAAGAGTCCCATGGATAATGCAAAATTATGCAAAAGCATTAAATATAGATATTGATGATTTACTACAAGTTACCAATGCAGAATATGATAGCCCACTGTTAATGACATCAAAGACTCAATATGACCTTGCACAAACACAGGAACCCGTACAGTGTGTTTGGTGTGCAGATATTCCAACTAGAGAAGAACGTCCGCAAATACAAAAAAGTTTGCTAACACCTATGTATGGCGGTGAAATATATTTTGAAACTCCTGAGGATGAAAGAAATAAAACAATTATTTTTGTTGATGACTGTCTCAGGATTGGAGAAAGAGTTCCAACTCAATGGGCTACTCTCTCTGTATTACAGTATATGTTCAAAGAACATCTTGTTTTGGGTGGTGTTCCTGATAAAGCATTTGATTGGTTTGATAAGATGCCAATAGATTTGCTTATATGTGACCATAATCTTTGGTATGAATCTGAAGTTGCTCAAACATATTTTTAAAACGGAATTCAGTTGATTCAATTTTTAAGAGAAAAAGAACAGATAATTCCAAAAATTATTGCTCATAGTGACAATGTTGAAGTTATTTCTAAGTGGGAAAATGTTCCTGGGTACCAATGCTTTGTAGCTAAAGTTGGCAAAGGAAAAGATTATAGGGCTAATTTAGTTGATGCTGTGGAAAGAGCATTGGTTGATTTGTAACACGTAATATTCAAAAAAAGTCTGGATTTAACTTTGATTAACTGATTTCATCAAAGAGAATTAATTAGTTCAATAGAAATTTCGTTTAATGAATCAACAACAACATCTGCTTCTTCTAACGCATATTTGTCATGTGTGGTTGCAACTCCAATAACTTTCATACCTGCTTTTTTAGCAGCTTGTATTCCATGACCAACATCCTCTATCACAACACATTCATTTGGAGATATATTTAATTTTTCTGTACATCTCAAAAATATATCTGGAGCAGGTTTTCCTTTGTCAACTTCATGATTACTTACATAACCTTGAAAATATTTTGTTAAACCTAATTTATCAAGATTAAACTCAATATTTTTAGGATGGCCTGACGAACCAACAATTAATTTATAATTATTATCAAAAAATCTTTTTATTAAATCTGTTGCACCGTTTATTTCATACAACTCATTCTGAGCAAGTTCCCTGTACATGGCTTCTTTTTCATTATCTAATCTTGGATAATCACTTGGATCTTGTTCAGGTAATAACATCTTAAAGATTTCTTTATTAGCCATACCAAAATGTTTATTGAAATCTTGTTTTGAATGTGGTTTATTGTGTTTGGCTAAAAATTGTTGCCAAGCAATAAAATGCAATTCTGCAGAGTCTACAATCACTCCATCCATATCAAATATAATTGCTTTTATCATTTTAACTTGTTTAACAAAATTTCATTCAGTTCACCCATTGACTCAATCTTAAAATCAGCCATGCTATGGTCTTGATATTTAGTAAAATCATCTTCAACAGCTATGCAAGTCATGTTGGCAGCTTTTGCAGCTTGTATACCCAAAATTGCGTCTTCAACAACAACACATTGTTTTGGTTCAAGGTTTAACGCTTCAGCGGCTTTCAGAAATATTTCTGGGTTTGGCTTAGCTTCATTTACTTCGTCACCACCTATTATAAAATCAAAGTACTGTTTAATATGAAATGTATTAACAGTATCCAAAGCAGATTCTCTAGGAGCGCCTGTTGCCAGAGCAATTTTGTAACTTGGTTTTAATGTTTTTAATTGATCAAGAACACCTTTTTTTAAGTGAACATCTGTTCTGAACCTTTCATTATTTTGAAATTGACGTCTGTAAAACTCTTCAGGCTGCATTTTAAGGTTATATTTATCAAAAAAATATTTAGTAAAATCTAATCCATTCTTACCAAACTGAGCTGCAAACTCTTGTTTAGAAACTGTCAAACCAAAAAGTTTTTCAAACAACCCATTCCAGACTTGAAACAAAACAGGACTAGAATCTATTACAACACCGTCCATATCGAAAATAATGCCTCGTATCAAATATACTCACCTTTATTTTCGAACTTCCACTTCGTGTAAGTATCAAATATAATACCTTTAATCATAGCAACCTCAGAATTAATTACATTTTAAATAAGTATTTATTAATTATATGATTCAAGTTACAATCCTAATTTTAATTCTTTTAATTCAGGAGAAGTTAAATAATCTTTTATTCTTTGGAAATTTTTATATGCTCCAAGCCTTTCTATACCCCTTGTAAGTCTTTTTTTGAACACGTTATCACTTATATTTAATGCTAGAGCTGCAGCTGTATATGTTGCTTTAGGCTCACCAGAAGTAATCCCGTAAAATGTGTCTAAAGGATCCCTAAATTCACTACCAAAACCAATTGCATTAAAGGCTTGCTGGATTCCCAATGGAACTGTTTGATTATCTTCAAAATTCAGTCTGTTTGCTAGTATTTTGAGATTTTTTTCAACTGCCTTATATACTGGCTCAAATGAAATTCTTTCAAGTTTTGCATAATCTCCCCTGCCATTGTACATATCTTCTAACTCATCTAAAAAAAGAGTTGTTGTAATGACTGAAGGATTTATTTCCTGTTTAAAAACATCTAAAATTAGTTTTTTCAAACCACGAGATTTTCTATCAAATGATTTATTAAACTCTGTTCTTATAACCAAATCAGTTACTGTGGTATCTAGATCAGTACCAAGATATTTAAATACTCTATCAATAAAAAAATTGTCTGCATTTAATCTTGGTTTTTCAGGTAGAATAGGTCTTCCATTAAGTAATAGATAAAAATGAATTAGGTTTCCTTCATGTGTTGATGTATGTGCCGCATATAACTCTATTAAAGGATTGGACTTTGCCAGATCTGCTGCTGCTTCGAAAAGTGCTGCTTCTTTATCTTCTGGTATTTCGTCCTCAACTCTAACATCAAGATTATCTAAAGGTGCGCCAAGTAAAAAGGCTAGCGTTTGATCAATAATTTCTTCTTGATACTTTGGCATGTCAACAAAAGTAAAAAGAAGTTATATTTAAAAACTACTCACTCTAGTCCATAAGAATCTACAAAACCTCTTATTAGTGAATAATCTTTAAGATAATCAAGACCTTTGTTAGTTATTTTATAAGTTTTTTTAGACTTATCATTTTCTGTCTCAATCACCATTTTTTTAGAGATTAGTTCATTAGTATATTCTGTTAACATTTGGTGTGAGAGGTTAGCTTTATACATTATATGAGTTGGTTTAACAGTCTCACCTTTATCCCTGATAACCTGCAGAATATCTTTAATAATCTCAAGTCTGTCTCTCTTTTTAGGCATTTTTCTTAATAATATAATAATTCATTAATATAAGAAAGTATCCTATAAAATTCACCAAGTGTGCTAGTACATAAAACATTACAGACAATTTGATTAATAGAAATATAATATGGCCTAAAAATAAAAATAAAAATGCTAGTGCAATACAAAACGCACATTTCTTTTTTCTTTTAAGGTAATTCAAGTAATAACTATAAGATAAAAATCCTAAATATAACGCAGTTAGTGTTAAAAACCCTATCAATGTTTTCTTTGAAAGAAAAATTACTAGAAATGATGATGACACTAGGTACAATAATAGGCTTTGATTCTTTGTCTTAAAAGCGTTGTACATTAAGAACGCTAACCCGATAGTTAGAAACAATGCATGGACGTACAATCCTTGTTCATTAACCACGCTTAGTGGATGTATGCCAAACATCACGTATAAATCATGTTGTACTCCTAACAAAACTAATAAATTAAAAAACGCTTGTAACCCATAAGACGCAGAAATAAAGAAAAACGCTATTGTCATAAACTTTGTCTGTGCCTGGTTAAATGTTCGGTATAATTTATATGAAATATATGAGATAAAAAGTGTAATCAAAGCAAAAAATATTTGTAACAGTATTGCATAACCTAAAAAAGAAGATTCTATCAAATAAAGATCAGGCATAGACTATATCCTTAATTTTCCCTTTTTAAAGTTTATGAAAGATAAATCTGATTTTACCTTGAAATTGTTTATAAATGATATTATACATACATTATGTTATCAAGAGGCGATGGTTAAATGGACAAAAAAAACAAAATACGGTTTTGGTCGGATCTTTATGATTTTCCAACCATCCAGTCACTGATAAATGAATCATGTTTCGCATTTGTATAACACCTCATTTACAAATAAAGTATTCATATAACACCAACCAAGAAAGACAGTTAACCTCCATCTTCCATTGGTGGAGGTTTTTTTTCTTTTTCCATTTTTTTTGAAAGAATTATAGAACATCTAGAATTTGATGTGGTTCTGTTATGAGATAATCAGGATTTTCTTTTTGTAATGCAGCTTTTGAGTTAAAACCCCAAGCAACTGATATAATTTTTATTCCACACATTCTAGCAGCTTTGATGTCACGAGTTTCGTCCCCTACATACACAACATCTTCTGGTTCCAGATTGTGTGATTTAAGAAATTTTTCTAAGAGTTTATTTTTACCAAAAAGTTTACTCCCTGTTTGAATCGAATCAAACAAATCAATTTTGGTTTTAAGAATTTTATCAACATTTTTTCTTAAATTTGAAGTAAGAATTGCAAGATTGTATTTCTTTTTAAGTTCAATCAAAACACCTTCAATATCTTTAAACAATTCAACATTTTTATCTCCTAATTTAGTAAGAACTTTTTTTACAAAAAAAGGGAGTTTTGTTGAAGGTATGTTAAAATCCTTAACAATTTGTTTAGAAGATTTAAGTTTAAATTCTTCAGGTTCTTTTATTTTTTCATAACCATATTTTGAACTAAGTTCATTATAAATCTCAAGCACAGCACTAAAACTATCTGCTATTGTCCCATCAAAGTCAAAAATAACGTATTTTATCATTTTTATTTATTATGCAATATTTCAACAACATCCCTATGTTTTAGCTCTTGATCTTTTTTCAAAGCAAGATTAGTTTTCATGTCAACTGCTCTGACAAAATTCTCGCCAATTGTTGTATGGACTTTGAATGCAAATTCTAATGCTGTAGTATGTTTTGGCACTAAGAAACAATCTGGTAAAACATTGTTATCTGCGTCTGTTAATTTGTTGCTCGCAACAGGATAAACACCTATATAATTTAGCAAATTAAAAACTGCTTTATTAAGAACATCCTGTACACCTGTTGAACCATATTTGTCTAGCATGTTAGTTTTAATGAAATTCAATGCTTGTTTTTGCTTATCATTTAACTTATCTTCATGTAATATCTTAAAATCTTTTTCACCTGGCGTGTACTCGATTAAACCATGCTTATCAGCTTCTTTTAATGCTAACTCTGATTCTGCTGAACAAGGAATAATAATATAATCTGGAAACTGTTCTTTTACTTTTTTATAATTTTCTTCAGCACCAGGTATGTCAATTTTATTAGCTGCTATAATAATCGGCTTAGTTTGTTTTCTTAGTTCTGTTGTTAACTGTTTTAACTCGTCTTCTGTCCATTTAATAATTATTTTATCAGACAAATCTAGTTTTTTCAAGATTGATTTAACCATTTCTTCATTAACTTTTAACCCAGAGAATTGTTTAGAAATTGCTTTAACAACATTTTCTTTGTTTTGGTTAACTGCATTTGAAAACTTTTTCCATGCTTTATCAACAATCTGAAAGTACCACATGTCAAGTTCGTGTTCTAAGAATTTGATATCGTTTGCAGGGTCATAGCTACCTTTTTCAACAGGTTCACCTTTTTCATTCAAACTTCCTGAGATGTCAACAACATGTATAAGTGCATCTGCCTGGCTAAGGTCTGATAAGAACTCATTGCCCATACCTAATCCTTTATGCGCACCTGGCACTAAACCTGCAACATCAATTATTTTAACAGGTATAAACCGTTTATGATGTTTACAATAACCTTCTTTAGGTTTGCAATTAACTTTAAACTCTTTGTCAACACAATCAATTTTTACAAAACCAATACCTGAATTAGGTTTTATTGTAGTAAACGGATAATTAGCAATTGCAACGTCCATTAAAGTTGTTGCTTTGAAAAAAGTACTTTTACCTGCTGAAGGTTTACCAACACATGCTACGAACATATTAATTAGGAATAAGATAAGAAATTATAAAGGTTATTGTCAATATTCACTCAACATCTTTTGCCTTTTACCATCAATTGTTATAAATGGTTTAGCTCTTTTGATCCAACCACCTAGCTTGTGCAGTTGTTCATATTTAGTAATTTTTTGTTTAGAATGGATGATTCTTGTTGCTGTCTTAGGCCCTATACCTGGTACTCTGATCAATTCATCATAATCTGATTCATTGATATCAACCGGTGAGTCAAAATTAGCTTTTGCAAGCGCAAGTTTAGGATCTTCTCTTGGTAACATGTCATTATCCATTATTTCTTTAAACTCTGTTGTTTTATAATTGTAAGACCTTAACAAAAAATCTACATTATACAACCTTGTTTCTCGTGTTATTGAACCAGGCGTGTTATTTTCAAACTCTGTTCCTTTAACAGGCCTGAAAGCAGAAAAATATACTCGTTTCAGGTTCATTTCTTTATACTCAAAATCCATCATTTTCATAACTTGTTTATCTGTTGAAAACTCATTAATAATAACCTGTGTTGTCTGGTTCTGGTTAAGTTCTGTCATCCATCTTTGACGTTTCATAATATCATTTGTATAATCTTTACAATTTGACATTTCAGTCATAATGTCTTTGTTAGGCGCTTCAATGTTTATACTCATTCTATTGCTTAACTCAGATGCTTGTTTAACTAATTCTTTAGACGTCCCTGGTAATACTTTAAAATGAACATATCCTTTAAATCTGTGTTTTGTCCTTATGAGTTTAACAGATTCAATCATTTTTTCTGTTACTTTATCAGGGTTTCCAGCGACTGCTGAACTAAGAAATAAACCATTCACTTGTAAGTTTTTATTTAGATAATTAAACAATGTTCCTAGTTCTTTAGGTTCATACTTAGCTTTTTTTTTAGTGCAATTATTAGCATTTCCACAATACTTACAGTCAAACGAACAGTTATTATCCATCAAAGTTTTAAAAATTCTACAAGTTTCATGCTCTGTTTTTGCATGGTAAATACCACCTAATGAATTGCTTATGTTAACCTCGCACATTTTAGGGCCACAACTATCATAATGTCCTGCTTTGCTCAGCACTTTAGCTTTTTCTAATATGTTCATAACAATTTAAATTACAGATTTCATTTAAATATCTCACACAAGAATGTCAAGTGTGTCTAGTGGGAGTTTATAGACGTGGAAAGAGTGTCCAGTGAAAAAAGTCACTTTTCTAAACAAATAAATATCAGTAACAAATTAGTAATATAAAGTGACTTTAATCAAAGAATTCAAAAATCTAGCTAACCAGATAACATTAATACGACTTATATTAATTCCATTCTTACTTTATTTTTCTTATACAAAGAATTTGCTAATATTTATCATATTGTATACAATTGCAGGTTTAAGTGATTTTTTTGACGGCATAATTGCAAGAAAATATAATTTATGCACAAACTTCGGCGCAAAGCTTGATTCAATAGCAGATGAAATAATAAGTTCATTAACAATTGTGTTTGTGTTTCTCTTGGTACCTAACGTAGTTCTCAAGTATATTTATTATGTTATATTAGCTGCGGTTCTTTTATTTGTAAGATTTTTAATCTACCTAATAAAATTCAAAAACAAAACAAGACTTCATCTAATTTCTTCAAAGTTTGTCATGTTTTTCTTGTATCTCTGTATATTTATTGTTTTAATATTTAATTATGAGCAAATAATTCCAATTTGCATTATTGTTTGTTCAATTGCTTTGATTGAAGAAATCTTAGTGTTATTAACTAGAAAAAAAATACATCCAAATATTAGATCTATATTCATAGAATGATACAAAAAATAATAATTGGAATCTGGTATTTACTGCCTGCTATAATTGGTAACATGGCACCTTTGTTTGCAAGAATCATTTTCAAGCATAGGTTTACAACACCAGTTGATTTCAACATGAAATTCAAAGGAAAACCTATTTTTGGCAGTCATAAAACTTACAGAGGGTTTGTAGCTGGTGTGATTTGTGCAGTTCTTACTGCTTATGTGCAAAGGTATTATTATTTCAGGCCAAGCATTCTTAGAATCAGTCTAATTAATTATTATGAAGTAAATATGTTACTATGGGGTTTTCTAATGGGTTTTGGTGCATTGTTCGGTGATTTAGTTAAAAGTTTTGTTAAACGAAGGATAAACGTGAAAGCAGGCAAATCTTGGATACCGTTTGACCAGATAGATTTTATATTTGGTGCGTTATTATTTACGTTTCCAATAGCGTTCCCACCAACTGATTTAGTTATTCTAATGTTTGTCCTAGGACCTTTTATTACGTTACTAGTGTCAAGAATTGGTTATTGGTTAAAAATAAGAAGAAGTAAGTGTTAGTACAATACTACTCTTTGAAAAATTCTAATAATCTTCTATCTTTTAATATAACTTTAGCTATCCTCATCAAAAACAGCTTTAAAATGATAACTTTTGAAGAAATGGTTTCCAGATTATGGGATGAACAAAATATTGAACCAGGTACTCAGTTGAAAGGAGAATATATAGTTCCTCAAGTTCTAAGATACTTGGCTCATACAGATAATTTTATTGTTGTAGGATACGGACCAGATAATGATCTTCATATGTCAATTGCAATTTATCCTCATCCTGAACATGCATATTCTTTTGTTAAACCACAAAATTTCGGTTGGATTGAACCAGGAGGTGAAGCTAATAAATTCAAAGCAGGTGTTGTTGCAATGGTGGTTCAGAAACAGCATTCTAATTATGAGGGTTGGTTTATTCCAACATGGCAATGCCTTTACAAACACCGACATTTACCTGAAGAGTTAGTTAAAACTTACAAATTTGCTCGACATGAATTGTTACAATTTGTTTTAAACCAAGCATTAGAGGAGAGTGTTTATAAAATAACTTATTTGAAAAAAAGAGAAGCAAAAGGTGGACTCTATACATCAATTTTTAGAAAAGTTTGTGAAGACAATGAATTTACAGTAGAAGAAACCAAGAAGGGTCCAAACATTGAGATGGTTGCAACTTTTAATGAAAACTAGTCCAATGAAATAATACTTTCAATTTTTTGTATTCCTTCACAATAATGTGTAAAGTTTATTCTTCAATTCACTAATCTTAACTCTTTCTTGTTTAGTTGTGTTTCTATCTCTGACAGTAACTGCTTTATCTTTTAAACTGTCAAAGTCAAAGGTTATACAGTACGGAATTCCTTGTTCGTCTGCTCTTGCATATCTTCTTCCAATGCTACCTCCACTGTCAAAAGTACAGACAAACTCTTGTTTCAAACTGTCATAAACTTTTCTTGTATCTTTTTTTAACTTGTTAACTAATGGAAACACACCAACTTTAACAGGTGCTAGTTTAGGATGTAATTTTAACACAACATTACCTCGTTTTTTATCATCATTGTAAGCGTCGTACAAGAACGTAAGGAAGGCTCTATCAACACCAAAACTCGGTTCAGTTACTCTTGGAATTAACTTTTGTTTAGTTTTTTCATCAAAAATTTCCATTGACTTACCAGAAAATTTCATGTGCTGTGTTAGATCAAACTGTCCTCTATTAGCATGACCATATATTTCTTTCCAGCCAAACGGAAAATTGTAATCAATGTCAAAAGTAGCTGTTGCATAATGGCTTAACTCATCTTTAGTATGCTGCCTTATTCTAAGATTCTTTGGGTTAACTCCTAGTTCAATAAACCATAAATAAGCTTCAGCTAGCCAGTAAGCGTGCCATTCACCAAGAAGTTTTTTTGATATTAAGCCAGACATTTTAATTTTTTTATGCTTTTGTTTTTTAGCCTGTGCTTGTTGTGAAAAAAACAAAAACTCTAAGTTAAGATGTTTTTTTGTTAATAATGGGCATTTCTTGGTTTTCGGCCTTATAAAATACTCAATCTCCATTTGTTCAAACTCTCTTGTTCTAAAAAGAAAATTTCTTGGAGAAATTTCATTTCTAAACGCTTTACCAACTTGAGCAATACCAAAAGGTAATTTAACTCTACTGGAATCTATCACATTCTTAAATGCTGCAAAGATTAATTGCGCAGTTTCCCCTCTTAAATAAGCAGTTGAATCTGCTGTTTTATCTGCTCCCAATTGAACAGGAAACATTAAATTGAATGATTTAATTTCTTTTAAACCAGATTTACAGTCAGGACATTTAATGTTGTTATCTTTGATTAATTTATTCAGTGCTTTGGCATCTAATCCATCAACGTTTATTTTTAACTTATCTTCTACTAAATGATCTGCTCTATGATTTTTCTTACATTTACTGCATTCTGTTAACATATCTACAAAACTTGACAAATGTCCTGAAGCTTCCCATACTTTACCAGACGAAATAACACTACCGTCTATACCGTACATATCTTCTCTGTTCTTGACAAACGTTTTCCACCAGTGTTGCTTAAGATTATTCTTTAACTCAACTCCTAATGGACCATATTCAAAAAAACCTGACATACCTCCGTAAATTTCAGTACTTGGAAAAACAAAACCTTTCTTCTTTGCAAACGCTGCTAATTCTTCAATTGATAACATTTTATCACCTGGTAATATCTAGAGATAGAATACCTATTTATTATTTATCTTTATCTATATCACTACTTAGACATAGTAAAAATAGAAACATTTAAATACTTGTGTTACTATCCAATAGTAAAAAGAGGATAATTATGTCACTAGAAAAACTAGCTGAGATCACAGAAACTTCACCAGAGGCTAAGAAAAAAGCCAAACAAAAACAAGACGAAGATTACTATTCATAAAACACCCTCCGTGTTTTAAAGATAATAATGTGGAGAGAGTAAATTCTTATCCAACCCCCCCATAATTTTTCTCTCCACCTTATTTCTTATAATATTTAAGGAGTAAATGCCCATGTAAATCCGTTTTAGGTTGGGGCTGAACTCAAATTTACGCTGTAAAATGCATACCAAAACAGAAACATTTCTTGTATAATTCTTTGAAACCTGATGGTTTTAAATATTAGTTTTAATTGTAATAATCACAAAATAATCAATTGGGGGGAGATTTGTTATGGGTGCGCAACAATTAAGTGAAATATTAACTAAATTGGATTCTTGGTTAGATGCATATCAGTTATATGCTCAGGCACATCCGGCAATAGTCCAAGTATGGGCTCTAGAAACATCAAAAAATAGTGATTTAGATGGTCTAGTTGAAGGCATGAAACAAAGAGAAAGTCCGTTAGCAGCAAAACATATGGAATCAGCACTCACTGCTGAAAAAGGCTCGTACGATGAAGCATTAGAATATATTTTTAAAGTAGTTGATGGGCTACTAGTAGTTACTCAGGATATGGAAACCTACCACTCACAAAAAAACCAAATTCTTACTTTTACTAGAAGATCAGATATTTTGGGACAGGAGGTTCCAATAGGAACAGAATTTTTCCCACAGTGTCTCATGCCTGAAGATACAGGAGTTCAAGTGTCAGTTTATATCCCTGGTTTAGCCAATAAACAGGAGGAGTATCAGCACACTGAAGAGCTTTTAGGTGAGAGTTTTCAAAATTCAGGTGTTGAGTATTTGGGATATGTAATTGGGATTAAAGCTCAAACTCCAAAAGAAATGGTTACTACATTAAAAAAATTATTTAGGGATCCGCGTATTATTTCACTTTATGGTAATGCAAAGGAGTAAATTGTAATAAAGAAGATTTATGTTATAATCAACCACTCAAATACCCAACTTCTGCATCATCCAGGTCAAAATACTCAATTAAGTTCTTTGATTTTTCTTTATTCTTGAATATTGTCTTTATGTATGGCAGTGTGTCTTGAATAACTCGTTTAGAAGAAGTATGTGTTTTTTCTGCTATTTTGCCTGCAATTGATTTCTTCTTAGCATTTTTCTGGTTAAACTGCCACATTCTTAAGATTCTTGTTGTTCTTGTATATTTATTAAAACCTGGATATTTTTCTTTTTTAGATAATGCAATGCCTGCTGTCAACAAATTATTAATGTAAACTAAGAATCGCCAATGTTGTCTTCTTCTGATCCTGCCTCTGAACACATCCGCAGTACTTAAATTATTATATGCATTTGCCAAATCTTCAGGTTTTTTATATTCTTTAGGAAGGTTTTCATCAATCCATAAAAACACTTGATCAATATCTTCGTCAACATCGTTTAAAGCAGGTAATGCAACATCTGGATTAGTTGTCTTCAAAATCCGCATCAAAGCATTAATCATTGTATCTTTCTGCCTTCTCCCAGATAATTCGTCAACATCATCTTTAGTTAGTTTATTAGTATAATCAGATAAAGTTTGCAAATCATTAACAGCACCTCTTAAATCACCGCCTTCTCTTCTTGCTAACATTGTTAATGCAGTTTCATCATACTGAATAGATTCTGCTTTTGCAATATTTTTTAGAATCGACATAACAGAAACATAGGACAATGTTCTAAACTCTATCATGTCTGCTTGTTTTCTTAGTGTTGAAAATTTCTTATCAAACGGATCATTAGCAGTCATAATAACTGGAAACTGTGTTTTTTCAATCAGTTTCCTTAGTTCAGATAATCCACCTCTGTCAGCGTTACCAGAAACACCGTCTATCTCATCTACCAATATTAGTTTACCTGTTCCAAACAAAGACATCTGGAACATTGCAGGTCCTAGTTTTTCTTTAATAGAAGCCGCATTCCTGACATCTGAAGCATTCACTTCAATCAATTCAAGTTCTTTTTCATTTGCAAACGCGTGGACTGTACAGGTTTTACCGCAACCAGGTGGACCGTAAACTAAAGCAGATCGTTTTTTTGGAAAACTGTCTAGAAAATTATGCAATTGTTCAATTGCTTTGTTCTGGCCTTGTACCTTTGAAGTTGACTTTGGCTGGTACTTGACACACCATGGTTTCATATAGTTCATAGAAAGGACATTCGTTTATAAGAATTATTTTTTCTTAACCACAAACGCACAATGGTCTTTCTCAAAAGGATCTAATATTTTATAATCAACAACTGTCATTTCTTTTTCTAATAATCTTCTTACTTCATTATACACTTGTTTAGGCTTTTTAGTTATGTCAACAGAACGCGATTTCACTGCAAGCAATCCGAACCCTTGTTTTTTAAGAAACATTTTACAGTTTTTTAAGAAGATTTCTGCTTGATTTTTTTGTGCAACGTCCATGTAAACAAAATCAACAGGTAATAATCGTGATTGATATGTCTGTGGCTGATTAGCGTCTCCTAATATTGGCGTAATATTTTTTCTTTTTTCACATAAAAACACTAAATCCCTAACTACCCGAGGTGCGAAATCCAGTGCAAAAATAAAACCTTCTTTACCAATTATGTCAGAAATGTATGATGGTGTGTATCCATGGCTAGCTCCTAAATACAATACCTTATCTTTTTCTTTTAAACCAAGTTGTGACAATCCTTTAAGAATTCCTGCTCCTAGTTTGCTTCTTCGAGCATCAAACTGTCTATATTCTTTGTTTTGAAAATTCTCTGTTTCTTCGTCAAAAAAAGTAATTCCCGGAGTTAGGTTAGGAGTGTATAATTTAGTTCCTCGTTTATCTTTTTTAAAATAAATGTTTGGGAACTTGTTATTGTATATTTTCATTTTTTGTTTTTTCGTACTATTCAACTCGTTTGAATAGTACTGGCTTTGTTTCCATCAAGGCTTTTTTAAAGGCTTGATCCAAACCTCTCCTTAAGTTCTTTATTAAGTTTATCTGCTATGTAATCTCCTTTAAAAAAATCAACTTTTACCGCTAATAAAATCTTATCAGCTAGTGCTCTAGCTGCCTTGCCCCGATCTTGTTTAGCAACTTTCTGGATTAACGAATGTTCGAATATAACTCCATATTTAGGACTTTTAGAGCCTTTTACCATGTGCCTGAACAATGCTTTTTCTGCTCCTAATAATTGTATTGTCGAAGCAGGCATCATGACCATATTTCTTAACGAACCAGCAATTGTTACTAGTTTAGCACCTGTTAAATAACCTGCAACATCAGTTAAATTAAGGCAGGTTTTTTTCATTAAATTTTCAAGATGTTTTTCTTTACTTTCTTTTTGCTTAAACATTGTTAAAATTGTGGATGCTAAACTTTTTATAGAATCAAGATCATCCTTACTTAATTTGGCACCCATTGAATGTTTCACATTAAAATCTTTTTTAAGTTTATCAACAGTGTCTTTAGAAACTTTTTCAGCAAAGTTCTTGTGATCAGTTATTTTATCTTCAACTTCAGGCAACACATAACCATACATTTCCCTTAACCGTTTAGAAAGCATGTTAATTGCTTTGTTCAATTCGTTAATACTGCTAGAAGTTTGGATTATTAACAAATCCTGTGAAACAGATTCTTTAATCTGAGTTTTTGTTAAATACAAATTATTATCATAGAACTCTTTTCTATAATCATATAAAACATTATAAACTTTAAGCAAAACTTTTTGATTTGGTTCTTGTCTCAGATCCTTAATTTTCTTGAACTTCTTTAAAAACTTTTTTTCAGATTCTAAAACATTTCCTTCTTGCAATTGTTTAAAGTTCTTACTAAGCTCTTTTTTAGAAAATAATACTTTTTCTCTTATCTGAAAATTCTGGTTTAATACAAAGGTTCCAATAATGTTTGAGTATAGGTACATAATCCAAAAGAAAGAATGTTGATTTTAAATAGTTTGAGGTCTGGTAACTTCATTTCCACAAAATATATATACCTAAAGAATCTTTTTCCTTCCATATGCAAAAATTAAAATCTGGGAAACTTAAGAAACAGTCAAAAAAAAGTGATCTTCCTATCAAACCTGTTGAAGACCCTGTTGAAAGGGTCAAACAATTGAAAAAAGAGTCAGACGAAAAATCCAAACATCCTGTTGAAACACCTAACATATCTCCTCTTAATACCATTCCAAAACATAAAGAACTACAAAAAGAAATTGTGTATTATCATAAACTGTTTGACCAGTTAAGGGAAGAAGTTGCTAGAGTGGTTGTTGGCCAGAGCGATATCCTGAACTATATGTTTGAAGCAATCATCTCAAGCGGTCATTGCCTTGTTGAAGGTATTCCTGGTATTGCTAAAACATTATTATTAAGAACTTTATCAGTTGTTACAGGTTGTGAGTTTAAGAGAATCCAATTCACTCCAGACTTATTACCTACTGATATTGTTGGTGTAACTGCATATGAAGAAAAAAAAGGTTTTTATACAGTCAAAGGCCCTATCTTCGGTAACTTTGTACTTGGGGACGAAATAAACAGAGCACCGCCAAAAGTACAGTCTGCATTGTTAGAAGCAATGCAGGAGAAACAAGTTACTATTGGCCATGATAGTTTTCACTTACCAATGCCGTTTTTTGTCATGGCAACACAAAACCCTATTGAACAAATGGGTACATATCCATTGCCTGAAGCGCAAATTGACAGGTTCATGTATAAAATCATTATGAAATATCCTAGCATGGAAGATGAACAAAAAATCCTTGAAAAAAACATTAGCCTGCATAAGTTTGAAGATTATAATTTAAAAGCAATATTAAAACCTGGTGACCTTATAAAACTTCAGAACGATGTTAAGAAAATATATTTGGATCCTAAAATTGAAAAATATATTGTTAGGTTAGTAGACGCTACTAGATATCCTAAAAAATATAATCTGGAGTTAAGCAAATATGTTGAGTTTGGTTCATCGCCAAGGGCTAGCATTGGATTATTCATTACAAGCAAAGCACATGCACTGTTATCTGGGAAATTGTACGTCACTCCAAACGACGTCAAAGCTGTTGCGCCTAATGTGTTCAGGCACAGGATCATGTTAACATACGAAGGCCAAGCTGAAGAAATAAAAACAGAGGATATTGTTAAAGAATTAATTACAAAAGTGCCAGTTATTTAAAGTTCTCTTACAGAAAAGTTTATAATTTTGTATTATTAGATGATTAATCAATGGAGATAAAAAAGAGGTTTGTAATAGTTTTATTTGTATTATTAATTTTGATATCTGTAAATGTTCTTTCTTGTTCAGAAGATGATGAATGGGCTTATGTTGAAGAGTACAGGTGTGAAGAAGGAGTAAGACAGATTAAACAAGTGAGAGATCCTGAATGTTTCAATGAGACTATTAAATGGGCAGATTATCCATGTCAAGAAAACCAACTTTGTGAAGGCGAGGGTGTTTGTGCAAATAATGAATTGTGCGGTAATAGTATAATTAACGAAAATGAACAGTGTGATGGCCCTGATGATGAATGTTGTACTTCATCATGTACTTATGAAACTGACAAAACGCAAACTTGTGGTGTTGGCGAATGTGAAATTACCAGAAACCTTTGTTATAACGGCGAAGTCATAGACTGTAACCCAGGTGAACCTAGTGAAGAATTATGTAATGGTTTAGATGATGATTGCGACGGTGAAACTGACGAAGATTTTAATGATACCTATTACCCTGATTCAGACGGTGATGGTTTCGGTAATCCTAGTGTTGATGCTACAAGTTGTCCTGAACAAGGTTATGTTGTAAACAATGAAGATTGTAATGATAATGACCCAGATCTTTCTCCGAACAGCACAGAGTCTTGTGACAACATAGATAACAACTGTGACAATATAATAGATAATATACCCTACGAATCAATGCCACGATGCTTTACAATGATTAAGCATTTAACACCTTTTGGTGTATGTAAAAATGTTAAGACTGAATGTGATTCTGCACAAAAAAAATACTTTTGTGATCTTAACAAAATACCTGATTATGAAGAAGTTGAAATAACCTGTGATGGTTTAGACAATGATTGCGACGGAAAAGTTGACGAATTTTGTGGTTGTAATCCTGGAGATACTAAAAAATGTGGTAGTAGCACTGGAGAATGCGAAACAGGCGAACAAGTTTGTGGTGAAGATTTTGAATGGAGCAATTGCCTGGGCCCTGTCAATCCTATTGATGAAATATGTGACAGTCTTGACAACGATTGTAACGGTGAAATTGACGAAGACTTAACAAAACCATGTACTGTTGGTAACTGTACAGGTGTCCAGAGATGCTTCTATGGCAACTGGTACAAGTGTGAAACTGATTGTGTTCAAACAAAAGAAATTGAAATTACTCTTAACAAAACAGATATTTCGAATTTTGTTCAGGAAGCACAGTTAACTACTGAAGAGGTTCAAGATGCTTTGGAAACAGTTGAAGTTGTTAACCAGTCAATTGACTATTCTTATACTGAAACAAAAACTGTTGTTAAAAACAACATTGTACCTGAAAAAAATTTACATGAATTAGAATATACTTTATTCATTCCTAAATGTTTAACAACATACCTTGATGATATTAAATTTGAAAATCAAAATTATACCATCATAAAAGAAGATCCAGTTATTGCATGGCATTTTGTTGATGTAGAAGATAGGATCGACTTAGGTTATACTGTAAATAGAAAAATTGATCCTGAATGCTTAGAAAAAATTAAAGGATTACCTATTGCAAAAGTAATAGGTGGTGACCTTGACAAAGAAGATCAATATGGCGCGCCAAAAATGATCATTACTTCTCTAGTTATACTTTTAGGTGTTTCTTTAGTTGTTTATTACCAAAAAAAACCGCGTTCACAAAAATCTGTTGAAGAATATGAACAAGAAATAATTGGAAAACAGCGTAAAAATTTGCTTCAACAAATGAAAAATTTTAAGTCAAAGGAAAAGGCTGTTAAATATTTGAACAAAACAAAACTTAGTGACGATGATAAAGAATGGATCATTAAAAGGTTATAAAAGCAAACTAATAAATACCTTCTCCTAATTTTAACAATAATCATGGACGTAATTCTTGTAGATGAAAATGATACTCAAATAGGTGTAGAAGAAAAGATTAAAACACATCAACAAGCTAAACTGCATAGAGGTTTTTCTGTGTTTATTTTTAATTCAAAGAATATGTTACTGTTACAAAAAAGAGCTATGAACAAGTATCATTCACCAGGCTTATGGACAAACACGTGTTGCAGTCATCCTAGACCGAATGAAAATTTAAAACAGGAAGCAGAACTAAGGTTGAAAAAAGAAATGGGGATTAACTGTGATCTTAAAAAAATGTTCACGTTCATCTATAAAGAAAAGTTTGACAATGGTTTAACAGAACATGAATTTGATCACGTGTTTTTTGGAAGATGTGAGAATGATCCTGAACCAGATCCAAATGAAGCTAGTGACTGGAAATGGGTTTCATTAGATGATTTAAAACAAGATGTTAATGAAAATCCAGATAAGTATTCTGCCTGGTTGAAAACATGTTTAAATCAAGTAATAGAAAATATTAAGTTTTTCTAGATAACAAATAATCTGTAAATTCTGAAAACGTTTGTTTGTATTGTATAGAAATGTTAAGTTTTCTAAGTAATTCTTTTGCCTGATTATTTTTATGTGATGCTAATTTCTGACAATATTTAACAGCGCCTGTTGAATGCATTATTTCAGTTATTTTTTTTATTTCTGACTGACTAATTTCAGGATTACTATACGTTTTTTTTATTATGTTCTTTTGTTCATCATTAGCTAATTCTAATGTTTTTATCATTAACAATGTTTTTTTTCCATTCTTAATGTCAGAACCTTGTTCATGATCTTTGTCATCTGAAATGTCAAGTAAGTCGTCTTGTATCTGAAAACTAAACGCTGAATTAACACCAAACTCTTTCAAAATGTGTGTTGTATGCTCATCTATATTAGCAAATAATGCTCCTAGTTCAAAACATAATCCAACTAAAACACATGTCTTTAGTTTAATCATATCAAGATATTGTTGTTCAGTAATGTTTGTTTGATGTTCATACAATAAATCTAACATTTGGCCGTGATATATTTTTTGATCAACATTTCCAACTAAGTTCAATGCTTTATTTTTCAACTCATCAGAAAAACCGCTTTCTAACACTGCTTTTTTGCTTAATATGTTAGTTAGATTTCCTAACATTATAGCAAAACTTACTGCAAACTTTGATGATGTTTTATTGAATAAAGGTCCGTTGTAATTTTTCTCTGAAAAATTACTCAGAAAATGATCTTTTAATTTTTTATACACTGTTGGTTTGTTTCGACGAAAATCGTCCTCATCCATTATGTCATCTAAAATCAAGGAATATGTGTGTAAAAGTTCAACTGACATAGCAATTGGATAGATTTTTCTTTCATCTTTCCCATTTGAAGCAAGGTAACTTAATATGACACAAGTAGGACGTATTCTTTTTCCATTGTTAAGTGTGTACTCTTTTATTAGTTCGTAACAGGATTTAACAAAAGGTTCAGAAACTTTTAGTTGATTAATTTGTTTATCTAAGAATAGTTCAAGTTCTTTGTTAATGATCACTTGATATTTTTTTAACTGTTCTTGAAAATTCATTCTAGATCATACGTTTCTTTGTTAATAAATTTTACAAGTGCAAGGATTGTAGATTTTTCTAAAAATTTTGTTCTGGTTATTTGATCATGTGTTACCAACCCAACAGCGCCTTGTTTTTTGTTAATATGTTCAATATTAGTTAATTCTGATAATAAAGGGCCAAGTTCTTCTCCTTTTCTTAATTTATCTGCAACGTTTTCAGGGAGCAGAAACCTACCTGAACAGGCTAATCCAAGATTCTTATTTTTGTCTAAAACAGCTGCCCAGCCAAACAAAAACATGCCATGTTCACTGTCTTGCGCTCCTCCTTCTAACCCAACAAAATAATCATATCCTTCTTGATAAATGTTATTAGCTCTGTTGATAGCGCCTTGGATTGCTTCTTTATCTGTTAACGGCATATCGCTTACTTCTGAATTTCCGTTAACAGCTTCAACTTCAACATCATCAAAATATCTTGAAAACGCTTGTTTGACAGCGTTTTCTTTTACTGGATTTTTACTTCCTACTTTTATTTTCATCTGACCTCTGTACACATAACTTCATTTGACAGTACTTTTAATTCATTAATAACAGTATCTTTATTCTCATTATCAACAAGAGCTATTATATTACCTCCTTTACCCGCACCAGCTAACTTTGCGCCGTACGCGTTGTTCTGTAACGATATTTCTATTAACAAATCAAGTTTTTCAGATGATACGCCCATTTCTTTTAATAATTCATGGTTCTTTGTCATTAATTTTCCAAGTTCAGTTAAATTTCCTTGTTCTAGTTGTTGTTTTGCTTTTTTTACTATCTTTCCAATATCTTCAAAGATTATTGAATATTTTAATTGATTTTTTTCATACTTTTCTCTTACTTCAGAAACAACTTGTTTTGTAGAAGGTCTACCACCTGTGCTTGCTATCACAATAAACATTGGTTTTCTTAGTTTAATAAAATCAAGATCTGGTTTTTGAAAATATACTGGTTTTTCATATGCAACAACATTATTATCTATACCGCTTGGTTTGCCGTGAAATATTTTTTCACATTCATAACCAATAAGGGATATTTTTTTCAATGAAAATTTTAAGTAATAGTGTTGGTTAAGTGCTTTAATAATTGCAATTGATAACGACGCACTACTTCCTAATCCTGATGATATGGGTAAAGTAGATTCAATGTTAATATGAACATTATTAGATATTTTTAATTTTAAAAAAATTAAATTTAATAGTTGTTCTAACCTTGTTTTTTCATGCTCATGCAACACTCTATCTACCGAGTAACTAAACGTGTCAGATTTTCTAATACTTATTTTTGTATAGAGATCTAAAACAGGTAGTGCAATGCCTGGCTGGCCGTACACAACAGCGTGTTCGCCAAACATTATTATTTTCCCGCATGCTTTTACAAAACTCATTTTTTATTTTATTTCAATCTCAGAATATACACCGTAATGGTCTGACATTAAAGGTTTTTTAATAGCCATTGACCTGAACAGGATTTTTTTATTAGTAGGATTTCTTACAAGGATATAATCCAATTTTTTATCAGTTGTAACATTTCTATCCCACCATTTTCTTACATAATGGTTCACGTATGCAAATGTATTATTTATATCTTCAACAAACGAGAAAAAATTTTTGTTGGCTTTGTTAAAGTCATTTAGTCTCATATTAAGATCCGCAGAAACAAAACATATTTTTCTAGGATCAATTGTTTTTTTTAAGTGATTCAAATCACTAACTGTTATTTTCAAATTCCATCCTTCAGGGTATAATATTGTGTTATAAACTGAATAATCTTTAAATTCTGTTATTAAAACACCGCGTTGGCTTAACTTAATTTTGAAGTCACTGTTTTTATGTTTTTTATAACTAACAAATTTGGTTTTTACAACTTTTTTCTTAGAAAGTGTAACTAATCCAGATCTGTTCAGAACTTTTGAATTTGGAGCGTAAACATAATAGTCTGGAAATTCTGAGTTAAGTGTTTCCATTTCCTTTTTTCTACTAAATTCTTGTAACGTTACAATGTCTGGTTGCAATGATTTGATAGTTAGAATTAATTTCTTAAACCTTGATTTTCTTTCAGTTGCATATGGAAACGGTACAAGCCACGCATTTAAATTAAATATTTTTAATATCATCTTACCTATTATGTAGTTGATGTGCACTTGATAAATCTTTTGTACATAACGCAGCTAATAAAGAAATTTCGCCTGCTAAAACCGCAGTTGCAATGATTTCTGCTAATTTATTAGCATTACTACCTGGTGGATTACCTGCTCCTTGACAATCCAGTATTTTTAAACATTCTATTTGTGTTGGTAATCCTGTACCACCACCAACTGTGCCAACATGTAAATCAGGTAATGTAACTGTAAAGTTTATTCCATTAGCAGCTTTTTCAACAGTTGTAAAACCTAATGAACCATTTACGGTGTGAGCAATGTCCTGGCCAGTTGCGAGAAACATTGCTGCTATTATGTTAGCAAAATGTGCGTTATACCCTAAACTAAAAGAAGCTGCACTTCCTAACAAATTTTTTCTATAATTTAAATCAATTAGTTTATCTGCGGTTGTTTTTAACACTTTTTCTACAACTTCATTTGGTATGTTTACAGAAGCAATAACTTTTTTACCTCTACTTTTAATTAAATTCATTGCACTTGGTTTTTTGTCAACGCACATGTTGCCTGATTCTGAAACAAATTCTATGTTAGGATAGTTTTTTAGAATGTAATCAGCAATTTTTTTACCTGCAATAGTTACCATGTTCATGCCCATTGCATCGTTTGTATTTGCTTTAATTCTTAACCAAATGTTTAAACCTACATTGTATGATTCTATATTCAATATTTCTAAAAACCTTTCATTCTCTTCCCCTATTTTTTTTAATAACTGGAAATTGTTTTTTACCCATTGACTGAAATTTTTAATTTCTTTAACAGAACTTACTTTGAATAAAATTGACCTAGTTTGTGCATTTTTTATTATAACAACTTCTGCTCTGTTTGATTTGTTAATAACAGAACAACCTCTATTAACAGAAGCTACTAAAGCACCTTCTGTTGTTGATAATGGTAAATAAAAAGAACCTTTTGCGTGTTCACCATTAACTTTGACAGGACCTGCAATTCCTAACGGTATTTGTGTTGCACCTATCATGTTTTCAATGTTAGGTTTTGCTTGCTCTTCTTTTATTATTGTTTTTTTTATATTTTCTAGACTAATGTTCAGTTCTTTTTCAATTAATTCAACTCTTTGTTCTTTACTTAGTTCATACAATTTTGAATTTGTATCCATATTGAATAACTCCTTTACTTCCTTTTTCTTGTATTTTTCTAAAAACCATTTCAACGTTTTTTTCAATTTCTACTTCATCTAATGAACAATCCACAATTTCTGTTGTTACTAATGGTCCTTCTTCTAATTTAACAATCGCTAGAATGTATGGAATGTTCCTAGCTGGTTTTTCTATTATCTCGCCTTCAGGATCTGTCACTGGTGTTCTAATGATTGTATAAGTAACAACATTACCTTTACCTTTAAATTTGTAATCTTCTAGTTCATGTGAACCACAGTTCTGGCACACTTCTCTATTAGGAAAATATAATGAATCACAATCTGAACATTTTTTTCCAATAAGATTGTACTGTTCAGGTATTTTACGCCATATCTTTGGTATTGACATTTTTATTGATATTTTTTTAAATTTTTTTTAAATTTTTTTTTATTGAGGGGAATTCCCCTCAAACTCCCCTTTTTATCTTTTGAATATATGAACGACTGCTGTTCCTCCAGATCCTCCTACGTTATGCGTTAGTGCAGTTTCTGCGCCTGTGTTTCTTTTGCCAGCATCTCCTCTTAACTGTAACACAGCTTCAATTGCCTGTGCAACACCACTAGCACCTATTGGGTGTCCTTTAGCTTTCAAACCTCCTGATGTGTTAATTGGTAGTTTACTTCCTAATTGTGTTTGTCCATCTTCTGTGAATTTTCCTGATTCACCTTTTTTAACAAAACCAAGGTCTTCTAATGCTAATAGTTCAGCGATTGTAAAACAATCATGAACTTCTGCTACTTGAACTTCTTTAGGAAAAGTTTTAGCTTGATTATAAGCTTGTTTTGCAGCTTCAACTGTTGCTTTTATTGTTAACAAATCATCTCTATCATGCAAACTGATAGTGTCTGTTGCGTGACCACTCCCTGATATCCAGACAGGAGTATCACATAATTGTTTAGCTTTGTCTTCACTTGCTATAACTAAAGCAGCTGCACCGTCTGAGATTGGGCTTGCATCTAACAATTTGATTGGGTCAGCAATCATTGGACTGTTCATAATATCATTAACTGTAAACTCTTTATGAAATTGTGCAGTTGGATTAAGCAACGCATTCTTATGATTTTTCACAGATACTTGAGCCAATTGTTCTTCAGTTGTGTTATATTTATGCATGTGTAGTTTTGCCATTAACGCGTACAGTCCAGGAAAGGTTGCACCAAACAATGCTTCTCGATCAGTATCAGCTGCAGTTGCCAATGCTTTTGTTGTTGAATAAGCGCCAATGTCTGTCATTTTTTCAACACCGCCTACAACTGCAATATCATGCAACCCAGACGCAACGTCAATGTACGCTTGCCTCAGCGCTAATCCTCCTGATGCACACGCAGCTTCGACTCTTACACTTGGTATGTTTTTAAAACCTAGATAATCAGGTATCATGCTTCCTAAATGTTCCTGATTTATGAATAAGCCACCTGACATTGTACCTCCGTATAACACTTCAACATCTTTTTTACTTATTCCAGCGTCTCTTATTGCTTTAACACCTGCTTCAACTGATAAACTAGTCAGCTCTCTATCAAATAATTGACCGAACTTGGTCATCCCTACTCCAATAACAGCTACTTTTTTCATTGTTTTGTAAATTTGAGATATGTTGGATAATCAATGTTTGTTTTGTTTTGAATATATGATTTTACAGTTTTTGTTTTGTTTTGAACATTAGTTATTTCATCAGTAATTGTAATGTCAAAACTATCACTACCTGCTCCACTACCGTATGAAGTTAATAATATCCTTTGACCTGGTTTTGCAATGTCTAATACATTTGCCAAGCCTAATATTGAAGACGCAGAGTATGTGTTACCTATTTTATCAACTAATATTCCTGGTTCTAATTGTTCTTTTGTAAAACCTAATCTTTTAGCAGCTCTTCTTGGAAATTTGCCATTTGGCTGATGAAATATGACATAATCATAATTACTTGGTTTTGAATTAGTTTTTTCCATTAATAATTTAGTTGCATTGATTGTATGTTTATAATACGCTGGTTCTCCTGTGAAACTTCCTGCATGGTTTGGATATTTTTGTTTATTTCTTCTCCAGAAGTCTGGTGTGTCAGACGTGAACGAGATAG
Organism: uncultured Methanosarcinales archaeon; assembly: GCA_964512765.1. Taxonomy (GTDB): domain Archaea; phylum Nanobdellota; class Nanobdellia; order Woesearchaeales; family GW2011-AR15; genus GW2011-AR15. The sequence continues at coordinate 37,654 of CAZEKF010000006.1, forward strand.
TTTTATTAATTTCAGCAACAACTTTTTCATTACCTACAATAAAAACTGCACCACCTGCTGCAGCTGTGTATTCTAACGCATCACCCGGAGCTGCCTGTGCGGTGTCTGCACCGCCCGCTAACGCATATTTAACCATACCTGATTTAACCATTGCTAATGATACTTGTATTGCTGCAGTACCTGCTTTGCACGCAAATTCAAAGTCTGCTGTTGTATATTTGTTAGACATACCAATAGCTTGGGCAACTATCGTACCAGTTGGTTTAACAGCATAAGGATGACTTTCAGAACCAATGTAAATAGCACCAATATGTTTTGGATTAATAATTAAAGACTTTCTAGCAGCTTCAACTGCAATTGTAACAGTATCTTCATCAATGCCTGGCACAGACTTCTCTTCTATAATCAAACCTTTTTTTATTTGATCAGAATTAGAACCTTGAATTTTAGCTATATCTTCAACTTTTATCCTATATTTAGGAACATAACTCCCCCAACTCACAATACCTGTCATTAAACCCCCTTAGTTACAGAACATAAAGTTGGTTTTTAAAAGTTGTGGAAGATAAATCTTAAGAAAAAACTCAGAATCAATTTCCAAAACCAAAAAGCCTTCCAACTGCACATAGGCCTGTACAGGTATCTTCTGGCTCGTCGCATGAAGGTGGAGTCATATCTACACAAGGCCCAGGATTATCCGGATCATTAGGGGCATAAGTTTCATCTCTGTACTGCGTAATTCCTGAACTAGGACAGGTAGTACCACAAAATAACTCTATTTCAGCATCCATAGTTGCCGAGGCACCTTCCATACCTGAAATCTTCTTACAACATACGTAATCTTCAGTAACTACTGTACTTGTCCCTGTTCCTGTAGTTCCCCCAACAGAAGGAGAACCAGCTCCACCGTAACAGCAACAAAATCCTTTTCCTTCCCCCACACAAGTAGCATCTTTATCATACCTCCAAAACTGAGCTTCTTCTGACCCTTTACCTTCTTTACATTTATCATTCTTCGTCGTGTCAGAAGGTATAATAGTACCCTCAATAGGCATGAAAGAACATTCTTGTTCTGTCTGTGCATCAGATGCAGCATCATCTGTCAACAACACAAGATCTTCAGATAGTGAAGATGCAAAATCATTACTATCAAAACTCATTAAAATATCTGGAAAATTACCATAAATAAGTCCGCCTTTGGCAAGGGCCAGTGATGCAGTTAATAATACAAAAATTACAATTATTCCAAAATTTATTTTTCTTTTCATGTTAGATCAACACAATCTTCTCCTAAGGGGTTTTTTCTACAGGCTTCGCATTTCTTAAAAATTTCATCATTTTTCTTCATAGTTGATGTAACCATCTTATTATTTACACATTTCAAATAAGGGGAAGTTTGACAAAAATAATCTCCGTTAACTGAGTCTGGACAATGACCTCCTTTTTTCAATTCAAGACAAGGTGAGCATCCGTTCATCATACTACATTCACCACCTCCACCGGCTGGTAAATATACTAACTGTGTCCATTTGGTGTCATCAGAATAGTATGTTCCTAGTTCTTCACTAAGTCCACATCTCATACACTGAGGTTTTCCATTCAAATAAATAATCTCTTTTTTACCAACATCTTTTTTATCACATGTAAAATAACTCTGATCACCTTTTTGTAAGATTTCTCCTTTCGCTCTAAGGTTAATTTCTGCTCTACAATTAGCACAAACTTGAGTTTCATCACTTGGCTGAGTAACCACAATCCCACTAAGGAAATACACTGGATAAGATGCATCAACATCTTCTGGAAAAGAAGTAAGTGTTGTTGGTCCTCGTTCACAAGTCCCATAATCATTAGTATACTCTATATTACTTCTAAAATAACACCCATTACCGTTATCTAAAAATCTTAACTCATAAATTGCAGGGACACCATACAGGTCTTCATCAGGACCATCCTGAACATTTCCTTGAATACAATCCTCTGTATTATAACCAACAATTGTTCGCTCAATCAGTTTTCCTTCTTGTGTTTTTATTAATTCATCATTGTAGTCATAAGTAAAAAGATCACTACAGGTCAAGTCAGTTGATCCACTTTCACTTTTCTTGTTTTCTCCATTGATTGGATTATTTTCATATATCCCATAATCTTCTCCATTAGCACCAATAAACGTATAGTATGTTTCATACCTATTTGGATCAATATCATAGTTATCTTCATGCATTCTCGTTAGACATTCTTGCTGGCCCATTAAAGAGTCATAACATCTCCAGTCATTATCTCCATCTTTGCCAAAATTCAGGCAGCAACAATAAGGATTAACTAATGCTTCTTTTTTTTCCATGCCAGGTTGATTACATGCAGAACTAGATGATAAGTCGCCAAATGATAAAGTTTCACGTTCTAAATTTTGTTTTGTTTCAATAATTTTTTCTATTTCATCAATATCAAGCATTTTAACGAATTCTTTTATGGTAGGTACTATTGCTTCTCCATCTCGTATCCAATAATCACTCGAGCCTTCACTAAGAGGAGTACAAAAATTTTGTCTCATTTCCTCTGTTGTATCAGCATTCCCAGTAGTCTTGCCAGTAATTTTATCAATAGCAATAACTTTAGCTACTGGAATTAATGAATCTCCACCGCCAGACAGAGTAACATCTTCATTTTCCATGCAATCTTCTTCTCCTTCTTCGTCACAATAATTGGTGCTTTCTCTTTCAATAGTTGAATAAGTATACTGCTGTTCAAACAAGTAAGGTGTCAATATTGTATTAGAGATTATTGAACCGCCAGGGTTGTTTCCGCAACTAACAATCGCAAACATTGTAAAGTGCTCAACATCTGTTTTTAACAATCCTGTATCAACAACTTCTGTTGGTAAACCTTGCCATATAATCCCGTCCCACCATCCAATAAACAAGCTTTCTTTTGTCACAAACTCTGGCAAATCCTTTGCTCTAACCTTCATCTGTAATTCCACAGGCTCACTAAACTGCAATCCATCAGGCAATCCTTCATAAACAAGGTTACCAACTACTACAGAGTTGCTTAACCCGTCAAAGTGCACGTCTTCAACTCTTAATGAAACATCTTCAACAGGGTTACCATCTGCATCAGTTACTTTGACGCCTTTAGGAATTTTTAATGTTGCTCTTTTATCAGAACTCATAATAACAACATCTTCATTAGCAACACCTCCGTCCAACCGTACAACATTGATCCTAGAAAAAGTGTCTGTATAAGTATCAAAATTATATACTGTATCATCTTTTTTAATTTCAGTTGGATAGTCGATTGTTACAATAATAGTATTTTCATTTATTTCAAGTTCTGCGCTAGCTGTTTCTTGTGTAACTTCATAACCACTTTCTATGATTGTGTTCAAATAATCGTACATGCACATGTTAATGTAATTAACAACAGCAGTTTCATACTGATCTTTAAACGTATCAGTTATTCCGTAGTGTAAGTTAGATTGTAATATTGCTTCTTTACTACACAACTCAAAATATTCTTGAAAATTATAGATTTGATTGCTTAAACCTGTAGCTTTTGAACCTTCCTGTTCAACAACACTTGTTTGCCTGTTAGAAACTCTTAAAAGAAAAAAACTTAAGAGAATAACAACAATAACACCAATCAATATAAAAAACGTAACTTGACCCCTCTTACCCATATCCATTTTAAGAAAGATTCTCGTATATAAACTTTACGTAAGAAATTCATATGGTTTACTAACAATTTTCAAGTCATCAAAAACAGTCAACCAGATATCATCAAGAATGTCAAGTATTTTTTCTTTATCAGTGTTTGCTGGGTACAATGCAATTATTGAATCTCCGCCGCCTGCTCCAAGCAAACCTGCAGTTAACACACCTTCTTTTTTTATTGTTTCAAGGAGTTTTGTTATTTTTCTAGGTTCAATCCTAGCATTTGCCATTTCACCAAGTTTTTTTCTATAATCCCATGACTTCTCTAAGTAATAAACAATTTCTTGTACGTTGTTCAATTGAAACGCTCTCTGACATTTAAGATTAATTGTGTTATATTCTTTCATGAACTCGTTATATTTTTCAAGATGATGTTTTTTAAATTTCAGAACTTTATTAACTAACTTTGGTGTTGATGCTGCCTTACCTGTGAACGCAATTATTGGGGTTATTGACAACGGCCAGTAAAATTCTTGTATGTTTTTTTTATAATCTGACTCAACGTATTCAATAAATTCTCTGTCAAGGTTTTCTTCCTCACTTATAAAAAAATGCGAACCGTGGCATGCAGATGCAATGTCAAACCCGCTTCCTAACTTACCTTGACTTTTATAGTGGGCGTATCTAGAAATTTTGTAAACAAGTTCTTTGTCATTTATACCATGTTCTTCTAACATAGCAGCAACTGTTGCAACAGTAGCAGTTGCTGAACTTCCAAGCCCTGTTTTTTGCTTTTTTCCTAAATATAACTCAGGGTCATTAATACTTAACAAACTAACATCTTTAATTTTAATACGTTTATACTTAAGATATTCAAAGGTACGTTCAACTGCACTTTTAATAAATTTAAGTTCTTCAGGATTTTTTTCTAACTTTAACTTATGACCTTTAACTCTTCCATACACACTAATCTTAAAATTCTTAAGATCAAAAACTATTCTACCTGAATCTGTTTCTGTAACAGTTATTTTTGTTCCTTTGTCAACATTCGCAACTAACCCAATATTACCAGGTTCCAAGATTGAGTATGCTCCAAATACAAGGATTTTACCATATGCTTTAGCTGTTGTTTCCATCTTAAAATAAATGTTCTTCTGTATACCTAACTCCTTTCCCAACCTTTGCAATTTCTGTTTTAGTGTTAGGTATGCTAGACAAAGTATTTATAATTTCTGGTAAATTTTTTTCTAAAGTTATAACATGCGCGTTAGGCCCTGCGTCAAAAGTGTATCCGGCTATAATTTTGCTTTTATTCAAGTTAATAACCTGTTTTATTATCTCATTAGAAGTTTCATTCAGATATTTAATCCCGACTTCTTCAATACAAGTGTGCATGTTATCAGAATCTTTCATGATTTCATATGCTAAGTTTTGAAAATCTTTTTCTAGTAAAAATTTTTCAACATTTTCAATTGTTGATTGAACTTTCTGAATTCTTTTTTGGTATAATAGACTTTTTAATTTCGTCAGTGCCATTCCTTCCCTTGAACTAACTTTTTTTTCTTGATTATCCACGATGATAATTACATCTCTAAGTTCTGGCCAGTATGTTTCATCTTTCAATTGTAAAGAATATTCGTTTTCCCATTTAACAAACCCACCAAATACACTTCTACATGCACTACCACTTCCTAATCTTGCTAATGCTGATAATTCTTTGTTTGAGAATTCTAAACCAATTGCTTTTGATGAAGCAGCTGCTAACGCTGCAAACCCTGAAGCTGATGAAGCAATGCCTGTACCTGTTGGAAAACTGTTAATTGAAACAACTTTAGCTTTCAAGTTAACATTAGCTTTTTCTCTAACAATATCTAAAAACTTTGAAACTTGTTCTAACCTGTTTCCTTCCTGAATTTCATTGTTAAAAATAAAAATGTCTTCATTATACTCTTTAAAAAATTTAACTGTTGTCTTTGTGTTAAGTGTATCATCAAGAGTTATTGCAATGCTTGAGTTCATTGGTATATTAAGTTTAGTATCTTTCTTGCCCCAGTACTTAACAAAGGCAATACTAGGGGAGGCAATCGCTGTTGCTTTCATAATAGTTAAAGAATAAAAGAAGAGTATATTAAAGTTTTTCATACAACGATATACCACTTATCTTAAATAAGTGGTAAGAGTGTGCTCAAAAACCACTTTTCATGAGTATAAGTGCTATATCGAGTGTCAAAAACAACCACATTTATATTTCTTCACTTCGTACCACATGTGTCAAATAAGTGGTTTTTGACAAAACATATATATGACTATAAACTCACACATTACAAAATGTTTTCAAAAAATAATTTGAAAAAAGCTCTTGGTCATTATTTTTCAGGTCTTGTCATGATTTGGCTAGCAATTTTAATGTATAAATATGTCCCATATTATTCTAATTTTCTTAGAAATGAAACTATGAATGTTTTAGTTATATTAGCATTAGCATACACATTATTTTCATTCCCTATACAACTAGTTGCTTCGTACAACGGTAACCATGAGACAAAAACAAGAAGATTGTTCAAAGCATTCAAAAGAATAGTTAGTGATTTTCGTCATTATCTTAAAAATTTTGTTTATGACACGGATCATAAAATGCCAAAGATGGACGCCGAAGAAAAGCGCGATTTCTTGTTTCTCATTGTAAAAATCTTTTTTTTACCAATACTACTTAACTTTTTTTTTGATAATTATTTTTCTATAATTAATCATGTTAACATAATTCGAACAACTCCTAACTTATTCACTATTAGTAATTTCACTCACCTAATATACCCGTTTGGAATTGTTTTAATTTTTTTAATAGACACTGCAATCTTTTCTTTTGGATACGCATTTGAAGCCAAATTCTTAAAAAACACAATCAAATCTGTTGAACCTACTGCGTTTGGCTGGGCTGTTGCTTTAATCTGTTACCCTCCTTTTAACGGACTAGCGTCACAATACGTTCCCTGGTTTGCAAACGACTTTGTATACTTTGGTTCAAGTAAAGTGACTTTTGTTATGAGACTAATTATCTTATTTTTATTATGGATCTACGTCTGGGCAACAATTGCATTAGGCGCCAAAAGTTCGAATTTGACTAACCGAGGTATTGTAGTAAAAGGACCGTACAGGTTCATTAGACACCCTGCTTACATATCAAAAAATCTTGTATGGTGGATAACTATACTGCCTGTCATGAACATCGCTGCATTCCTAGGTATATTTTTCTGGTCAATAATATATTTCTTCAGAGCAATAACTGAAGAACGTCACTTAATAATGGACGATGATTATAAGAAATATTGTAAAAAAGTTAAGTATAGATTTGTGCCTGGTATTTTCTAATTTTTTTCAACAATCTTCCCATTCGGCTCTTTTTCTTCAAAAATCTGGGCAGAAAACGTATAAATTTTACTTTCAGGATCTTTCCAAGCATCGTTATTTAACCCAGCTTTCTGACAAGTCATTTCAAGAGCTTGCTGAGGCGTGCTTTCATAATCTGTAAAAACTTGAGGTAACAACAATCCAGACTGAAAACCTGTCCTTATAATCAAACCGTGTTTACCAATCTTAATCTTGTCTAAATATTCTTTAGGGTCTTCAACTTCGAGTAACTTTGGCTTTGTTAAAACAGAAACTTCAACTGTAATATCTTCCATTTCAGATTCAGTAACTGCAGGAAACCTCGGATCTTTAAACGCTGCAGCACGAGCTGCTTCAACAATACCTCTTTGCAGATCATAAACAGGTTCTGGAAAGCCAATACAACCGCGTAACTGATCATATTTATTCAAAGTAACAAAAACACCTAGCTTATCTATATATTTATCAGACTCGTGCATGTGTAGAAATTTACCAGAAAAAAATGAAATAATAGAATCACGCGCTAATTTTATTAAGATTTTCCCATCTTCTAGGTTCATCTGACTTTTTTTACTTCTTTTGTTAAAGTAGTATTCTTTTTTTTAAGTCTTGAAATAGCGTCTTTAACAGCTTTTTTAGGTGATTTTTTACCGTCTGTTTCAACAATAAACTTTGGCACGCCGATTAAAGGATGGCTTATGTTATACGCTGAGACTGTAACAGACTTATCATTCCATAATTCGTCTCTTAAAGCATTGCACAAAGTGTGTCCTTCGCCTTTTAGTTCAAAAACAAATTTTTTCTTTTTATCTTCAATAACATTTACTTCCATGAGTATCACAAGTCCTCAGGAAACATACAGGGTTTAAAAAGATTATGAAAAAAAATTAAAAAGTTTTCAGAACATTACCAAGAATACTACCAAAGTTCTTGAACCAGTTTAATATTTTCTGTAAGAAACCTTGTTTAATACACTGGTCATCTACACAAAGATTGCTTCTGCATTCATAGTTGTTCATGCATTCTTCTGCTTCATTTTTCTGTAATGAAAGGGTGTTAGAAGAGTCACAATATTTTCTTTCTTTATCTGCTTTAATTCTTTCACCGTATTGTAGACATTTATCCTTATGTTCGCATCCATTACATTCTTCTTTCACTTCTTCTTGGTTTCCTGTTTCATCAGAACTTTTTTCTTTTGTTTTTTTATTATCTTTTTTATCTTTAATATGTGCGTAAGATTCGCAATATCCTGTGTAATCCTCATGAGCTAAATGCGCGTCAAGTGCAGATTGTGCAACACAAATTTCATGCGGTTTACCAACAACGTGACAGATTAAAACTTTGTTAGGTTTACAACCTCCATCAACAGGCGTGTCTTCATTATCATCTGTTTCATCTTCTTCGTCGTCATCTTCCTCTTCTGTTTCATTATAGTCATTATCATCTGTCTCGTTATATTCATTGTTACATGTTTCATTTTCAGGTAAAGTATAGCCTGTACAGTTACCCCATTCTCCATTAGTACATGTTTGTACACCTGCGGTACAATAGTCTTGGTCTGGTTCACATGTTTGAGTCTGGCCGTCTACACATGTCACTGAATCACATTCATCATAACAACCTTTACCATCTATCCAGCATTTACCAGCATTCTCGCAACAATCTTTGTCTGAACCTGCTGCGCACCAGTCAGGACAGCATCCGTCATTAGTTACTTCACAATTTAATTGAATGCTACAATTCCCTTCTCCTAACTCACAATCATCATAGCACCCTCTTGTCTCAACCCAACATTTACCAGCATCTTCACAACAATCAACGTCTGAACCTGCAGAGCATGAGCTTGGGCAACATCCGTCTTGCACCAAAGAACAAATAGCATCAACACAAGTATCTTCTCCTTCTTCTAACTTAAACCAGTCAATTCCATAATGCAGCTCAAATGGTTGTGCTTCTATTCTAATATAATGGACACCCGGGTTTAACGCACCAAATTCAATCTCTTCTTCTTTATCAACTGTTAAACCTTGTTCACTTTCATCAACAAAAACCTCTGTATCATCAATATAAACTCTCATGTAATTTGTTGTGTAACCAGGCCCTTGAGGTGTTTTTGAATATAAATGGTAGTTCAAAGTAAAGATTACGTTGGTAGTTTTATCTAAAGAAAACTCATATGGATAATCTGATGAAGAATATTGGACTGGGGGAGAATCTGATGTTCCGCCTGAATTCGTTATATATCTTGCGTCATACTCACATGGAAACTCTGGACATGCAGGACCCCAATCTCCTTCAAGACATGTAGCGTTTTCACAACCAAATTCGCAATATTCATGTGACGCTGTTGGAAATACAATGTTTTTATCATATTGTTTTCCTTTGTAACATCTAAACTCATAATATTTGTAAGAACCAAAACAAAACGGCTCTGGTATTGGTGTATCAACATTAAGCTCCATATTGTCACAGCCAAACGGATATTCAACACCTGCCCATGTAAAGTTTTTCACATTCCCGCATTCCCCTTCGCCAACACACTCTACATAAGCAATGTTGTCTCCTTTTGTACAGTCATCCTGGCACAACTGTGCAAGAACAGAAGCACTAAACATAACCAATAATATAATTACAAAAAATAATTTTTTCAACTTATCACACCTCTACACTATTTATAATAAAATGTTACTAACGTACAATCCCATATAAAAAAGTTACCTAAAAATTTCTAAAAATACTTTTTTTAAATAACATGTTTAAGTTCAAGGAAATATATTTAATAGTGTTAATAATAACAAAAAAGAAATGAAAAAAAAAGTAGTTATAATTGGCGCAGGTTTTGCAGGATTGTCTGCTTTACTTGGTTTGCTTAAAAAAAAAGAATTGTTTGACATTAAACTTATTGATAAAGAAGATTATTTTGAGTATACTCCTTCATTACATTTATGTCTTGATAATCCTGAATATGTTAATAATATAAGGCTTAGTTTAAAAAAATATTATCGGGAATTTTTTGTAAAAGATAATATAAAAGAAATCAAAAAAACAAAAGTAATTGGTAAAAATAAAAGCTATGATTATGATTATTTAGTTATTGCATCAGGCTCAACAACCAATTTTTATAATAACAATGAGTTTGAAAAATACGCTCTTCCGTTAAAACGGATTAAAGATGTTAATAAGATTAATTCTAAACTAAAAAAACATCAAAAAATAGTTGTTATCGGCGGAGGTTATACTGGTGTAGAAATAACAAGCATTCTTGCAGAAAAACAAAAATATGACATTTCTCTGGTCAATCTGGGAAAATATCTGCTTAATAATCCAACTATTAGCAAAAGAATTGAAAAGTTTCTCGAAAATCATAGTGTTAAAATTAAGAAAGAAAAAGAAGTTATTTCTTGTAACAATGATTCAATAACATTAAACACTGGCGAAACTATCAAAACAGATTTGATAATAATGAGCGCAGGGATAAAACTGAATGAATTAATAAAAGATGAACTGTGCGGCGATCTTTGCCTGGAAAATAATAAAAACATTTACTTGTGCGGTGATGTTGCAAGATCTGATAAATTAAGCACTGCGTATAATGCAATGATTGAAGGAAGGGATGTTGCAAAGAACATAATATCACGGGTTACACAGAATAAATCAGTTAAGCAAAAAAATAGAAACTGGAACTTACTTGCCATTGCACTTGGTGAAAGAAAAGGCCTAATAACTATTGGTGAAAAGATCATTTATGTTCCATTTACTGGTTTTTTAAAATGGACCATTGAAAAAAGAGTGTTGTTTGAGTTTAAACACAGAATCAGGTTACCAATATAATAAAATAAAAAAGCTTTTTATATACAATCAAAATACTTAAAAAAATAATGAAACTTGAACTTTTACTCATGCTCCAGTAGTTTAGTTCAGTGGTTATTCTAAATAAGTTTTTTAAAGACATAAAAAATAATTATTAGAAAAAGGTGATCAAAATTAAAAAGATTCAACAAAAATGGACAAAAAAATGGCAAGATAGTAAATTGTTTGAAGCAACTCCTGATAAAAATAAAAAAAAGTATTTTCTAACTTTCCCGTATCCTTACATTAATTTGTATCCTCACATTGGACATTTTTTTTCGTCAATGAGAGTGGAAATAGTTGCAAGATATAAACGAATGCGCGGATTTAATGTGTTATTTCCTCAGGCATGGCATATTACCGGAAGTCCAATTGCTAATGCAGCAAGAAGAGTTCAAGAAGGTGAAAAAAAGCAGTTAAAAATTTTAAAAGAAACAGGGTTCAGTGAAAAAGAAATCCCTAAATTTAAAGAACCCATGCACTGGGTAAATGTTTTTTCAAAAGCATGGAAAAAAGATTTGTCAGAAATGGGATATTCAATTGACTGGAGACGGAATTTCGTTACTACAGATATTAACCCTACTTATGATGCTTTTATTAGATGGCAGTTCAGAACTTTAAGAAAAAAAGGTTATGTTGACAAAGGAAAACATCCTGTTGTATGGTGCAAAAAATGTAACAATCCTGTCGGGGATCATTCTAGAGTTAGTGGAGAAGGAGAGACTCCAATGGACTTTATTTGGGGTAAATATAGAATGGAGAATTCTGATTTAATTTTAATGGCAGGAACTACCAGGCCAGATGCTTTTTATGGTCAAACAAACTTATGGATAGATCCTAAAGGTGACTATGCCGTGGTTCAGGTTGGAGATGAAAAATGGGTTGTTGGAAGAAAAGCAGTTGATAAAATTGAAAACCAGTATAAAAAAGCTAAAATCTTGAGAAGTATTAAACCTAAGGAATTAATAGGTAAATGGGTGCACTGTCCATTATTAAATAAGAAAATTTACACTGTTGTTGCAGATTTTATTGACGCTGATATTGGCTCAGGCATTGTTTTCTCTGCTCTTGAAGATCCTGTTGATTTATATGAACTGAAAAAAATACAGTCAAACCCAGAATTAATTAAAAAATACAATTTAGATCTTAAAGTTGTAATGGCGCTTAAACCTATTGATATAATAAAAGTGCCTGGTATGGGAAGTAACCTTGGTGAACATATTGGTAAAGAATTCGGTATAACTTCAGCTAAACAAGTTGAAGAACTTGAAAAAGCAAAAGGCGAGCTTAACAGAAGAGTATTCAGAAAAGGTGTTATGCTTGACAATTGCGGTGTTTGTGCTGGAATGACTGTGCCAGATGCGCAAGTGTTGTTAAAAAAGAAACTTGTAAAAGAAAATGATGCTGTTATGTTTTATGAGCTTACTGGACCTGTTGTTTGCAGATGTTTAACACCCTCTGTTATAAAAATTGTTGAAGATCAATGGTTTGTCTTGTACGGAGACAAAAAATGGAAAAAAACAGCGCATAAATGTCTTGATAACATGAAATTGTATCCTGATAGAGCTAGATCTCAATTTAATTATGTACTAGACTGGCTTAATGACTGGGCGTGTACGCGTGAATATGGCATGGGAACAAAATTACCTTGGGAAGAAAAATGGAAAATTGAATCTTTGTCAGACAGTACAATCTACATGGCGTATTACACTATTGCGCATAAAATTAAAGATATTCCTATTGATAAACTTAACGATAATTTCTTTGATTATGTCTTATTAGGTAAAGGAGATGCAAAAAAACTTAATGTTGATAAGAAGTTAGCTGATGAACTTAAAACAGAATTTAATTATTGGTACCCAATGGATTATCGAAGTACTGGGAAAGATCTTATCCAGAACCATATGAGTTTTTGTATTTTTGTCCACACAGCAATTTTCCCTGAAAAACATTGGCCTGTTGCGTACGGGTTAAACGGTTGGATGACAGTTGACGGTCAAAAAATGTCAAAAAGTCTTGGTAACACTATACCTATTCGTGAAATGAACACTAAATTTGGTGCTGACGCGTCAAGGTTTGCAGTGTTGTCAGGTGGCGAAGGTATGGACGACGCAAACTGGGAAACTGACCTTGCAAAAACAATGTCTGACAAACTGCCTCAGTTAATCGCGTTTGCTAAAAAATGGTATAATAAAGGTACTGAAAAAGAAAGAACTATTGATAAATGGATGTTATCACAACTTAACCAAGTGATTAAAGATACAACAGAATTAATGGAAAATAACTTGTTCAGAAGCGCTCTTCAGAAATCATACTTTGAATTGCAAAGATCTGTTAAATGGTACATGAGACGAACAATCGATAATCCAAATAAAAAAGTTATGAAGAAAATAATTGAAACTCAAGCTTTACTATTAGCACCAATCACACCATTTACTTGCGAAGAAATCTGGGAACTAATTGGTAAGAAAGGTTTTATATCAACAGCTGAATGGCCAAAAGCTAGTAAAGTGGTCAAAGATAGGAGTGAAGATATTATCAGAGACACAATGGAAGATATCCATTCTGTTTTAAATCTTTTAAAGATCAAGAAACCAAAGAAAATTGCGTTGTTTGTTGCTGATAAATGGAAGTACGACCTGTACAAAATATTAAAGAAAAAGCTTGAGAAAACACGTGATTTCAAAGAAATAATGAGCGAAGTCATGAAAAACAGTGAAATGAAGAGATATGCTAAAGATATAACAAAAATCATACAAAAAGTTGTTAAATCTGGTATTGATGATTGTTCAACTCAAAGTGAGGAGTGTGATGTTCTTAAACAAAGCATTGATTTTTTCAAAAACGATTTCAAAGCAGAGATAAGTGTTGAAAAAGCTGAAAATAGTAAAGAAAATAAAGCAAGGAAAGCGTTGCCTGGAAAAGTTGCGATATTGGTTGAATAGGTGTGTACAATGGAAATAGAAAAAGTTAATGTTAATGAAAAACTAAGTCTGTTCAGTGAATACTGGACACCTAAGATAATCGGTGAATTGAACGATTGCATTGTTGAAGTTGCAAAATGTAAAGGAGAACTTCCATGGCACCATCATGACGATGAAGATGAAATGTTTCTGGTTGTTAAAGGAGAGTTTATAGTGAGGTTTCAAGATAAAGAATTACGTCTTCAAGAAGGAGAATGTGCGTTTGTTCCTAGAGGTGTCGAACATCAAACTGCAGCTGATGAAGAAACTCATATTATTTACATTGCAAAGAAAGGTTCAGTGAACACAGGCAATGTAAAAGATGAAAAAACAGTTGAAAACCCAGAAAAAATCTAATATTGCGATACTTTTATAAACAAAACTTTTTTCCTAGAGGATAAAATGATAATACCTGTTAGATGTTATTCGTGCGGTAAGCCAATTGCACAGTTATGGGAAGAGTTTTTGGCTAAAACTAATAACAAAACACAGAATGTTAAAGAAACAATGGACGAGCTTGGTCTTGACAGGTATTGTTGCAGAGCACAGTTTTTAGGCCATGTTGATTTACTTGACACAGTTTCTTCTTTTAAAAAGAATTAAACTTGCTATTCTTCATGATTATTTTATTACCTAATTTAACTTGTTTAACAATAATATTTGGCTGCATTTCTTTTGTATAAACAAAATCCTGGTGCCAGACATTAGACAACGAAACAAAATTATCTGGACTTGTTTTACCGCCTAAATGATCGCTTCTGCCTAGTGCAATGTGTAACCCTAATTTTTCATCTAATAAGGTTTTTCCGCAACTTTTAATGCCAAACTCATCTAAAACACCAAAAGCTAGTTCTGCTATGTTACCAACTACAGGATCATTCTTAATTTTTGTATATAATTCACTGTGTTTATCCTCTCCAACTATTTTGTTATTCTTTACTTCATATATATTTAACTTACCTTTGTACTCTATTGGTAAGAATCCTTTTGTTTTACTATCTTTACTTTCATTTGAAACAATAAACGCTTCACCGCTCGGCAGGTTAATTATCTTACCTTTTTCATGGCATATCCCATCATCTTTTTTTGGAATTGAATCTGTTAAGTCAAAAAATAAGTTAAAATCTTTTCCATTAACAGTAAAAACAATTTCACACGAATCTGATTTTTCTAACAAGTCATAATAGTATTTAACTCTCTTAGCAACTTCTGTGTAATCAAGTTCAAGTGCAGGTATCATTTTTTTATTAAAACCTGGCATGCTAGCTCCTCTATAATTATATTTTTTAGCAAATTTCATCAACGGAGCAGTTGCTGAAAACTCTGTCAAAGCAATCACAATGTCTGTTTTAGAAAAAATAAAATCAAAGTCAACATCTTCGGGAAGGTCTGCGTTATGGGCATTGGTCGCGTTATATTTTACTAATTCTGCGTTTAATTCATTTGACCATTCATTAGCTAATTTTTTTCTAAACTCATAATCTTTGTTTGGTTTTTCTAATATATCATTAAGTATTGTTACTCTTTCACCTTGTTGGATGTTAAAAACGTCTTTAAACAATTTGTTTACATCAACCATACAAATCAAAAGTCACAATCAATTAATAAATTTAGCTCTTCCACAATCTTTTTATATTTGTTATCATTCGAGAATGGTATGGGGTCGCGTATTCTTTTTCTAGGCACAGGCGGGGATGGTTTTGTTATTGGTAAACAGTACAGGTCATCAGGCGGTATTATATTTAATTATGAAGAAAACCAGTTTCATATTGATCCTGGTCCAGGAGCGTTAGTAATGGCGAAGATGGCTTCTGTGAATCTAAGAGAAAACATGGCAATATTTCTATCAGGTAATGATTTGTTTAAAGCTAATGATGTTAATGCTGTTATTAGTGCGATGACGCATGACGGACTAGACAAGAGAGGAGTTCTTGTTTGCCCCTCAGCAGCTGCGTTTGACGATGATAAACAACAAAATCCGTTTCTTAACAAAAAATATAAAACATACCTTGAAAAAGTAATAACTGTTGATAACACTAACAAACTTGGTATTAATAATATAGAAATAGCAGTTGTTGAACTTAAAAAACACGTTTCATACGGGTTTAAAATAATAACTCCAAAGTTTAACCTTGGTTATATCCCTGATACAACGTACTCTGATGAATTAGGTGTTGAGTTAAAAGATACTGATCTTCTTATTCTAAACGTAAAAGAACCTAGAGCGTCCAATGAAAAAGGTTGTTTAAACAGTACAGACGCTGAAAAAATCATTAAAAAAGCCTCGCCTCAGCTAGCAATCATAACGGGATTTGGTACTAAGATGTTGCAAGCAGATCCATTGTATGAAGCAAGGGAAATACAAAAATATTCTGGTATACAAATCATTGCTGCTAAAGATGGTATGAGCATTAACCCTGTGTCTTTTGCTGCTACTGTCAGGCAAAAAAGTTTGAAAGGATTTTAATTTCTAACACAACTTTTTTAAACATAAGTTAATTTTTAAAAAATATGTTTTTTGCAACATTGGGGAAACTTGATCTGATAACTGTACTGATTTTAATGGGCGCAGCTATCCTGCCTCATAAATTATTATTATACGCTGCCATTTACTTAATTTTAAAAGGCGGTATTTTTATATTAATAAACAGAGATTTTGCAAGTTACGGTGACCTGTTTTCAGGTTTCTATTTACTAGTTTTATCTTTTGGATTAAAAATTCCAGTCATACACCAGATAGTGTTTTTTTGGTTGTTACAAAAAACAATCTTAACTTTTGTAGCAATAGGTATTCATTTATTCTTATTTTACCAAAATCATAAAGAAAGTTTTCCTGAATTTATGAGATAAGACAATTACAATTTGGTTAAAATTGTAAACTCGTAAATTCAATTTTTTCTGATTGAATTTACGATAAATTATTTATACTATTTATTCTTTGAAGAAAAATATGAAACAGGTCTTAGCATTAGACATTGGAGGTACTAATTCAAGGATTGCTTTGATAGAAGTAACAAACAAGCCAGTAATTAAACAAAAAAAAGCTTTTCTGACAAAAGATGTTAAAAACATTTCTTCAATAATTAACAAGTTTAACAAAAACATTGATACTGGATGCATTGGTTTTGCTGGGCCAATTACAGGCAATAAAGCCAAATTAACAAATGCTAATTTAACCATTGATATTAACAAAATAAAAAAACAAACCAAACTAAAGAACATAACCTTGATCAATGATTTTCAAGCAAACGGATATGGTGTCCAATATTTAAAAAGCAAAGATCTTTTTGTTTTAAACAAAGGCAATAAATCAAAAAATAAAGTTATAATGGCAACTGGTCCTGGCACAGGGTTGGGTAAATCAATAGTAATAAACAACAAAGTATATCCTTGTGAGCCTGGCTGGACAACGTTCGGCATTGAAGATATTGAAGATTATGCATTACTTGATTACCTACACGGTAAATATCCAAGAACTGTATATTGTGAAGATGTTTTATCAGGAAGAGGTATTATAAACATTTACAATCATCTTGCAATAAAATCCAATCTAGAAATGAACATGAAAATTCGGAAACTGGTTAATAAAGAAAACAATCCTGAAATCATTACAAAATACAGTTCAAAAAATGATTTATGTGACATGACTTTAAAAGAATTTACAAAGTTTTATTCAAGATATATCAGAGATTCGTGTTTACATTTACTAACCAATGAAGTATATTTAGTTGGTAGCATATCTAACTCAATAAAACCTTATCTTCAAAAATATTTTAAAAAAGAATTCTTAAAACACGCAGTTTACAAAGACGTGCTAAAATCTGTCAAGGTTAACTTAGTTCTTACAAAAGACCTTGGATTAATCGGTACAGGAGCAGTTGCAGCTAAATTAACATAACTATTCCATAGCCTAATAAACAACCTGCTGTTAAAAAAGGCATAGCAGGATAAAATTTTCCTTTCTCGCTTTTAATAAACAAAACTGTAAGTGCAACACCTGCAAATAATGAAATAATTAAAGTTTGGAAAAATGCTAGTTCTTTAGTTAACCCAGACTTAATTAAGAAAGTCATGACACTACCCGCGAACATTAACGGAAACGCAATATCGCCGCCGCCAAGGATTGCAGACTGTACTTTTTTTCCTTCCATACCTTTTGGAATTTTAAGCTTAATCTTTCCAGCTTTCTTAGATTTTGTGTATGGTATTAACAATCCAGCAAACAGTTTATTGTCTGCTTGTGCTTTTGCCAAAGTAATCATGTGCTTACTTTTCCACACTGCGATTGCATCATACACAGAAATCGCAAGTAACAACATTACAGCCCAGAACACAGTAAATAATGGCGCTATTAATATTGTTATACCTGAATAAATGAACATCTCAGACAGATTATGTATAATAGCATTTGATTTAAAATATTTTAATAAAGTGACTGCTAGTGAAATTATAATTGCTAAAATATCATTAACAACAACTGATAATGCAATAACCAAAGCACTCCAGATAGCTAAAAAAAACCATACTTTCCAAACACTGAATAATCTAAATTTAATCAGTAACAATAATATTATTGTGCCAAAAAAAATCATCATAAGAATATAATTAAAAGACTCTTGTCCTTCTAATTCTGGTCTACCTGTGATAGGTTCTTCATACGCAACTTCAATAACACCATCTTCTGTTGTTTCAATAGTTTCTATACTCTGGTTCAACAAATATAAACCAATAACCTGTGCAGTGAAAAACATTATAATTAGGTAGAATGTAACTTTTACATTATGTTTCATAAAAACAACTAAGTATGCTGGGGTTTTTAATGGTTTTGGATAAATTTTAATATTTTAATAACAATTACTTGATTATAATGAAACTTTTAATGGTTGTAGATGGTACATATCTGCCTAAAATGGATGGCATTGTTGTTTCAATTACTAATGCTGTTAAATATTTGACAGAGAACGGTCACGAAATTGTAATTGTAGCTCCTAAATATAAAGATTATGAAGACGAAAAACAAAAAAATATTACAATATACAGATTCAAATCATTTTCAGCACCATCATATCCTGAAGTAAGAATTCCTATACCTAACTTAAGAAAATTTAGAAAAATTGTAAAAGCATTCCACCCAGATATTATACATACACACACACCTGCTACGTTAGGTATAATGGCACTAATTTGTGCCAGACAGTACAACATTCCTATTATTTCTACATATCACACATCCTTCCCGGACATGTTGGTATATATCTCCCCAATTAAACTACTGAAACTTGATAAAGTTCTTGATAAATTATCTGATAAATCTGGAAAGATTGATTTGGTTGAAGTTCAAAATAAAGTTAAAGAGTTTGTCATGAAATCAAAAATTACACAAAAACATGAAGAACTTTCAAGGAAAACTGTTTTAAAAATCACTAACCAATTTTATAACAGACACGACCTTGTAATTGCGCCATCAAAAAGAATAGAACAGGATTTATTAACGCATGATCTTAAAGCAAAAACTGTCGTAATTTCTAATGGTATACATATTGATAAATTTACAAAAAAAAAATCTTATAACAAATTTCCTAGATTTTTACATGTCGGGAGGGTTGCTTTTGAAAAAAAAATTGACGTTGTTATTGATGCTATGAATATAGTATCTAAAAGATATCCTAAATCCATATTAACTATTACTGGGGATGGTCCTGCATTAACCAGTTTGAAAAAACAAGTTGTTAAATCAAGTTTAAGAAAAAATATAATTTTTACTGGGTTTATACAACGAGACAAACTACCTAAAATATACAGAGACCACGACGTTTTCATAACAGCCTCAGAAATGGAAACACAAGGTCTTGTTTTGTTAGAGGCAATGGCATCTGGATTGCCTGTTATTGGTGTGGATGTTCTAGCAATACCTGAAGTTGTGCATGATAATAAAACAGGTTATTTAGTCGAAAAGCGAGATAGTGTTGAAATTGCAAAGAAAATGATTGAATTAATCCATAATCCAGAGTTAGTTGAAAAAATGGGTAAAAACGCTAGAAAAAAATCAGAAGAACACGATGTTAATCTGTGTGCTAAAAAATTAGAAAAAACCTATTTTTTGCTGAAAAAATAATGTATTGGAAATAAAACCTTCTTTAAAATTGATATTACCAGCTTAATTTTATTTTTATTTTTACCATATCCAAAGTCGGCTATTGGTCTATAAAATGAAAATCCTCCTGCGTTATGAACAATAGGTATTTTTTCACCAGATTTTTTATAATAAAATACACCGTCTTTAATTCGAATTTTCTTTTTTGCTGTCTGGACCACAAAATTATATCCATTATCCATCTCATGAAATCCGTCTCTGTACAATAAATAGTTAATCGCAATTTGTTCTGGTCCGAACTTATCTTTTGCTTTAATCATATCATAACATTCTTTAGCCATTTTCTTAAATTTAATAGAGGGCCCTAGAAGAACACCTACATTGATCATTTTGGTTTTTTTAATAATTTCTTTGATTTTTGGTTCGTATTTTGTATAAAAAGAATTTTTCATTAACACTTCTTCAAATCCAAGATTGTAATCTTCGCAAGCAGCTCTTATCTTTATTTTGTTCTTCTCAAAAATAGGGCTTATATCTGTCTGAAAGATTAAATCACCTCCGTCTGTAACCATGACTTGATCATATTTGTTTTTGTTAAGAAAATCAACAACATCTCTAAATCTAATATTATTCACACGGTAAACTTTTTGATATTTTTTTACTATAATCTTTTTCTTTTTTAGTTCAGTTACCTGTTCTTTTCTTAAACCATAGTCAAAAATAACAACATCAATATTTTCTAAGTTAACATTATCCTGCAATGATTTCAGCCAATGATTAACAACAAAATCTTCAAATTTTTCATCTGTTGTTGTGATAATAACGTGTTTCTTAGGCATTACATATATAATTTTAAATACACTTAATAAATCTTTTCTATATATGAAACTGGCACATAACATTGAAATGCGTGTTTTTTGTAAAGAAAGTGATAATGAAAAATGGATAGTTAAGAAAATCAAAGAATTGTTTCCGTTTGACTTTGCCAAGGAAAAGGTTGAGTTTAAATCAAAAATAAGTTATGGGTTTGAAGATAATAAAATTAAGGTTTACACTGTCTTTGCAAAAAAGCAAAGACAGACAACTGAAGTTCTTAAAAATTTTATGAAGAATTTGAACAAAGAACAAAAAGATTTATTGTTAAAACAAATAAATAGCAGGTTAGATGAGTCATTACATTTCTACATAAGATTAGACAAAGATAAATTACTTGAAAACGAGTATTATATAACAGATTCAGGTAATTGTTTTCATTTTAAGATTTGTATAGCTGCATACCCTCATAAAAGAGATGTAGCTATTGAAATAGTTAAACAAATCGTTAATATGTAGCAACATTTTTATATAAATTCATTATTCTTATCCAACTATGCAAGAAAAAAGTGATTTAGGCTGGCACTTGTAAATTAGTTCTTAATAGTTTTATTTATATAAAAAAAGACATATTGTTTGGTGGTTGGCAATATTAGATTATAATTTTTTTAATTTAACTTATTAGGGGAGTCCTAAAAAAGGTGAAACCTTTTTGGGACACCAAAAATCTCCTTGAGATTTTTTCGTGTTCCCCTAAATCCCCCGATTATTAAAAAAATAGCGATAGCTCTTTTATATTCTGTAAAATATATATCAAAAACTATATAAATAACTACAATATTCCTAACTAAATCATGAAAAATAATATTATGACAAACGCTGCTGTGTACAACAAAGAGTTTAGTTCTTTAATAGATAATATTATTTTGAATGTGAATTGGTGTTGGTGGCTTTAGAGCCAATTCAGTGTTCTACGGGGTTGTAGTATAACCTGGCTATTATTTCTGGCTCCAGACCGGATGATCCCAGTTCAAATCTGGGCAACCCCATTACAATTTTTTTATTAATTACAAATTATAATAGGTGAATAAATTGCAAAAATTAAATGGAAACAAAGAATATTTCAAAAACTTGTTAAAACAAGTTAAGGTAGGTAGTGTTATACCTTTGTATAAAGAGATCAAGCGAGCAGTAGATCCTGTTAAATTATTTGCAAAACTATCAGATTATGGTAAAAAACCTAATTCAATATTTTTAGAATCTGCTGCTAACATTGCAAAGTATGGTGTTATGAGTGTTGGTTCTGCTGATCCTTGTCTTAAGATTTCAGGTAAAAAAACCGAGTTTACAATTACTGCTTTAAACAACTTAGGTGAGAAAATCCTTGATCATATAAAGGATGACTTCAAGTTTTGTGAAAAGATAGTAGTTACTAAAACAAAAATATCTGGAAAATTGGTTCCAGAACGTAAAAATGTTCATGAAATGGACAGGTTAAAGTTAAAGACACACATTGATATTTTAAGAATATTAGCTTTTAAGTTCCAACCAATATTTAAACCGTTTGTTTGTTATGGCGGATTATTTGGAGCATTTTCATATGATTTTATTGATCAGTTTGAAGATCTGCCAGAGTATAAAAAAGATATCTTAAACGAAAAAAATTATGAATTTTATTTTGTTGATAATTTGTTTTTTGTCAATCACAAACTAAACAAAACATACTTTGTTGCAAATGCTATAAAATTAGATGATGATTATGAATCTTTATTTCAAGGATGTATTAATAAAATAAAAAACTATGAAAAAGTTTTAAACAGTGAACAAAAGTTTCCATATGTAAAAAAAGAATCAGTTAAACATACATTAGATAGTGATGTTTCAAAAAAAGATTTTCTTAAAAACACAGAAAAAATCAAAGAGCATATTAACCAAGGAGATATTTTCCAGTGTGTTTATTCCCGGACAATCATTTCTAATTATAATTCAGAATGTTTTGATATATATAGATCATTAAAAAGATTAAATCCTTCGCCTTACATGTTTTACCTTAACTTTGGAAACAGTGTATTACTTGGTGCAAGTCCAGAGATGCATTTAAGAGTGCAAGGAGACGTTGATAAAAAAACAGTTGAAATAAGACCAATAGCAGGTACTAAACCAAGAGGTATTGTTAAAGGAAGGATTGACAAAGATTATGATTCTAGATATGAAATTGAAATAAAAACTGATCAAAAAGAAGTTTCTGAACATACAATGCTTGTAGACCTAGCAAGAAATGATATTGCTAAGATATCAAATCCTGGGTCAAGGATTGTTGATGAAACATACGTGGTTGAAAAATATTCGCATGTCCAACATTTAGTGTCAAATGTAAAAGGAATCCTTAAAAAAGATCTTGATTGTTTACACGCGTATCTTACAACAATGAACATGGGCACTTTAACAGGTTCTCCAAAATTAAATGCAATGAAATTCTTAAGAAAATATGAAAAAACTAAAAGAGGTTATTATGGTGGTGCTGTTGGATATATTACACCGAGCAAAGACATGGATACTTGTATTGTAATACGCTCAATGACACTGAAAAATAATAAAGCATATATTAGAGCAGGAGCAGGGATTGTATATGATTCCATACCTGAATATGAATATGAAGAAACTTCTAAAAAAGCTATGGCTTGCATTAAAGCAGTAAAGTCTACTGGAGGGTTAAAATGAATGCATACTCACTATCGTTCATAGCATTCATTTTCCTTAATACTATATTTGAGGTGGGAAAATGAATGTGTTGTTTATTGATAATTTTGATTCATTCACGTTTAACCTTGTAGATGAGTTTGAAAAAAGAAATTGTAATGTTATTACATATAGGTATAATGTTGGTTTTAAAGTTATTAAGAAAACCATTAAAAAAAATAATTTTAATCTGATAGTTATCTCGCCAGGAGGTTTTATTCCAAAACAAGTACCGTTATGTAAAGAGATTATACTTAATTATTATAAAAAAGTTCCAATATTTGGCGTATGTTTAGGTTATGAATGTATTGTTGAAGCTTTTGGCGGTAAGATTGTTAGAGCGCCTGTGCCTATGCACGGTAAAAGCAGCAGGATCTTACATGATAGTAAATCAATATTTCAAAACATTCAAAACCCTACATTAGGTGGAAGGTATCATTCTCAAATAGGCACGAAAATACCCGATTGTTTTGAAATTTCTGCAAAAACAGATGACAACCTTGTAATGGGTCTGCGTCACAAAAAATACTTTGTTGAAGGAGTGTTGTTTCATCCTGAATCAATATTAACACCGCAAGGTGGAATTCTTATTCAGAATTTAATTAACAAGGTGAGAAAATGATTAAAGCTATTTTAAATAAACTTGTTGAGAAACAGAACCTAACTCAACAAGAAACTGAAACAGTAATGAATGATATCATGTCTGGCAATTTAACAGATGCTCAAATAGCTTGCTTTTTAACAGCATTAAGAATGAAAGGTGAAACAATTGAAGAGATTACCGGTTGTGCAAAAGTAATGAGAGAAAAAGCTGTAAGGATTACACCTAAAGTTGGCGGTTTGATAGATGTTGTAGGAACTGGAGGTGATAACTCAGGTAGTTTTAACATATCAACAACAACTGCGTTTGTGATTGCTGGAGCAGGAATTCCTGTGGCAAAGCACGGTATTCGAAGTGTTTCTAGTAAAAGTGGAAGTGGTGACGTGTTAGAAAAATTAGGTGTTAACATTGATATAGATCCAGAAAGAGCTAAAGAAGTAATTGAAAAAATTGGTATTTGTTATTTATTTGCACCAATATACCATCCATCATACAAATACGTTCTTGGACCAAGAAAAGAAATGGGCATAAGAACTGTTTTTAATGTTCTTGGTTCATTGTGCAACCCTGCTTTTGTTAAGTATCAAGTTGAAGGTGTTTATGATAAAGAACTTGTTGAACCACTTGCTTATGTTCTAAGTAAACTTGGATTAAAAAGAACAATGGTTGTCCATGGATCTGGTATGGATGAATTTACTTTAACAGGCACAAATTATGTTGCTGAGCTAAAAAATAATATTATTAAAACATATGAAATAACGCCTGAAGAGTTTGGGTTTGAAAAGTGCTCATTAGAAGAGTTAAAAGGTGGTACACCTGAAAAAAATGCAAAAATTACTTTGAACATTTTAAACAGAAGAAAAGGTCCAAAAAGAGATGTTGTTTTGTTAAACGCAGGTGCTGCGATTTATGTTAGTGGTAAAGCAGATTCTATTGAAGAAGGTATAGAACTAGCTAGCAAGTCAATTGACTCTGGAAAAGCATTAGAGAAGTTAAATATGTTAGTTAAGGAGAGTAATAAATGAAAACTACAAACACCATATTAGATAAAATTGTAGAGTATAATATAATAGAATTAGAATTAAGAAAAAAAGAATTGCCTTTATCAGAGATCAAAAAACAACTTGGTAAGAAAAAAATTAAAAAAAGAGATTTCAAGAATGCTCTCAAAAAAAAGAATAAAATATCTTTAATTGCAGAAATTAAAAAAGCATCTCCTTCTCTTGGTGTGATAAAAGATAACATAGATCATGTAGAACTGGCTAAGGAGTATGAGAAAGCAGGTGCATCTGCAATATCTGTATTAACTGATAAGAAATTCTTTCAAGGAGAATTAAGTTATATTCAAGACATAAAAGATGCAACTAAATTACCAATATTAAGAAAAGACTTTATTTTTGACGAATATCAAGTTTATGAATCAAAATTATGTGGAGCTGATGCTATTTTACTAATAACAAGTATATTAACAAAACAAGATTTAATGCATTTACTTAAGGTAGCTAAAAAACTTAATTTAGATTGTTTAGTTGAAACGCATTCTTACTTAGAATTAGAAACTGCTCTTGAATGCAACGCAGAAATTATTGGTATTAACAACCGTGACTTAAAAACATTTGAAGTTAATATTAATAATTTTGTGAATTTAGCAAGATTTGTTCCTAAAGAAAAAATTCTTGTATGCGAGTCCGGGATTTTTACAAGATCTGATGTAATGAAAGTTAAAACTGCAGGGGCAGATGTAATTTTAGTTGGGACCTGTATCATGACATCTAATAATATTCAAAAAAAGATAATGGAGTTGATTGTATGACTAAAATTAAGATTTGTGGAATTACAAATTATAAAGATGCTGATTATTGTGCAAAATTAGGTGTAGATTATCTTGGGTTTATTTTTTATAATAAAAGTCCACGGTGTGGGGAAGTAGAACTTATAAAAAAAATTACTGATAAACTAATAAAAACATATTTGAACATGGCACCAAGGTTAGTCGGTGTTTTTGTTAATGAAAAAATTGAGAACATTGTTGAGATTGTTAAAAAGTGTAAACTTGACTTAGTTCAGTTACATGGTGATGAAACTCCTGAATATATTAATGAATTAAAATCAAAATTAAATACTAATGTTCAAATCATAAATTCAATAAGAGTAAAAGATTCTGATTCATTATTAAATTTAAATAAGTATAATGCAGATTTTTTTCATTTTGACACTTTTTCAAAAGATGTATACGGTGGAACAGGAAAACAGTTTGATCATTCATTGCTAAAAAACATTCCGAAACCATATTTTATTGCCGGTGGATTAAATAATGAAAACATAGATACTGCTTTAGCATTAAAACCATACGCATTAGACTTTAATTCTGGTATTGAAATTATTCCTGGTAACAAAGATCATAATAAAATTAAACAAGTTGTAGAGAGGTTAAGATGAAACTAAACACTAAATTTGGTAAATATGGTGGAACATACATTCCTGAACTATTAATGCCTGCACTTGAAGAACTAGAGGAAGCTTACATCAAATACAA
Source organism: uncultured Methanosarcinales archaeon (assembly GCA_964512765.1). Taxonomy (GTDB): domain Archaea; phylum Nanobdellota; class Nanobdellia; order Woesearchaeales; family GW2011-AR15; genus GW2011-AR15. The sequence continues at coordinate 64,286 of CAZEKF010000006.1, forward strand.
AGATGATGCAATGTTTAACAATGATTTTAAACATTTGTTAAAAACATACGCTGGACGACCTACTAGGTTGTACTTTGCACGAAATCTCTCTAAAAAATTAGGTTGTAAAATATATTTTAAAAGAGAAGACATGCTGCACGGCGGTGCTCATAAAACTAACAACGGTCTTGGCCAAGGGTTGTTAGCAAAGTACATGGGTAAAACAAGGATTATTGCTGAAACAGGCGCAGGCCAGCACGGGTTTGCAGCAGCAATGATTGGCGCGTTTCTTAAAATACCTACTGAAGTTTACATGGGCACAAAAGATATTGAAAGGCAAAGAATGAACGTGCATAGAATGAGATTGTGCGGTGCTAAAATAATTCCTGTTAAACTAGGTTCTTGTACATTAAAAGACGCTATTAGTGAGTGTCTTAGAGATTGGGTTACAAATATTGAAAATACTTATTATTTACTTGGAACTGTAGCTGGACCACATCCATATCCTTCATTGGTCAGAGATTTCCAAAAAGTAATTGGTGAAGAAGTTAAATCGCAAATAATGGAAAAAGAAGGGAAGTTACCTGATTACATTATTGCGTGTGTTGGCGGTGGTAGTAATGCAATGGGTATTTTTAATGACTTCATAGATGATAAAGAAGTTAAATTAATTGGAGTGGAACCTGCTGGAAAAGGTCTTGACACTAAACATCACGGTGCTTCAATTGTTAAAGGACGTCCTGGTATATTTGACGGTTCATTATCCTATTTGCTACAAGATGAGAATGGCCAAATTAATGAATCATTCAGCATTTCAGCTGGTTTGGATTATCCTGGTGTTGGTGCACAATTATCACATTTAAATGATTCTGGTAGAGTTGAGTTTACTGCTGCAACAGATGATGAAACACTTCAAGCATTCAAACTATTATCTGAAACAGAAGGAATAATTCCTGCACTAGAATCTGCGCATGCTGTTGCTCATGCTATTAAACTATCAAAAAACTTGAAAAGAGATGACATTGTTGTTATTAACCTTTCGGGCAGAGGTGATAAAGACGTGTTTCATGCAAGTGAAGCATTGGAAAAAGGTGATAATAATGAAAATTAACAAAAACGCGTTCATGGCGCATGTATACTACGGGGATCCTAATGAAGTGTTTTCAGATGAATTAATCAAAATACTTATTGAAAGTGGTATTGATATTCTAGAATTTGGCATTCCTTTTTCTGATCCAACTGCAGACGGATCAACTTTCATTAAAGCTTGTGAAAGATCACTAAAAAAGGGTATGACTCCTAGGAAATGCATTGAAGGTATTAAAAAAATTAGAAAAAAAGGTTATATGTTACCAATTGTAGTTACTACATATTTCAATATTGTGTATCAATATGGAATCGAAAAGTTCATTAAAGACATTAAAGACGCTGGTGCTAATGGTTTAATAATACCTGAATTAGTAATTGAAGAGTCTGATGAAGTCCAGAAATATGGAGATAAATATGATATTAATATCATTTACTTAATAGGTCCATACTCCTCTGAAGAAAGAATTAAAAAGATATGTGAGAAAGCAACAGAGTTCTTGTATTTATGTGCAGTAACTGGCGTAACTGGAGCCAGAGAAAATGTAAAAAACTCAACATTTGAACTTATTAAAAGAGTTAGAAAACATACTGATTTACCCTTGTTTATTGGTTTTGGCATTTCTAAACCTGAACATGTTAAGTTATTAATAAAAAATGGTGCTGACGGAGTCATAATTGGAAGCGCAATAGGAAAGATTTATGAAAGATATATTGTTAATAATAAAATAACTAATAAAGAACAATGTCTTAATGAAGTAGCTGGGTATGTTAAAGGCATTAAAAATTGTTGTTAAAATAAGTGAATTTTATGGATGAAAAAAACATTAAAAGATTAAGAGTTGAACTCAAAAACACTGCTCTTGTAGCTGTTTCAAAAACTAAGTCTGTTGATGAGATTAAACAAGCAATTGATGCAGGTGTCAAAATAATTGGAGAAAATAGGATACAAGAAGCTGCAAAGAAATACAAGAAAGTAAAAGATTTTTTTGATGAAAAAAAGGTTAAATTTCATTTTATAGGGCATTTACAAACTAACAAGGTTAAGAATGCTGTAAAGATGTTTGACTTAATACAAACAGTTGATTCAGTCAAACTAGCAAAGGAAATTGATAAAAGATCTGAACAAATTAATAAAATTCAAGAAGTGTTAGTTGAAGTTAATATTGGTAGAGAAGCGCAGAAGTCTGGAGTAATGCCAGAAGATACAATTAAGTTTCTGAAAGAATTCAAAGAATTATACAATATCAAGGTTAGAGGGTTAATGTGTATCCCCCCATTAGGTAAAGATCCTAGGCCCTATTTTAAATATATGAAAGAAATATTTAACGAGTCAAAACTGGAAATATTGTCAATGGGCATGTCAAATGATTATAAAATTGCAATTGAAGAAGGTTCTAACATGGTAAGAATTGGAACATTAATATTTGGAGAAAGAATTTAAATAAATAATCAAATTACAGGTGATAATAATGATACCAAAAATAACAATTACTCAACGATTAGTTGACAAATACCCTTTTGCTAGATTTATTGGATTTACTGCAACAAATCTTAAAAATAAAAAAAGTTCTGCAGAACTTGAAAAAGAAAAAAGAAAAGTTGAGAATTATATTAAGAAAAATATTGACAAGTATAAAGAGGAAATTGAAAGAAAAATTGTGTTTTTTAAAAAATATAAAAAAAGTTTTCCAATTGGATATCAGTTACAAACAATTTCTAAAGGTAAAAAAATACCTAAAGATTCAGTTCTCAAAGATCTATTTTTTATGACAGAATTAAAGAATTGTTTAATTATGTCTGTCCAAGATAGTTCTAAGTTAGGTAAGGAACTTGTTTATGATATTTCACCTGGTGATGAAGATTTTGTTTACATGGACGGAACAAAACTAAAAACTAAAAAAGATGATATTGTATTAAAACAAGGCAATGAAGTATTAATAAGTCATCTTTATGGTGCAGGAAAAAAAACTCTTGTAACTGACAAAACTAAAAATGCAATGTTTATGATCTGGTCAGATGTTGAGTTAAGTGATAAAACTATTACTAATGTTGAAAAAGATTTAAGGAAATATATTAAATTGATTTCAACAAAGAACACTGTAATTTCAACATTTGAAGTTGAAGAAGAAAGAGACGAAGATTTTGTTGTTACACCCTGGGATGTGAAAGGTAACATAGATTATGATAAGTTAGTAAGACAATTCGGAACAAAGAAACTAGACACAAAGATATTAACTAAATTTAAAAGGCTAGTTAAAAAAGATCACCCGTATCTACGAAGAAAAATTTTCTATTCGCATATGTATTTCGATGAAATATTAAAAGACTATGAAAAAAGTAATAAATTCTACTTATACACTGGAAGAGCACCTTCTGGTCCGATTCATATGGGACACTTATTTGTTTGGATGTTTGCCAAATGGCTTCAAGATGTATTTGATGTTCCATTATTATTTCAAATTGTAGACGAAGAAAAATTTTTGGCTAAAGAAGATCTTACTTTAGAAGATACAAGAAAATGGGCTTATGACAACATCTTAGATATTATTGCACTTGGATTTGATCCAAAAAAAACATTCATATTTTTAGACACAGAATATGCAGGACATATGTATAAATATGCTTGCCAAGTTGCAAAAAAAATAACATTCTCAACCATTAAATCTACTTTTGGTTTTGGGAATGATAAAAATATAGGTATTATCTTTTATACAGCAATGCAATCAACACCTGTGATTCTTCCAAGTGTTATGGAAAAAAAGAAAACTAGAGTTTTAATTCCTTGTGCAATTGACCAAGATGTTCACTTTAGATTAACTAGGGATGTTGTTCAATCATTAGGTTATTATAAGCCGGCCACTATTCTTTCCAGGTTCCTACCCGGATTACATGGTATGGGTGAAGAAGGGAAAATGTCATCTTCAATTGAAAGTACAGCAATATTTACAACAGACAGCCCAAATACTGTAAAAAAGAAGATAATGAAACATGCTTTCTCTGGAGGTCGTGACACAACAGATGAGCATAGAAAAAAAGGAGGCAAACCTGAAATTGATGTATCATACCAATGGCTCACCTTTTTCGAGGAAGACGATAAAAAACTTGAAAAAATATACAAAAATTATAAATCTGGTAAATTGCTTTCTGGTGAACTAAAACAAATATTAATAGACAAAATAAACAATTTCCTAGCAGAACATCAGAAAAAAAGAATATGGGCAAAGAAGAACATAGAAAAATTCATGCTAAGAGATTAGAAAACCCTTTTTCATTGCATTATGTAAATTAGTGAATGCTTTTTTAAACTTATTATTTCTTTTCGGATGTAAGGAGAAAATGTTCATCTTTAGTAATTTCTTAAAGTTTTCATATCTATATATTATTAAAGAATTATGTTTTTTTCTAATAATGGAATTAATATTTAGATTTCGTAAAAGTTTTTGATACAATATAGGTTCATTCGAATGTGGATTAAATGCAATGCCAACAATTCTAAGTTTTCCTTTATACGACGTTGGATAACCTTCAGCGGCGCATACACCTCTTAAAAAGCCTTTCAACATTTCAATTTCAAGCGTATTATTTGGTTTTTTAATTATATCAATCAATTTATTCATAACGCCATAGAGTATTAATTCTGTTAAAATCGTACTATTAATCTGAATCCTTATTGACCCATATTTCAATGTCTCTCTGTTATTTTTAGCTTTGTTGACAGAAACAATTTGGGCTTTTTTGAACTTCAAAATATCTGCCCAATAATGAGTGCACTTCTGTTTTATTTCGTTAGTAAGATTTGAATTCGTACTATAGATAATCTGGCATCTGTATTCTGGTTTTTCAAGAATAATATTATCTAAAAAATCAATGCAATATTTTAGAATAAATGGTTCTGAATTTGTTAATCTAAAACTTCTTAATCCTTTTGATTTAGATCCGTCTCCGAAAAAGAAACCAATTAATTCTGATAGTTTTACAGCATCCACATAATTCTTTATTTTTATTGGTCTAGCATATCCTCCTCTAGGATACCACAGAACTGATCTATTATTGCTTATAGGTAGAATGTAGATCGGTGCATTATGCTGTGTTTTTAAGGGAACAAAATATCTTAAATCTACAAGGTTGTTTTTGTAATATATTTCTGGTCTTTCTTGACTTTCTTTTTTACTGTAAATTCCCAATACGCTTAATAATATACTGGTTTTGTTTTTGTAGTTAATAAATAATTTATAAGGTAGTGCAATATGAAAATCTTCTCTAACAGGTTTAACAAAACAATGATTTTGATATTTAAGAATTAGTAAATCTCCAATTTTAATTCTCTTTCTAACTTCTGAATCTTTATAGATAGTTATAATTGCATGTTCCTTTCCTTTTCTAAGAATTGTTTTAATCATTTGATTCATTTTCATCAACTTCTTTAAATCTTGAATTTTTCATATTAACACTTCTATTTTCACTCATTACGGTTTCAGGAAACTTTTTCCAAAAACTTAAGAGAATCTTTCTTTGTTTCTGAAAAATTCAACTAAGAGGTTTTATGAAATATAGCATTGTGATTTAAATACCTCACACAAGAATGTCCAGTGTGTCTAGTGGATTAAAAATTAGTATTTATAGACAAGAAAACAGTTCAAATTAAGTGTCCAGTGCATACTAGAAAGAATATTGATAAGTTTATGTTAAAAGACTAATTTATCTTTTATTACTATAAACTCTAGCGGCATCCTCAAACCTTCCTGAACCACTTGTTGAAGAGGAAATGGAGATTATAAAATCTGGTTTAATAAATGGTTTTATTTGTCTTATACCTTTAAGATTTGATTTAAGTGCTTTTTCTGTTATTGAGATCTCTTGATTGTTAAAACTTAATTTCAAACCAAGTTCTAATGATGTTTCATTTATCATTAGCCTTATACCTGGGAAAGTTTCATTGATTTGTTTTATTATTTCATTTACTTTTTTTAAAAAAGAAGAGAACTGTGGGTTACAAGTATCTCTAAGTAAATCTAGTTGAACTACATTCTCTTTAACCTGAATTAAAGTTTCTATAAGCTCTTCTAACTCCTCAAAATTATCATTCGGTTGTTTATTCACTATTAATCAGTAGTAATCAATGAAAAGTCATTTTAAAAACTATTGGTTAATTTTTTTTACAAAACAAAAAATTTAAATATAAATTTCAAATAAAAACAAATAATGACAACAAAACTAGATTTAAAAGACAAAAAATTGCTATATGAATTAGATATTAATGCAAGACAAACATACTCTCAGCTAGCAAAAAAAACAGGTATGTCTAAACAATTAGTTAAGTATAGAGTTGAAAGACTAGAAAAAATTGGAGTTATTAACAGATATATTACTTTAATTGACATCTATAAATTAGGTTACACCTTGTTTAGAGTTTACATAAAGTTCAGGAACATAGATTTGGAAGCAAAAAAAGAAATGGCAGATTATTTAATAAAACAAAAAGCAACATTCATGGTTGGCGAATTCTCAGGCAAATGGGACTTTGGCTTTTTCTTTAATGTAAAAAACATATTTGATTTTTATAAATACTGGGATGTTGTTCTAGAAAAATATCTCGAATACATCAATGAATATACAATCGCAATCTATTCACCAGTATATCATTACTCAAAAGCATATTTAATTGAAGAAAATGACACATCTCCAGTAAGAGTAATGGGTGGTACTATTAAAGAACAAATCGATCCATTAGATTCTCATATATTACATCATTTAGCTGAAAATGCGAGAATTTCACTGGTAAAGTTATCATCAATATTAAAAAAATCACCAGAGATAATAAGTTATAGAATTAAGCAACTAGAGAAAAGAAAAATTATTATTGGGTATAGGGCTTTGTTAAATAACTCACTACTTAACATCACATTCTATAAAGTTGATATTAGGCTTAAAACATTAAAGAATCTAAAAAGTATCTTGTCATACTGTCATCAAGAACCAAACATATTTCAAGTGAACAGGACAATAGGTGGCGAGACATTGGAAGTTGAATTTCAAGTAAAATCATTGGATGAACTACATGAACACATTGAAAAAATGGAAAAACAATTTCCTGATACTTTTGAAAAATATGATTATTATGTAATCTATAAAGAATTAAAAGTTAAATATATTCCTGAAGAATAATTTAACTATCCAACTTCTTAACCATCTCAATCGAGTACATTCTGAAGAATGCAGGTATTGGGACAAAAACAACTGAAAATAGGTAAATAAACAAAAAGAAACACATAACACCAAAGACAGATACTGAAATTATGGCTCCAAGTTCACCTGCTATAAAATTAAATAAAAAGTATATTCCCAAGCCTAATAACACAAACGGTATTGCTAATAATAGAATAACAAAGAGTAAAGGTATCACAATTAAAAACGAAACAATCACTGATGCTAATGATAAACCTATTTTAATCAACCAATACAAAAATATTTCTAATTTCTTTTTTGAAGCTATTTGCAAGAAATGTTTCCATGCAGGTGAGAAAGCAAATTTTTTCAGATACATAATAGGCACAACAAAATCATATACTAAAAACATTAATATGCCTATCACTATCAAAAACAAAATCCAAGTAATAAACATTGGTATTAATAACCAATAATTAAAGTTAACAAGTGTGTTTGAAACAAAAGCTTGTAACAATGGTGAAAAGATTAAAAGTGTTACAATTAATGAAATTATTCCAAGTATAAATCTAAACGAAAACAATGAAACTCCTAACTTGTTATTATCCTTGAAACTTTTTTTGATTCGAATATCTTTATTAAAAAGCCCTTCCATAAACATAAACATGAACACGCTATTGATATAAGTAAAAAACAATGAAATTAGATATAATACAAAAATTCCTATTCCTGTTATTAGTCCGTACTGTGAAAAATAATTAAGTCCTTCTGTGTTAACTTTTGTAACAATCTCTGAAAAGTTCATACCTGGAAAATCTTTACCAGAAGAGTTATAACCTGAGTTACCGCCTGAACCACTACTGGTTCTTCGACCGCCAAACATGCTAATGAAACCCATCCTAAGCCAATATTTTACTTTTATGGGAAAAAATTGTTCTTTTGTCTTGTTAAAAGTATCATTTAAAATGTCAATTGCGTATGCCATAACTTAATTTCAAATCAATAAAGTATAAAAACATTATGAAAAAGTATTTATACACATAAGAATAAGTATAGTTGTATAAGAGGTGTTTTTATCATGGCTAGAAGATTTAAATTCGCTCCTTTAAACGGCGCTTTCATGGCAACTTCAATCTTAGGAATTTTAATTTCATTAATGTGGGTTTATGAACAATCACCAGATTTCGCAATAGCGTTCACGTTCGTGTTCGGTGCAATGTTCTTTGCGTCAATGGTTTCAATGACTGTAGCGGATCCTGACACGTTTGTTGATTTAGAATCTAAAAAAAAGAAAAAATAAGTTATTTGAATTTAATATCAAACTTTTCTTTTGCCTTATTTTCTTTATAATAAACTTCGTGACTGCCTCTTTTGTCAAACAATCCAAGTGCAATATTAATCATGTCTGTTTGGTATGGTTTTAAATTTTTAGCTTCAATTATAGTTTTAGCGTCGTCAATACATTCTAACATCTTACTTATGTTTTCTTTTCGAGCTTTAACTTCTTGCTCTTTTTCTTCGACGTCTGTTAAAAATATTTCTTCCCATTTTGGATAAACACTTTTATCTGTAGTGTGCGGAAACGATTTGCTGAATACCATGTAACAATCACCCTTATTAAAGAATAAACTAAAATTAATTTAAAAAGATTGTTCTAAAAGTTAAATATTTTCTTCTCGCCAGGTATAGCAACAGGCGCTTCACCACCGTGCCACGTGAACCTTGGTCTAACCCGCATTGGATACATTCTTTCATTGTTATCATCAAGAATAATGGCAGCACCGTCTTCCCTTGGCAAATCATCCAAATAATTGTCAAGGCCTTTCCTCATATAAGATTGCATTAACATTCCTAATGCGTCTGTGTCAAGTTTAGCAGTTATTCTATGGCTCAGTATAATGTCTGATTGTGTCATAACATCTGTATGAATTTTACCAGGTTGTTGCGTTGCTGCAACCAAAGAAATTCCTGGCTGTCTACCTTCTCTTAATATTGTTATTAATGCGTCCGAAGCTGCGGTCTTACCTTCTTTTGGTAGAAACTCGTGACATTCGTCAATTACAAGCCACACTAAAGGATGATCCATTTTCTTTTGTTTTTCTTCAGCAAAATAATGTACTGTTTCATGCACAGCCTGAAACTCTTCATCTTTTCTAGCTACCATTCTTTGAATAAACAATTTTTTTGAAATTAAACCAATTACTAAAGCTTTAATGTCCCAACCGCCAGGCATTGTAGCGTAAATACTCACGTCTAAAACTGTTACTTGCCCACCTTTAACCAAGTCGTTTATTGGCGTACCATTCTCGTCAAACAAACCCCAGGTTTCTGCATTAGAAAACAAGTTTAATGATTTATCTTTAGCTTTCTGAGATACTTTCTGATCTTTTTCAATTAAATCTCGAATATCTTTCAATGAAAAGTTTTTACCAGACTCTTTTAAATCTGTTATAACACGTTCAATCAAAACTCCTTCCTCAGAATTTTTGTCAACGCCTAAACTTAACACCCAATCGTCAAAATCCAATTCACTAGGCTTAATAGAAAATGGATAATCTGTTGGTATACCTTTTTCTTTAAAACTTTTATAATAACCTGTTGGCGTGAATATTGACACGTCTAACGCTTTTGGTTTAATGCCCCATTTGTCAAGTAAATCACGTTCTTTTTGATTAGGATATTTCATTGTCCAGTATATACCCATTGTGTCTAAGATAACAACTGAAATATTATCCCTTATTTGAGGTTCTAGATCAGAAACACCTTCTGCTATGACTCCCATCGTATAAGAATTATGAACAATAATGTCATTCGCAATAAAGTTATGATGTTCTGGTACGGTTATATCATAAACCTCAAAGTCTCCGTTCAATTCTTTTATTCCAACGATTTCGTCCCAATAAATATCAGATTCTGCAATTTTAAGTATATCTTGTCTTTGATCATAAACTGCTATCTGAGCAAGTTTTTGTCTTGATGGTGAGTACCTAATACTTTCACGAAGTGCTTTCGGATGTTTATAATCCATTTCTCTACCAATACTTGCCCAATTCTCGGGCCTATAATTGTTCCAGATTTCTTTTGGTATGGTGTCCAAGTTAGGATTTCTTTTTATTTTTTCAGACTCTACCAAAGCAATTCTTTGTTTAGTTTCTTTATACCCATAAAAACCAATCTCTTGAATGAATTTAGTTACATTCATCCCTTTTATTTCCAATTCAAATGATGTTTTCTTTGTTCTTATTTTTGATAAAATTCCAAATTTCAATAACAGATGATGTACTTGTCTGATAAGTTTCTTAGATTTTGATGAATAGGACACTTTCCAAACATTTTTTTCAGACCAGATTGTTCCGTCACAGCTAAATAATCTATTTAGAAACAAGGAAACTTTATTTTTAGGAAGATTAAATATTAATTCAGGTACAAATTTATCTCCTGACAATTTTCCATACAAGTTAATTTCATTAAGCCACTTTCTTAAACTTGACTTTGAATCAAATTTTGATCCTAACAAAAATCGTCCTTTTTCATCTCTAATTGCATTTACTTTCCGCTTTCTATTTTGTACAACTCTTAAGGTATATTTTGAACTGTGATGATTTAGTTTTAAGGCAGAATCAAATTCTTTTATTGATTTTTTGTAATCATTTAGTATTTTGTTATCTTTATTTGTGAATAAAATAAAATTATTGCTAATGTGGCCTTCAGCTATCAAATACGCTAAAATCTTAATTTTCTCTTCACTAACATCTTTTTCTCCAAAAAACCCAATTTCTCTTGGCGTGGCAATCCTTGAACCAATTCCCAAGTCTTTTACAGGAATCCAACCTTTTATTGTTAAAAGAGGGTGTTCCTCTGTTATCTTAATTTCTTTACCACTTCTCAATTTAAGCACAAATAATTTTTTTACTATTCTTTTGAAAAATTCATCTTTTTGAGTAGAACAAATTTTTAAGTCTTGATTCAATGACAAAATGTCCTTGTCAGTGTCATCTAACTCTTTGACTGGTATTTGTGATCCGTCTGATAAAGTTATCAAAGTATCTCCATGAAGACACTTTCCTCCTCCTCTCTTTCCACAAACAAACACAACATGGCTCCTTGTAACATCTAATAAAATATTATTAGACATAGACGTTACCTGGCCCATTTTAACGTAATGCTTGCCCAGGAGAATAGTTCCTTTTGTACCGTATTTCTCAAGATCTACCTTTTTCCTACCAATAACAATATCATACATAGTTCTAAAAATAGCCAGAGTGTTTATATAATTTGCCATAATCTTTTTATATAAAATTACTTTGCACTAATCTCAGAGGGGGTATCATGGCAAAACACATTCCTAGAAAAAAAACTACTAAAAAAAGTTCAAAACAAAAAGCATTGAAAGTTCTTAGAAAAAGACAATTTGTTAACATTGGATTAACACTAATTTTATTATTTATTATCACATCTGGAATAACAATTTTTTATTTCAACAGTGATATTGATATTACTAAAACTAGTTCAGTTTTTATTACAAAACTAAATGAGATAAACAATAAAATTTTTCCAAAGCCTGCTGAACTTGCTGCAACTGTTAACTATGAAGATATAACAATACCAGAACTTGATAAAAGATATGACCTTTTCCCTCCAGAGTATCAACAATTGATTAGTAAAAAAGATGTGCTTGATCAAATGATTGACGAGTTAATTTTGTTGCAAGAAGCTCATAAAGCTAATCTTGAAGTAAAAGACGAAGAAATTGACGAGTTCATAGCAAATATGCTAATACAAAACCAGAGAACAATGCAAGAGTTTGAACAATCATTAGAAAGTACTGACATGAGAATGGATGAAGCACGTGACTATTACAGAAAAAGCATTTTATTAAACAAACTACTTAACCAAACAATATTCAGTTTATTGGATGTTTCAGACGTGGACATACAAGATTTTTATTATTCAAACCCTGATCAGTTTACAATACCTGAAAGCTTGAATGTTTCTCACATTTTAATCTGCCATAATGAAAGTGTTAGATGTGATTCTGACCTTACTAAAGAAGAAGCATTGCAAAAAGCTGAAGAAGTTGTTTCATTGGTTAATAATACTAACTTCGGTGCAATGGCAGCTGAACATTCTAATGAACCTGGTGCAGAATCAACTAAAGGTAACCTTGGTTTGGTTACTAGAGAAACACCGTTTGACAAGGCATTTTTAGACGCTACTTTTGCATTAGAAATTGGTGAAGTTTCTGATCCCGTAGAGACAGTGTTCGGTTATCATATTATTAAAGTATCCAATTCTGAGCCAGAGGGATTAATTGAACTTGATACTGTTTATGACCAAATTAATTTATCATTAACAGCTGAACAACAAACTAACTTATTGTTAGAATATTTATCTGGGTTAAGAAACGAGTCTAATATAATAGTGTATTTTGAAAAATAAGAATATAAAAAAATAAATTAGTTAAAAGTCGTCAACAGTCATTAAATTAATTCTTGTTTTTGTTTTAATTTTATTGTCCATTCCAACTAAGAAGTTAACATTAGCTTTTTCTGCAACTTCTAACAAATCTTTTTCAATCACACCGTCAAAAATAACCGCATGAACTGTGTTTAAAGATTTAAGAGTTGTTTGCAATTCTGAAATTGGAACTTTACCAAGTATGTTAAGTTCCTCGTCCAAGATGTAAGCGCCTCTCGTACCAATTAAATCTTCAAGCATCTCATTAAAAGATTTTTTTTCACTTTCTGTCAATGTTGCTTTTACAACGGGTTTATCTTGAGTTTTGACTGGCATTCTCTTTGTTTGTGTTCTACTTACTGTTCCTGTTTTACTTGCTTCTTTTTTTTCTTTGGAATCCAATTTTGTTTGTTCAGCAGAAACTTTACTTCTAAGAGCTTTATGAATTTCTTTTTTTGTAATTTCTTCAACTTCTTTTCCGTCTGGTGCTTTTGCAACAAAATCTATTTCTGTAACTTCCATTAGTTCCTGAATTATTAAGTTACCGCCTCTGTCGCCATCAACGAACGCAGTCATTATTTTTCTTTTTCCAAGGTCTACAATCTCTGCAGGAACAGAAGTACCGTTCATTGCAATAACATTCTTAAACCCGTGTTTCAACAAGTTAAGAACATCTGCTCTTCCTTCAACAACAATAACTTCTTCAGACTCTTCAACTGCAGGTCCTGCAGGTAACCTTGACCTGCCAAATTCCTGGATTTCCATTACTCGCACTGAATATGCAACTTCATCAGAAAGTTCTTGTGAATCAGGCATAACAGTTTCCATCATTTGTTTAAGCAATGATTTTGCTCTGTCCACTACTTGGTTTCTTTTAGATATTCTAATATCTTCAATCTTCTCAACTACAATCTTTGCATTGCAAGGACCTATTCTTTGTATTATTTCTAATGCTGCCCCGACAATTGCAGTTTCTGCTTTGTCTAAACTAGACGGTATAGTAATTACTCCGTGTGTCTTACCTGATTTAGTTTCTGTTTCAACCTCGATTCTTCCTATTCTACCTGATCGTTGGAGTTCTCTTAACTCTAATTCGCTTCCAAGTAAACCTTCAGTCTGACCAAATACTGCTCCGATTACGTCTGGTCTGTCAACAACTCCTTCAATATCTATATTAGCATGAACAATGTATTTTGCTGATACAGGGCTTATTTTTGCCATTTTATTATCCTCCTTTATACGTATTTAACGTATTTAAGCCCAAGCATAAGAAATAATAGTGTTCAGTATCAATACCTTTTCTCTATTTGTTATGAATGATTTGATGAACATGAATAATAACACTTCCTTATGCTGGTTAGAACAAGTAATTACTACCTATTTGATTATTTGAGTTTATGTGATGAATTGATGAACGTGAATTACTTGTTCGTTTGTTGATCGTTAATTAAATAATGTCGCCCGAAGACACTAACTCCCAAGTTCATAGCTTGTCTTTGACGTGAGCTTCCTTGGGTACTCTCGTGACGGGCTGGATTATGTAAGAGTGTCTCAAACTCATTGATTACCTAAAAAGGCTCTCATAAGAGGACCCATTTACATAATTAAGTTAGTGGGAGAGAAAATGAATTTATAAAGATTGTGTTATATTTAATTAATTTTAGAAGTACGCAACGCATCAACAACTCTAGTACTTAAATACCAGGGTGTTGCACCGTACCCTCTACCCCATCTATTAGCAAGGTTATCATACTCAATATCTGTTAAGTTCATCTCATTTATTGAAGGGAAACAAGTGTTAATAAAATTGTTTAACCCTCCTCGAAACTCATATATTTTATGAATAACCCAATTCATTTGTGCTTCTGTTTCAGATGTAATAGTCTGATCTTCATAAACCCCCTTATTTTCTAATACTTCATTACGATCCATTATCCATTTAGAAAACATATTTCCTACAACAACGCTTCCCAATGCAACCATTCCTTTAACCATAACCTGAGTTGGTTTTGATTTGTCTGACAGGAATCTATTTAAAAATAAACGCTCAAGCCCCTTGTATAAGATTAAACTGCTTGAATAGGTCAATGCAGCACTTCCCAAAGAATGATGAACAATATCTGGTGTTGGTAAGTAATCTGGATTTACTACTCTAATAACCAGTAATCAACCTGCAACACCAGCTCCCATGATATAAATCCAGTCAACAGGTGTTAAGTTGTTTTTATTGTGAAATCTTTTAATAGAAGAAACAACTTTTGTGAGGCCTCTTCCACCAGAAGAAACTTCAATTTCAAGGCTCATATCCTATCATCTCAAGGCGTCTTCCTCAACATTGTCCTCGGGAAAGGAATAGCGTCTTTAATGTTCTCAAGACCGCATAGCCATGCAATAACTCTTTCCACGCCTAAACCATACCCAGAATGAGGCACTGAACCGTATTTTCTTAAATCTAAATACCATTCGTATGTTTTTGGATCTTCGCCTTCTTTTTTCAAATATTTTTCTAATGCTTTAATGTCTGTGTCTCTCTGACTACCGCCTATTATTTCACCGTACCCTTCAGGCGCAAGCATGTCAAAACATAACGCAACAGGTCCAGGTGTGTCGTCTTTATCAACTCCTGGCCGTAATTTTTTCTCTTGTTTATAAAAAGCCATGACTTCCTTTGGATATTCAATAACAACAACTGGCGTGTCAAAATGTTTCATTAACTTATCTTCTTCAATTGTTCTAAGATCTTTGCCCCATTTCACGTCCATATTTTCTTTTTCTTTAAGAATTTTCAGTGCTTCTGTATATGTAATTGTAGGATATTCTTTTTCAGCAGATGGTTTTAGTTTAGAAATGTCTCTGCCAAGGATTTCAAGTTCTTTTTCATTGTTTTCAAGAACTTTTTTAACAATATATTTAACTTCATCTTTACCAATTTCTGTACATTCAGTTAAATGCATCCACGCAACTTCCATTTCAGCCATCCAAAATTCTGCTAAATGCCTGCTTGTTTTAGATTTTTCACTTCTAAACGTCGGGCTCATGTTATAGATTTTACCTAAAGAAAATATTGCTGCTTCAGCATACAACTGCCAGGTTTGTGCTAAATACACTTTCTCTTTAAAATATTTAACTTCAAACAAAGTAGATCCGCCTTCAGCTGCGTTAGGCTGGAATATAGGTCCTTGGAACTCGTAATATCCTTTGTTCCGAAAAAATTCATGAATTGCGCCAACAACTGTATGCCTTATCTTAAAAATAGCATTCATTTTCCTGCTTCGTATCCATAAATGTCTGTTATCAAGCAAGTACTCGGTTGAAAAGTCTTTAGTTATTGGAAAAGGTTCTGCGATTTGTACAATTTCCAGTTCAGACACTGAAACTTCATATCCAGTAGGTGCTCTGTCATCTTTTTTTATTTCTCCTGTTAATTTCACTGATGATTCCATTGTTAGTTTAACAGCTTGGTCATATAGTTCAGGATTTGTTTCTTTTTTAACAACGCATTGTATAATATTAGAATGATCTCTTAACACAATAAACACAAACTTGTTAGAATTTCTTATACGGTAAACCCATCCTCTTAAATTAACTTTTCCAGATCCTTTAGATATTGCTTCTTCAACTGATAAATATTGTTTCATTTTAATAAAATAAATTTAAACTTTATATAAAAAACTTGCCTCTTTTTCATTGTAAGTTACAAAATCTTTTTAAACTCTCCCAGATTTTTCAGCTCTAATGAAGAAAAAGGATAAAAAAGAACGTAATACAAAGATTTTCCTAGGGTTTGTATTATCAATATTTTTAATCTCAAGCCTTGGAAGTGTGGTTGTTTATTATGGTAATGATTCTGACCAAGATTCGTTCACCTTAACATTCTCTGACAAAGATTATAAATTTAACAGAAAAAGTGATAATTCAGGTAATTTGTATTATGAAGTATCGTATGATAATGAAGATTTTCTTGTGTATTACCTTCCTTACCAGATTTTGTTAGACGTGGATAATGAAACACAAGATTTAATCAGAAATTCAAATTATTTTTATCTTGCATTTGACCCGCATCAGGAAGATCTTAGCATGGTTGATTATATGAGGTTTGACGTGAAACAAAATATTCCAGCAACTAAATTTTTTGTTGATGCTGTAACAGAAAGTGATTCTGTATATTCATTTCCTATTATTGATTGTAACAACGCAACTATAAATTCTCCAGTCATTGTACTGGAAAATACTAATACTACAAACATAGAATATTCAGACAATTGTTTAAACATAGAATTTGCAAACTATGATTTCTTACGATTAAGAGATATGTTAGTTTATAATTCCAATAATATAAGAGTAGGGTGATTAACATTGACAAAACAACAGAAAAAAACACCTAAACAAGAATCAAAGAAAAAACAAGAACAAAAAAACGATCTTAAAAAAGATAGTGCTTTACTTATAGGAATTTTTGTAGTTATTACTGTTTTTGGCCTGGTTTTATTTTCAATGACTACAACTAAAAATCCTGTTCCTGAAATTGAAACCGTGGAATACGGTGGTTTTATTTTTGAAAAACAAGGTCCTGTCTGGGTTACTTTATTAACTGTGGAAGATAGAGTGTTTGAAGATCCAAAACATTACGAAGTATTTTTTCATTACACACCTTATGAGGTTGAACATATTGAAACTATGAGAAATTCATGGAATAGGAGTATAACTCCCAACTTGTTCATGGACGCTAGAAAAATTTACATTACAACAGACCCTGGGTATCCTTCAGGTGTTATACTTGGCGCTGTAGAAATTGCAAAAATATTAGGTAAAATATACAGTAAAAATGTAGAGGCTGCAATCACACGACCTTATAACACAACTGATGCGCCAGTTATTACTTGTGATGATATTGGACCAAATGTAAGAGTTATACATCTTAACTTGGGCAATTCTACTAGAATTTACAGTAACCATGGTTGCATTGTTGTCGAAGGTACTAACACTGAAGAAGTTAACATGGCATCTGAAAGATTAGCTTTTGAAATGCTTAATATTCTTTAATTTCTATACCTCAAAAACTTTTTAAAGTTTTGAGGATTTTATATACCGGGCCAGAAGGAGTTAAAGTACTTTTGTATATTATAAAGTTATTTACTTTAAAAGATTCAGGTTCAGTTTCAATATTTGGAAACTTAATTTTTTTGTGTACTCTTGCTAAAGTTATATGAGGATGAAAGTTGAAATCTTTTTTGAATTTGAACTCTGACAATGCATCTTCAATATCCTTTTGTAGTTTCATTAAGTCAGGTTGGTCTTTAATACCTATCCATAATACCCTTGTATAATTCTCATTAGGAAACGCTCCTAAATTAGTAGTTTCTAGTTCAAATGGATCAAATTTAACCTTTGACAATGTTTCAATGACTTTATTAGAAGTGCTTTCATCAACTTCTCCTAAAAATTTAAGTGTTAAATGAAATGATTTGACTAGTTTTATAGAAGGATCTAATTCTGTTTGGATTGATTTAAAATATTCCTGAATCTGTTCAGGCGGATCAATTGCAATAAATAAACGCATAAAGAAAAAATAATTTAAATATTAATAAAGATTTAGAAAATTATTCTTCTAATTCTTCACCAAAATTTTCAGAATCTTCAGCTGGTGCTTCCTCTTCAGGAGCATCCTTTTTCTTTGAAGCTTTTTTTTTCTTAGGTTTTTCTTCTGCTTCAGGTTCTTCAGCTGGTGCTTCCTCTTTAGGAGCATCCTCTTCAACTGGAGTTTCTTCCTCAGCTGCAGGTTCCTCTGCAGAAGTTTCTTCTTCAGCTGATGCTTCTTCTGTAGCGTCTGCTTCTGGTTCAGCAGCTTCCTCTACAGGAGCTTCTTCCTCAGCAGCTGGTTCTTCAGCTGGTGCATCGTCAGAGTCGCCAACAACTTCAGCAAACCCTACTCTTCTAAGAACTTTAGTAACACGAACTCTAACTTCGTCGTTAACTTGTGTTCCAGGAATAACTAAGACAAAACCGTCTTTTTTAGCAATTCCATCTCCTTTGTCACCAATTGCTTCTATTTTTACATCTATTTCATCGCCTTCTCTAACAGGCGCCATATTATTTCCATACATATTTTTTTACACCTTATCTATTTATACTATCTATTGGAGTTATATTGCTCCGTATATAAAGAGAAAAATTGTAATATATAAATTTATTGGGAAATAGAAATAAAAAAATTAAAAATCAACTAAACCATCAGTTGTTACCATGAAGGCTGCTTCCCCGTCTGGTAAGTTAGGACTATCAACTAGTTTAGCTACTCTGCTACCTTTTTTACCTTTTCTTAGATAAACTCTGAATGTGCAAGCATGCGCAACAACGTGGCCGCCGATAGCAGTTGTCGGGTCGCCAAAGAACACGTCTGGCCGAGCCATTACTTGGTTAGTCACATAAACTAAAACATCATGTGAGTCTGCTAATCTAAGCAGTTCATGCAAATGTTTGTTAAGTTTTTGTTGTCGTTCTGCTAATGTCCCTCTTCCTATAAACTCTGCTCTGAAATGTGCAGTTAATGAATCAACAATCACAACTTTCACGTTTAATTTCTGCTTAGTTATTAAATCAGAAACTTTCTCAGCTAACAACATCTGATGGTCTGAGTTATAAGCACGTGCAACTTTGATGTTACTTAATACTTTTTCAGGGTTTAATCCTGAGCCTTTTGCTAGTTCAATAATTCTTTCTGGCCTGAACGTGTTTTCTGTATCAATAAACACTGCGACAGCGTCTGGATCTTGTTTTTGGCATTGAACTGCTAATGCAAACGCAATCTGTGTTTTCCCTGAGCCAAACTCACCAAAACATTCAACAATTGCACCTGTTTCAAACCCGCCACCCAATAGTGTATTAAGCGCAGGAGATCCTGTTGGAACCTTTGTTATATTCTGTCTTTTCTTTAATATGTCCATGCCTGATTCAAAGCCCATTTTCATTGCTGCTCTGGCAGCAGCAATGATCTTTTTAGCAGCTGCTTCACCAACACCACTAGCTTCAATTAACTCGCCTGGTGTTGCAACTGCAATCGCCATTAACTCTTCAAACCCTGCTGTACTTAATTTTTCAGCAGTGGCAGGACCTACTCCTGGCAGATCCATAACAGTCATTTCGTTTTCTTCATCCATTTTAACTTCAATTACAACTTCTTGTTTTACAGTTTCTTTATTTTTCATAATAATCACCTTTTTAAATTGTTTTTGGAAAAGAAGACATATAGTCTCCTTATACAGCTGCTTCTTCAGGTTTCAAAGCAATGTATTCGTACGCTTTCTGAAGAACTAGTGCAGCTCTTGGTAAATCATTAACTCTTAACGAGTTAGTAGTCTGCCATTCATTGTTTTTATCTTGGTAGTTTCTGTCAAAAGAAACAGTCCTATACTCTATTACTTTTCCATCTTTTTCTGTCTGGTTGTTCCAAACAGTGGCACAGATGGCGCCAGATCTAAATTTTTTTTCAGGTTGGTTTTCACTCATTGAAAACACCTCCTATTCCTTATCGGTTTTTGTTTCAACGTCTCCTTAATTATGGATTGCTAAAAGATCCCAGAGACGGGAGGGTATTTGTTATTTTTTCAAACAAACTAACCTAATTAATGAAGAATTCATTTAAATACCTCACACAAGAATGTCCAGTGTGTCCAGTGGGGTATTTTTAACAAGTTTATAGACGAGAACGTGTCAAAAAAAAGGTGTCCAGTGAACAATAAAATATTTATACTAATTAATCAATGAAAAATATATTCAATGAAAATCACAAAAAAATCAAACATAACATTATATGTTATAATTGGACTATGTTTTGTCTTATTACTTTCAATTTATATGTTCACAAGAAACAATAATCAAGAATTCAAAAACCTTGATCTTAACCAAGACTATAAATTACAAAAAAACTTTGAAAAATACGCAAAAAACTGTGCAGAAAAAACTATTATTGATGCTAATTTAGAGTATGGTATTAACCAAGAACAACAAGAACTGTATGATAATTATGTGTTTGATCAAGTTTCTTCTTGTATTGAAACATTTCCAAGTTTAGAATTGATTAGTGAAGAAAAACCTGTGTTAAAAAACATTGAAGTTATTTTTTCTGACGAGATTATTGAAGCTAATTTAGATTTGATAAATAATGTAAAGATATACGTTGAAGTGTCTAAATCAAATTATGTTTCTATTAAAGATAATACAAAAGAGCATTTGTTATTATCAGCAGATCAACAAGCAGTTATCAAGATTCCTGAAGATACAGTTGCAACGGATGACTCTGGTCAAAAAGTTAATCAGATATCATTAAAAACTATTGAAAAGAACTTTGACGGCCTTCCTAATTCAATTGTTATTGGAAATGTCGTTTATCAAGCAACTCCTACGCCTATATCTTTTAGTAAGCCGTTTGAATTAAGTATTAGAGTAAGAGATAAAGATATACCTAAAAACATACCTAAAAACATGTTATCTGTTGCGTACTGGCACAAAGATTATCAAATCTGGGTTGCTCTACCCACGACTGTTGAAGGTAATGTATTATCTGCTGAAGCTGATCATTTTACAAATTTTGTCATTATTCTTGGATGTAATGAAGGTAGTAATTTAATTATTGAAACACCGTATTTGTTCAAGCAAAAATATTCTTATAAAATACCTGAACGTATAACTGATGAAGAAGACATACAAAGCTTTGAGTCTGATTTTTGTTCGAATGAGGGTGATAAATATTGGATAGAAAATGATGACGGAACTATTATTCCAACGTTAGATGAATATAGAAAAATATATGATAATGATAATCCTGACGAAGGCATTATTGAAACTGTTCAAGAATTGCCTGAAGAAGAATTTATATTTGGTGGAGAAAGAAATCAGGAAGAGTGTGACGGTCCTGTTGAAGTAGATTATATTTGTTGTTATGAAAACGATGGTAATAAAGTAATTACTTCACCACAAAAATGTATGGAAAAGAGTATTGATGAAAATAAAGAATATGAAATGTTTAGTGGAAGAGAAGGACGTACAAAATGTGATGGTGAATTACCTACCAGAGAAGAGGAACTCTTTGGATATAATAAAAAAGAATGTATTGGTGGTGAAACATTAGACACAAGTGAAGATGGTATATACTCGGTAAGGTTCAAACAGAGTGAGGCTTGCATTTTAGATGAAGATTCAAAAGAGTTAGAAATTGTGGATTTTTATAGAAATATGAACAAAGATTCAGTTCAAATTTGTAATGGGGAATCTTATGATGGTTTAAATCCAAATATTTTAAGTGGTAAAACTACTGCTGGAAACTGTGAGATGTATCTGACTCTATTCGCAGATCTCAGCGAAAAAGATGTTGAAGAATTCATAACAGGTACAAAATTTCAAATCAGTAAAGCCAGTACTTCAGATAAAAGAAATTATTTTTGTTCATCTTATAAAGTAGTTATTCAATTAAGTGCACTTGGTATTGAAAACAAAGAAGTTTATACAAAATGTGAGTCTGGACAGGAATTTGGTTGGGACATTAAAGATGGTGAACCCATTTGTAAAAAATGTCAAGAGATTAGTAAAGTGTATGGTTCAGATCTTGTCCCTTCGATCTATGAAAAAGATGATGGAACAGAAGTGGAAATAATTTATTATGTTTTAGGTGAGACAGTTAGTGATTCAAATTGCGGCGGAGAAGACGAAGAAGAGTCTGAGGAAAGCGAATATACTCAATGTGATACAAAAGGCGAATATGAAATAGATCCTATTGATGGTCTTTGTAAACAATGCAAAAGAATGCAGGTTAGCGGAGAAGTACTTCTAATACTATACGGAGAACCCTCTGATAGTGAATGTGAATAATTATGCTTGAATATATTATTATTTTTTTGTCTGTTCTTGTGTATTTATTGTATCTAAAGACAAAAAATTATGATTCTGTTATTGGAATTATAATGTTCATTTTAGCATTTTCAACACTGTTCTTAAAAACATCATATTTACCGAGTAGTTTGTTTTATGTTAAGTCAACGTTTTGGTTAAGTGCAGTCATTGTTGGAATAACAACAATTGTTTTCACAATATT
>CAZEKF010000007.1:0-82925 GCA_964512765.1 uncultured Methanosarcinales archaeon
TGGTTGTTATCAAACGGAACAGGTTTAAAGTATGTTTTCCTTAACTTAAATTATACAGATAGAAATTCGACATTTAATGATTCTATTTATTTCAATTATACAGGCGCAGGACTGGATACAACTGGACCTACGTTACCTGTTGTTTATCATAATAATTATACTAACAATAACCAAAGTATTGTTATTAACTGGTATAATTCATCAGATCCTGAATCTACAGTTTTAGGTATTGCATTACAATACAATGTCATACTATACAACTCAAGCGGTGGCATACTAGGAGATATAACAACTACAGAGGTAACTTATACATTCACAGGGTTTAATTTCCCGCATAACACAACATTATACGCAAATGTTTCTGCAATTAACTCTGCTGGAATGAAAAATAATGCAACGTCCAGTGCATTAATTATTGACTTAGATACACCAACAATGTCACGGTTAAACGGTTCATTAAAAAACATTTCATCTAACACGTATCTATCAATTACAGACCTTCCAAACGAAGACACTTGGGTGTATGCTGCGTTAGCAAACTTTTCATGGGCAGCTACTGATGACACTTCAGGTATTAGTGCTTACAGTTACATTTTAACAACAAATGCAAACACTGATCCCGATACTGTTCCTGAAGGATCTATAGGTAGTCTTCACAATGAAATTTCTAAATCTTATACAGGGTTAACCTCTGACAAATACTATTTTTACATTAAAGCAAAAGATTTAGCAGGTAACTGGGGCAACATATTATCTGTTAACTTTTCAATTGATAACTCCCCAGCTAGTAAACCTGAGATTTTAACAGAAACTAAATCTGCAACAAATATTGACTATACCTGGTCAGCATCTACTGATTCTGAATCAGGAATTACCATGTATATGATCAACCTTACAGACGAAAATGAAGTTGTTAACATGTCTGCAAACATAACAGATACTAGTGTAAGAAACTACACATTTAGTGGTGTTAGCACAGGTAATTTTAATGCAACAGTTGGTGTGTTAAACGGTGTTGGTATATGGCGATGGTCTAACCAAGAAGATATAATAACTGACTTTGATCCGCCAACAATATACGCAACACCTAACAGAACAGTTGTGACAAACACACCTATTATTAAAGCATGGACAAATGAGCAAGCAACATGTAATTATAACTCCTCACCAACTAACACAGAATTTAAGTATAGTAACACAACATACCACGAAACCAAGCTTAGTTTTTTATCAAACGGACATTACACTTATGTTATAACCTGTACAGATCCATACGATAACTCTGCAACATTTAACATTAATTTCACAGTTAACTCAAATCTTTATCCTGATACTACTGGAAGTGTAGCAACTTTAAACACTTTCAAAAAACTGTTAACTACTTTTACTTTGAATTTATTGGATAGTGCTGTTGAAACTAGCGGAGTAACAAATGATATGTTTAAATTATACCTTGACAATGTTGAAAAAGAAGTTTCTGTTTTCGACCTTGGAGACAGCTACTATAATGTAACTTTTGAAGCACCAGACTCTGTTGATAATTACACTTTAAGAATTACTATTAACGAAACTCTTGATAAAAACATTACTTTAATTGTAAAAGATCTATATTTTACTGGGTTGTACGAAGATGCTTTCATAACATCTGCACCTGAAACAACCAATCACATTACATATTTTACTAGCGGTAGAAGAATAGGTTTTGCGTCTGACTCAGATATTAACCTGAACAATTATGTCATGGCTGCTAACGAGCTTAACATAACAGGCGTTGATCTGAACAAAAGTTTGTTTATTTTCAACACAAAGATAAAAGTTAGCATGGCTGACCGTGAAAACCGGATTGATGACAACGAATTTCTTACTGAAATTAATCCTTCATTCGGATATCCCATAACTGAGGATTATATTGTTAATTATGTTTTGAGATATGACGAATACGCATTATTAACAGATTTTGGCCAGGAGTTAAGCAATGGAAGGCATAACCTATTCATATTAAGAACAATATCTGATGATGATACTAATATCAAATTCACAAAATCAAAAGGCACACAAGATAGAATTGTATTAACAAGTAACTAAAACATAAAAAAAAGAGGTAATGTATGTATTATATTAGTGCGATTTTGATTTCTGTATTTTTTTACTTAATTATTAAAGAAAAAACAAGTACAACATTAAAAGATCCTCCTAAACCAAACAATATAATTTTATACAGACTTTTAGATTTGTATAATAGTAAAAAAGCTGACTTGAATAGAAGTTTGTTCTTAATAATATTTATATCAATTGTATATGCCTTATTCATTAGTGTGTTACCTGGGCATGAAACTGTGTTATGCTTGGTGTCAGCAGCTGATGAATGTGCAGGCGGTGACGGTGATACTGACAGTAGTGCATGTACAGCGTACGGTGGTTGTAACGGCGGTCCTGCGTGGAGTATTGGCGGTGAAGTTGACGCCACAACATGTTGCGGTGACGATACAAGTACTAATTTTGTAAAGACTGAAAGTTCGTCAACTGACGCACCTTCTGGATATAATGATGCAATTACTGCGTGTTGTTTGGTAAACACATCATGTAACTATAATGATCAATGTAACGCTACTGGTGAAATTAGTAATGCAAGCATACCAAACACTGCATGGTGTTACTTATCAACATGGTACGGTGGAGACCTTAATAATAGTGCATGCACAGTAATACTTGGTTCTGGTTATTGGAACCTTGGAGGTAATACAAGTGCAAGTACATGCTGCGGTGATGACAGTAACGAGTTCCAGATAACTGAAACAGGATCAACAGATGCACCATCTGGATATAATGACGGAATTACTGCATGCTGTGCAACAAGTACTGATTGTAATTACAACGATGTTTGTTCTGCAACATACACGTTTAGTTCAGAAGCAGCTCCAAACAAAGCGTACTGTGACCAAGGAACATGGTTGGGTGGTGACTATAATCAAACTGTTTGTAATGCAATTGCTGGTAATAACCACTGGAACATTGGTGGTGAAGTAAACGCAACCGTATGTTGCGGTGATGATTCAAATGAATTTAATTTAACAAGACAAGTGGACGAATCCACTGTTCCTAGTGGTTTTTCAGATGATGATACTGACAACGCATGTTGTAGTGCAAGTACTGACTGTGTTAATGCCAGCACTTGTTACGATATTGGTTATTCATCAACAGATTTTGATAGCGACGGTGATGTTGAATATTGTTATAACAATCAATGGATAGATCCGGATGGTTATGTATCTATTAAAAACCTTGGTCAAACTGGTATTGAACAAACCAATCAAGAATATACTTCTTCAAGAAGTGTTTATTTGGAACTGAATTATTCTCATGAAGGTTTAAAATGCAGGTATATTAACCATGTTAATGACAGCGACCTGCCTACTGACGACACAACAGGCTGGAGCTTATGGGAAACTTGTGTAACAAGTAAACTATGGCTATTGTCAGAAGGTGACGGGTTAAAAACTGTGTATTACAACATTAATTATAGTGGATTCAACATTACTTTTAATGACACTATTTATTACAATTACACAGGTTCTGGACTTGATGTTACATTACCAACTTTGCCTACTGTATACCATAACAATTACACAAATGATAACCAAAGTATTACTATTAACTGGTTCAATGCATCTGACCCTGAATCAACCACACTTGACATTGATTTACAGTATAATGTCATATTATACAATTCCAGCGGTGGAACACACGGTGATATAACAACAACAGCAACATCTTACACATTCACAGGATTTAATTTCCCGCATAATACAACATTGTACGCTAACGTCTCTGTTATAAACTCAGCAGGTATGAAAATAAACGCAACCTCTGATCCGTTAGTAATTGATTTACAAGCACCAACACTATCATTATTTAATGGTTCGTTTAAAAACCTAACTTCATTAAGTTACCAGTCACTTAAAACATTGCCTAATGAAAATACTTGGGTGCATGCTAATCTTGTTAATTTTTCCTGGACAGGATCTGATGTAACTTCAAGCATTGCCGGATACAGTTACATTCTAACTGCAAACGCAAACACATTACCTGACAACATACCTGAAGGTACTCCTGGAAGTCTTCATAATGAGATATCTAAATCATATTCTGCCCAAGCGTCTAACAAATATTATTTTTACATAAAAGCTAAAGACCTTGCAGGTAACTGGGGACCTATACAATCAATAAACTTCTCAATTGATAGTACAGGATCTTCTAAACCTGAAATAATAACAGAATCCAAGTCAGATTCTAATATTGCATACACATGGTCTGCGTCTACTGATGAAGAGTCAGGTATAACTAAATACATGATAAATTTAACAGACGAGAACAATATTGTTAATGCATCTGCAACAATCACTGATACAGGTAATAGAAATCATACTTTTACAAGCATTGGTTCTGGTAATTTTAATGCAACAGTTGGTGCAATGAACGGAGTTGGTATATGGAGATGGTCTAATCAGGATAAAATTACAACTGACTTTGACGCACCAATAATATACGCAACACCTAACAGAACAGTAATAACCAGTTCACCAATTTTGAAAGCATGGACAAATGAACAAGCAACATGCAATTATAACTCTACACCAAATAACATCCAATTTAAGTATACTAACACAACATACCACGAAACTAAATTAAGCTCATTATCCAATGGACATTATACATATGTAATAACTTGTTCTGACCCGTACGATAACTCTGCATCATTTAATGTAAACTTTACAATAAACTCAAATTTATACCCTGATACAATATCAAGCAGTAATACTCTGAACACGTACAGAGGTTTATTAACAACCTTTTCAGTAAACTTGTTAGACAGTGCAGTTGAAACATCTGGTTTAACAGTTGACATGTTTAAATTATACATTGATGGAATAGAAGACGAAGTTACTGTTTTTGATCTTGGAGATAGTTATTATAATGTGTCATTTGAAGCGCCTGATTCTGTTAGTAATTACACATTAAGGATAACTGTTAATGATACTTTAGATAAAAACATTACATTAGTTGTAAAAGATCTTTATTTATCAGCGCTATACAAAGATACATTTATTAGTTCAGCACCTGAAAATACTAACCATATTACTTACTTCACAAGCGGACGAAGAATAGGTTTTGCGTCTGATTCAGATATCAACCTAAACAATTATGTTATGGCCGCTAACGAACTTAACATGACAAATGTTAATGTTAATGATAATTTGTTTATTATTAACACAAAACCAACTGTTGGTATCCTAGGCAGGGAAAAATATCTTAAAGAACAAAGTTTCTTAAAACTTAACAATCCGTCGTTTGCGTATGAAATTATTGACACGTATATCCTAAATTATGTGTTAAAATCCAATGAGTTCAATATTGTGTCAAACAGCAGTGATATTAATATAGGTAGGTATAATTATATATTACAAAAATCTGTTTCAAATACAGGTAAAAAAGAGGTTATAATAACAGATGAAGAATAAATCACAGTTTTACATGTTCGGTGCAATTGTTTTGGTAAGTTTAGTGTTTGTCATAGTTTCTAATAATTCTGTTATTAGCATGAGTTCTGTTCAAGACACAAAAAATTATCTTAATAATTACAAATACGAAGCAAAAGTAGTAATTAATAATGCTCTTTACGCTAACAAAAATGTTTCATATGAATTAAGAAATTACACAGAAAGTTTTATTACCTATGGTGAGAATAAAAATTTGGACTTTGACATCATGTACATTTATTCAAATAATAACAACCTTTACATCGTTAATTATTTAAATCAGTCAGTCTTAGTAACATCTTTAGGGTTAACTGTTAATAAAGAGCAGGAAGTGTCAACTGGGTTTGTTAATGACCTTACTGTGAAATATAACAACGAATCTTACAACTTTAATTTCACTTCGCCTGATGAAGTTGAACTAAAAACTTTGTTTGTACAAAATGATTAATCAAAAAAGAGCGCAGAACCAGTATTTAAGCTGGATACTTATTTTTGGCATGGTAGTTGCTCTTAGTTTTTTATTATACAACTGGTCAATTGAACAAGCTACTGAACGAACTGAAGAACTTGAGTCAAGAACAGATCCGTTAGTATGTTCAGAGCTCGGGATTTCAATTGACGGATCATGCCAGGATTTTAAAAGTATAAAACTTAACATTACAAATTCTAATAACGTAGAAGTTATCGGGTTCATACTAAGAACTGTTGGTTTATATCCTGAAGACGATGATTACTTGCAATCAAAAGTAATATATGATAAAATAAAGTCTGATAATACAAAAAAGTTTACAATATTAAAAAAAGGAACTGTGTCACAAATTACTGTTGTTCCTATTGCTAAACGTAACAAAAAAAACATATATTGTGAAGAAAAAGCTGTAATAAAAGAAGAAGGTGATTTGCAACAATGCTAAAAAAAGCTATCTCTCCTTTGATTGCAACTGTTTTATTGATAGCATTTTCATTATCCTTAGGAGCGATTATCATGAACTTTAGCGAGTCTTCAACTGTTGAACTAAAAGATAAAGCAGCTGACCAAATAGAAAGAAGTTTAAAATGTTCTCTAGACCTATCGATAAAAGTGCTTGAAATTGACAATTCAAAATATATTTGCTACAACAGATCCGGGTCAAATAACCTGGAAGTTATTGTTGAGAACCAAGGAAGTGAATCTGCTAAAGGCGTAAGAATATTTTTATTAGATTATAATGACCGGACAAAAACAACTGATGTCCTGACAACATTAGGCGGTCATAACCGGACAAAATATAACATCAGCATCAATGAAACAGACGACGGATCACAGTTCGTGTTCCCGCCTAACAAGGTTATTGTCTCACCAATATTAGAATGGTCAGAGAGTAGTGTTGATATTTGTTCAGATAATAGAATTAATATTGACGAAATTGAAGTATGTAGTTAAAGATGGCAAAATATTCAAAACTAAAGATGTTCCTTTTCATGGTATCGTTTGTAGTCATTATTGTTTTTGTTGTCCAGGTTTCAAATATTTTAAAAGACGGGTTTAGCGCTATTAATGTTAAAAAACAAGAATTAGCGTGCACGAACATTAAGTACGACATCACGCACAGTGAGTATCTTAATGACAAGTTAATTATTGAACTAATGAGTTCAACTCATAAATATAATATTACAAAAGTCACAGTCTTACCAGACACAAGCGAACAAAAACATGTTACTATGCTTGAACCTGCTCTAGTGAACAGTGAAACTGTATTGTTCAACGTGAATAATATTTCCATTAATAATAGTTACTTTGTTTATGTTGATGATTGTAAAGACCAGGGAGTTACCAATAAAATATGAAATCTAATAAATCACAAGTATGGGTGTCTGCTATTATTTATACAATGGTAGCTATCTTAGCCCTGGTATTAATACTTAACACAGGTATACCTTTACTAAACGAGTTAAAAGATCGTGCTGTTTATGAAAAAGTTAAAGACATCATGCTTGACCTTGACAGACATATCACAGAAATTGCTAACCAAGGAGAAGGTAGCCAGGCTAGTGTATCATTTGAAATAAGAGACGGTGAGATGAAATTTGAAAATAACCAGTTAATATGGGAGATTGAAACTAAAAGTGAAATAATTAGCCCGAGGACTAGTACTGTCCTTGGTAATTTAGTTATTGCCAGCAATGCAAATGTAAGAACGTATGATTTAACAAACTTTTATGTTATGGAAACAAACATTAAAAATGACACATTTTCAGTTGCTATTAATAAAAAAGGTAACGAAGACAGTTGGGTAAACTATAACACTTCTGAGATAATTCAAAATGTTAGTTACAATGGAAATAACATGGACGGTACGTTCACGTTTGATCTTAACAATAATATTAGTTCAGCTATTGGTAACGGATATATTACAATGCAACCTTCAGGTAATAATTCTAATCTTGGCAGAGCAAAAGTTGTTGCGCATATGAACACAAGTTTTGCTGAATATGACCTTGAATTTATTTTAGAAAGTTATGCTGATTTTTTAACTGTGAATGTCAAAAATATAGATATTAAGTGAAAAGATAACTATGGCTGATACTGAACCTGTGTTTAAAATTGAACCTAATATTAAGATAGTTACACTTCCAGAAATTAAAGATAGAACAAAAATAAACATAAGATATCCATTAATGGCACCGTATGCGTACGCGCACATATACTGGAACAGTGAAAGAGAAGAGTTGATATATAATGTCGAAGAACCTGTGTTAAGTGAGTCTGAAAAAGAAATTCTTAGATTAATCATGCTAGCTCTTGAAGAAATGATTAATATTAGTATTGTAAAAGTAGAAAAAGTTTCTCAGATAATAGCATACCTTGAAAAAAATGTTCAGGGCATTCTTGTTGAACTAGGAACAAAAGTTTCAAAAGAAACTTATCTGAAACTAATGTATTACATATATAGAGATTCAGTAGGCCTGAACAAAATTGAACCCCTGCTAAATGATTATTATATTGAAGACATTGAATGTAACGGACTTACA
Source organism: uncultured Methanosarcinales archaeon (assembly GCA_964512765.1). Taxonomy (GTDB): domain Archaea; phylum Nanobdellota; class Nanobdellia; order Woesearchaeales; family GW2011-AR15; genus GW2011-AR15. The sequence continues at coordinate 8,550 of CAZEKF010000007.1, forward strand.
TTTCCAATCTATCTTGTCCATAGAAAATTTGAAAATTTGAGGACAAATGTAGCGTTCACTGACATGCAAGAACTTACTGATTTTGTTGAAAAACTTGCCCAGAAATGTGGCAGGTACGTGTCATACGCAAAACCGTTACTAGACGGCACTTTACCTGACGGATCAAGGGTTAACGCAACATATTCAGAAGATGTCACAACTAGAGGACCAACTTTTACAATAAGAAAATTCACTAAAGAACCTTGGACACCGATTCATATGATTAATTTTGGTACAGCGTCTCCAAAAGTATTTGCATATCTATGGTTAGCTATTGAAAATAAACTTAATTTCTTGGTTATTGGCGAGACAGCGTCTGGTAAAACAACTTTTCTTAACGGTATCTTAAGCTTTATACCACCTGAAGCAAGGGTCGTGTCTATTGAAGATACGCGAGAATTAAATCTGGCGCATGATAACTGGATGCCAACTGTAACCAGGTCTGGGTTTGGGATACCTAATCTAGCAGGTAAAGAATACGGTGCAATAACATTGTTTGATTTGTTAAAAGAAAGTTTCAGGCAAGCACCAGATTATGTAATTGTTGGAGAAATCCGTGGCGATGAAGCGTTTGTTTTATTCCAAGGAATGGCATCTGGCCATAGTTCATTTGGCACGTTCCACGCAGGTAGTGTCGAGACTTTAATAAGACGTCTTCAGACTCCTCCAATTAGTTTGTCACCAAGTCTTATTGAATCACTTGACATTATAAGTGTTATGACGCACATGAAAACAGCTTCAAGAAATCTTAGACGGTTAAAAGAACTTGTTGAAATCCAAAGAGTGTCTGACCAAGAGATGAGTTATAACATTCCGTTACAATGGGATCCTAGAACTGACAAAATCACACAGATAAAAGGATTTTACCTGCTTGATAAGATGAGTAAAAAAACCGGGATGTCTGTGCAAAACTTAAACCGAGAAATTGAAGTACGGGCAATGTTATTACAAACAATGGCTAACAGGAAGATGCAAGATTTCAAACAGTTCAATGAAGTTGTGAAAGAATATTACACTGATAAAAACAAGGTTCTAAAAGAGTTTGGGATAATATGAATGAATTTAATAAACTTAAAGAAAGTTTAGAAAAACTTGATGTTCTAAGCGAAATATATCACGATCTCAGTAAAAACAAGTATCCTACCAGGCAAGAGTTAGACATTGCTAAGTTAAAAATGAAACTTGTGAAAAAAGAAATGCTTCTTTTAAACTATCTCATTGGGAAAGAACTTTCTGTGTGAAAAAATGTTAAAGATCAAGAAACAGATTAAAGAAATATACAGTATTCTTGACGAAATTTCAGATGCAGAAGTTAATGTAAAAACTGTATTTTCTGAATTAAACGAGATAGAATCTAAATACCAAAAACGTGAATTTGACCATAGTAAATATGTCAGGATAAAAAATAAAATTCTGTCAAACAGGTCAAAAGATGAAGTGTCAAAATCTTACAACAATTACATAATTAGTTTGAAAAATAAGTTAATACAGCTTAACTCTAAAATATTAAATTTAATTCATAGTGATACAAGCTATAACTCATTAACGTACGGGAAAGTTGCTAAGAAAAAACCTGTAGGAAAAACATTGCCACCAATAAGTTCTCTTGAAATTGGTGAACTCGAAATAGTTGAGGCAAAAAAAGAAATCAAAAAAGTACCTAAACTTGAAACGCCAATAGTTAAATTAGAACAAGAGTTAAAAACTGAGAAAAAGCCAAAAATAGAAATTCCAAAACCTACTCTTCATGACATTTCAAGTATACCAAAACCTGTCAAACTTAGTTTTTTCAAAAGATTGGCTTATGCAATGAGTGCTAAGCGTGCTTCTGGAAAAAAAGATGACGTTAAAGTTGGTGGAATCATGTCAAAAGAGTTCTTAGGATATTTATTAAAAGGAAAACAACCTGAGAAAAAAATTGAGATCTTTGGCAAAACTAAGATATCGCCGTCTATCTTATCCTCTTCGACAAAAGTTGAAGAATCATTGGATGTTAGTAAAACAGACATCCTTGACCCTTATTTACTAGAGAAACAAATTAAAGAATTAAAAAATCTTATATCAAAACGTAAACCTGAAGTTTACAAAGCCAGCACGCTTGGGTACATGTCAAATATTACAGTTAGGAAGCTAAGCATTTATTTTATTGAAAAATATCCTGAATATTTTAAGAATGTTTACAAATCTGTCAGGTTCGGTAACATTAAAGTTTTAGCAAACACGTATATTAACATAGTTTTCTTTTTAACTGTAGTTGCAGGTTTAATCTCTTTCCCACTACTCATATTATTTTTCAGTTTCCAAAAAACTGGTTTTGCTTTAGTTTTATTAAAAACAATATTTTTTACAATTATAGCTTCTGGGTTCACGTTCTGGATGGGTTTTTATTATCCAAAAATGAAAGCCAGTACACGGAAACGTTCCATTAACACTAACTTACCTTTTGCAATTGATCACATGTCGTCTGTGATTGCCTCTGGAGTTAGTCCTTCTACAATGTTCAAGTTAATTTCAAACTCTCGCGAATATGGCGAAATCTCATTAGAAATCGAAAAAGTAACAAATTACATAGATTTTTTTGGTTATGACATATTAACTGCATTGAAAGCTGTTGCACTAATATCACCTAGTGAACAGTTCAAAGAGTTTATTGACGGGTTTGTGTCAACCATTGAAACAGGCGGTGACCTGAAACAATACCTGAGCCAAAAATCTGCTGAATCATTACTTAACTACAGGTTAGAACGGCAGAAATACGTTGAATCATTAGGAACATATTCAGACATTTACACTGGAGTGTTAATTGCAGCACCTCTGTTTTTTGTGACTGCCTTATCACTTGTATCTGTACTAGGTGGTAAAATAGGCGGTATGAGTGTTAACACTATAATAACAATAGGAACGTATGTTGTTATCCCTGCCTTGAACTTATTATTCCTTATATTTTTAGAACTTAACCAGCCAGAGATATGATATAATTACAATGAAATTCAAAAAACAATACTTGATCGGAATTGCAATCGGGTTTATAATCTTTCTAATAGACGTTGCTGTTTTTATGAAAACAAGCTTTTTCATACCTTTAATTATTGTTGCTGTTACAGTTGCGTGGTTCCAGGTGTGGATAGACTTTTTTGCAGAAAATAAAAAACATAAAGAAATCGAAACTAGGTTTTTAGATTTTGTCAGGAATCTAACAGGTGCTATTAAGTCAGGCATGCCAGTGTCGCGAGCTATCATACACATTTCAAAGATTGATTACGGTGCTTTAAGCCCGTACGTGCGTAAGCTAGGCCATCAGGTTGAATGGGCAATACCTGTGCATAAAGCACTGTTATTTTTTAGCAACGCAACAAACAACGATGTAATCAGAAGATCAATCGCAACTGTTATTGAAGCTGAACAATCAGGCGGTAACATGGAAGATGTTCTTGGATCAATTACTGCGTCATTAATAGAGATTAAAAAGATTAAAGAACAACGTAGAGCAAGCATACATTCTCAAGTTATACAGTCTTATATTATATTCTTTATATTTATAGGTGTAATGATAGTTGTCCAGAACATGCTAGTACCTTATTTAGTGGGAGGAGAAGGAGAAGGCAGTTTATTTTCAAGCATAGGCGGTCAAGCTGTTACAGGCATGGGTGGTGCAGGAGGCGGATCTTCAATTGTAATGACCGTTAACATTAAATATGACACTTTACAAAATTTTGTTATTACTATAAGCAGATGGTTCTCAAGCTTAAGGGGAGTTTTCATGATGTTATCTTTAATCCAAGGATTCTTTGCAGGTGTAATTATTGGTAAAATGTCAGAAGGCGACATAACAGCCGGGTTGAAACATTCACTTGTTTTAATGACAATCGCGTTCTTTGTAATGAGTTTTTTTAAGATGGCTGGTTAAGAACAATTTCCTGGTGAGCCAAACATATTATATGCAAACTCATTGTAACACCATTGTTTATTAGAAATTTTTGGCGCAATCTTAATTATATTATTTTGTAACTTTGGATTTGCGCTTTCTGTAACATGTATACCATCACCTACCTTATTCATAATATTATTCATAATAATTGGAGATCCGTTCAAAACAACAATGCCAGTGTGACAGTTTGTAATAATGTTGTTAACAATAATAGGATCATTACCCTGGACATCAATTCCTTCATGACCGCAGTCCTCAATATTATTATTATATGCTTGTGCAGACGACTTTCCCAATGAAATAGCACCCCAGAACGTGTGTTTTATTTTATTGTTTTTTATAACAGTGTTTGGCTGGTATGTTCCTGGTGCAATCCCGTGTCTAGACCATTCAATTTCTGCGTATTGAATTAGACTATTATCTTTGTTAAAAGATATACCTATCCAGTCTGCGTAGTTAGGATTTTCATCAGCTGATGTGAAAATAACAGGGTTATTTTTTGTTCCGTTTATTACTAGTTTACCGTTTACTATGAAATTTGAATGTATTTCATCGTATTCTAACAACTTGGTTGGATCATTGTCATTGTAGCCATCTGCAGGTATTTCTGTTCCAGTTGATTGATCATCCTGGACTAGAAATTTGAATACTGTTCCTTCTTTGATATAAACATCATCTGTAAAAATAACATCACCTGTTACTAAATAATATCCAGTAAGAACTTGGTTACCTGTTATTTCACCTGTAATGTTTTTGTATTCTATTTGATCTGGATTGTTACATCCAGTGATCAAGACAAGTAATATGATAAATAGAATATAATCTTTTCTCATATAGTTAAACAAATAATAAAGAATAATATTAATGTTTCTTTAAACTTCAGTCTCTTCAGTATCTTTACTTCTGTAAATTTCTGCAAATCCTGGAGTAACGATTAAATAATCATCACCGAATCCAGCAATGTCACCAGAAGTAGCGTCTGTTGTTTTTTTCAGTTTGTTAATAGCTCTCTTGAGTTCAACAAGATCTTTATCTTTCAAAGGCTTAATGTTCACTAAACAAACAGTAAACCCGCTTCTTAATGAATCCAGTACTGGTTTCACGTCAGAAAAATCTTCTAAAACAAATGGTCTAACAACAACTTTTGATGATGTTGGTTTTTTAACAGTTGTATCTAATTCAAGGTATTCTTCTTCAAATTCATCAGGATCTTCATCAAAGCCCCAGTTTTTAACTTTATCTTTGACAGACATAAAAAATTTTTTCATAGTATAACCCTCCTCTAAATATCATTAATTACAATTAGAATATTTAAATATTCTCTTTTTTTTAAATCTATCGATTAGAGGAGATAACTATTTTCCATTCAATTTATCAGAAATAAAATTACTGTTATTTGACATTGGCTTAATATTATCAAGATTTTCTTCAACTGTATCTTTTTCAATAACAGGCTTCACAGGGAAATCATTTACTGACATACCAATTGTTCCAAATGAAATAGATTTCTGTATTTTATTCATTTCAATTTCATCCATTTTGTTAGGCGTCCATAAGAAGTTCAGGTTATCGCCGCTAAACCTTGGTATGACATGTGCTGTTAAATTTTCATCAGATTCATCAATTATAATATTTGTACCATGCGCACCCAAATATTCAAAAACAGCAGTTGCACTGTAACTTGCTAAATAAAAAAAATCTTCAACTGACGTGTGTTTATTTTTAGCTTTAATCTTAATATGACCTTTTGAAGCGATTTTATTAGGTATAGTAGCAATTAATTCATCAGTTTCAAACAAATGTTCAGTTTCATTGCTCAAGATATTTTTACCTTCTCGTTTACTATGATTAGCCATCATAATATTTAAATTATTTCTCAAAGCTTTATAGATTTCATCATCTTTATCTTCTTTATGTTCTATTGAAAAATTATGCAGGTCTTCAGGAATAATATGTATTAAGAAGTGAGAAACTTGCTGGCCAGCAACACCACCGTTTGCAATAAAAATCTTATTTTTTGAAGAAAGCATCCTTGACCTTAAGACTTGAGACATATTAATAGTTGCTTTAACCAAATGTTTAAACTCATCAGGCGGGATAACAGGCATGATTGCATAATGATTCTTAGGAAATATCAAAACATGGCCTTTTGTAGCTGGGTTAATGTCTAGAACACATTTTATTCTGCTATCACTATAAACTTCTTTAGAAGGATATTCTCCTGATACAATCTTACAAAACGGACAGTTTGGGTCTGAATTTGGTTGCATTTTTAATTAATAATTACATTACCCTTTATAAATGTTTTGATTTTTACCACTTAATAATAGTAATATTTAGTTACAAAAAATAATTAAAGTGCAAGTTTTTTACAGTATAATAATGGTTAATATTGAGATTTTGTTTGGAATAGTACCTGCATTAATTCTTTTTTTGTATGGTATTGAAAATTTCAGTAAAGAAGTCCAGCAGTTAGCAGGTGATAAATTTAGAGTATTATTAAGAAAAGTTACAAGTACACCTATTAAGGGATCTTTTTTAGGTGCTATAGTAACTGCTATAGTACAATCAAGTTCAGCAACCACAGTCATCACTGTCAGTTTAGTTAACATGGGCCTTTTATCATTTAGTCAAAGTTTAGGTATCATATTTGGTTCAAACGTTGGTACAACAGTAACTGCTCAACTAGTTGCGTTTAAATTAACATCATTTGCACCAATTTTTATCATTATAGGATTTTTGTTCAAGTTTTTTGGTGGCAAATATAAATTTCTTGGAAAACCCTTGTTTTTTTTTGGTTTGGTTTTTTACGGATTAATGTTAATCTCTTATAATATTACACCTATTCAAAATGATCCAGATGTACTTAGATTTTTTTCAGGATTTTCTAATGTATTTGTTGCAGTGTCCATTGGTTTTCTTTTTACAGCTCTTGTCCAGTCAAGTTCAGTTACAACAGGATTAGTGGTTGTCTTAGCTCAGAACGGATTAATAGACTTAAGAATGGGTATTCCTTTATTGATCGGTGCAAACATTGGTTCAAGCACAACAGCATGGGTTGCATCTTTGGATTTAAACTTACACGCAAAACGTGTTGGTATAGCAAATTTCTTGTTTAATTTTGGCGGAGCAATAATTGTATTTCCGTTACTTAATGTATTTGTTCGTATAATTAATTATATCGGAGGACCAACTGGCCAACAAGTGGCTAATGCTCATATGATATTTAACATTACTACTTTAATTATATTCTTGTTTTTAATTAAACCATTCAAGAAGTTTGTTGAAAAATTAGTGCCAGGTGAAGAAGAAGAAATATTGTTCAGGTCAAAGCACTTGCAAGAACCATTACCTGAAAACAATATGAAGATTATTAAGAATATTAAACTAGAAATTATCCATTCATTAGATGTCACTATCAAGATCTATGAGCAAGCAATTAAAATGTTTAAACATCCTAAGAGATTAGGTTTCATGAGATTAGAAAAACTTGAAGCATTAAACGATTTTCTAGACGATAAAATCACAAGCGCAATCCTTACTGTGTCTAGTAGAGACATGACAAAAGTTGAAGCAAAAAAAAGTGTTTTACTTGTCCAGATATCTAATGCAATTGAACAGTTAGGTGATTTGGGAGAGGATTTATGTGATGTTTCTAGAGATCTTTTTGAAAAAGGTATATATATGTCATATGAATCAATTGAAGCAGTTGATAAAATATTTATTGATTTACGCAAAAACTTGGTTAAAATAAAGGAAAGTTTTCCTTACCTACCTAGAAATACTCGAATAGAAATCAAAAAAATTGAAGATGACATCCTTACTTTAATTTCAACAAGGTATGAAGACCACATAAACAGGTTACATGAAGATAAGGATTACAAAGGCAGCACGTTTGTCGAATCTGTGGCAATTATGGAAACATCAGCTTCTAAACAACGCGAGATTAGAAAATTTCTTGAAAGATACGCTGATTTAAAATAAAAATATGAAAAAAAGAGAAAAATATTCGGTTATAGGTCTTGTTTTGAACACTTGTTTGTTTGTTGCTAAGATTGTTATTGGATTAATTGCTAACAGCATGGCCTTAATTTCTGACGCATTAAATTCATTCATAGACATTATTAGTTCAATTGCAATTCATGTTTCTGTCAAAGTATCAGGGAAAAAACCTGATGACACACATCCGTTCGGCCATCATAGAGCAGAGCCAATAGCAGGTATAGTTGTTGCGATATTAACAGGCATACTTGGGTTTGAAGTTGCGAAAACATCTATTGTTAGATTATTTTCAACACAACAAGAGATTATTGGATATGGTGCAGTTATTGTATTGGTTATAACTATTATTACTAAATTGTTCATGGCTAAGTTTTTTATTAGTAAAGGAAAATCAATGAAAAGTCCTGCATTAAAAGCTACAGGCATTGATTCAAGAAATGATGTTATAATAAGTTCTATTGCATTGTTTGGTGTGGTTGGAGCAATATCTGGATATCATAAACTTGACGATATTGCTGCTTTAGTTATTAGTGGATTCATATTTTATTTTGGATACATGATTGCGATTGAAAACATTGATTATTTAATGGGAAAAGCACCGTCTAAAAAACTGGTGGATAAAATAATTAAACTTGCTAAAAAAGTTAATGGTGTGAAAGGTATTAATGAAGTAAGAGCGCATTATATTGGCAGTAAAATCAATATTGAGATTCATGTTGAAGTTGATGAAAAAGCTACAACTAGAACATCGCACGACATAGGAAAAGCTGTGCAGAGAAGAATTGAAGAATTAGATGAAATTGAAAAAGCTTTTATCCATGTTGATCCTGTTTAAATTTTACTTTTGAACTAGTTCCATACAACCTAAATGTTTTCTTTTATCTACATTATATCGTTTATTATTTATCTTAATAAACCGTTCACATTTACCATTATAGTATACTCTAAATATTTCACCTTTTTCTATGAATAAGAATGGAATTGGTTTTGTGAATTTAATGTATTCTTTAATTTAAAGTCACCCTTTTGATTATAACCAATAAGAATTAATTTAAATATGATGTTTAACACTCTGTTACGGGTCAAATACATACATTTATATAAAACCACTTACCACTAGCTTTAAGATAGGCCAAAAAGAAAGAGCATATGAAAATCAGAAATGATTTTCAATCCTCAAGTTCAAATGAACTTAAGGAGTTGTTGGCATTTATAAAAAAATATTAACGTGACTTTTTCTTTGCAAGAGCAGTGCTTTTGTTTCATAATAAGCTTATTTAAGAGGTAATAGAATGAATAATTTTAAAAAATTAGGTCTTCATGACCAACTATTAAAAATAATAGAAAAACAAGGGATTAATAATCCTACAAAAATACAGGAAAAAACAATTCCTATTATATTAAACGGTAAAGATGTCATTGCCGGCAGTAAAACCGGTAGTGGTAAAACACTTGCATTTGCAAGTGCAATCATACATAAAGTTGAACCAAAGAAAGGTGTCCAGGCAATTGTTTTAACACCTACAAGAGAACTTGCTGAACAAGTTACTCAGGCACTGAAAGTGTTTGCAAAATTCAAGCAATTATACATAACACAGATTTACGGTGGTGTATCAATTAATCCACAATTTGAGAAATTAAAACATACAGATGTTGTTGTGGGAACGCCTGGCCGAGTATTAGACCATTTATCAAGAGGTACTTTGGATTTAAGTAATGTAAAGATTGCTGTATTAGACGAAGCAGACAGAATGCTTGACATGGGTTTTATTGAAGATGTTGATAAAATCTTGAACCAATGTCCTAAAAAAAGACAAACTTTGTTATACAGTGCAACAATATCTTCTGACATACACAATATTGCACATCAGCATATGAATAATCCAACAAAAATCTCAGTTGAATCAAGAGTTGACGCTAGCAAACTGTCACAGGTATATTATCAAGTACCGCAAAACCTGAAATTTTCTTTGTTAGTACATTTACTAAAACAAAACAATTCAGGATTAGTAATGGTATTTTGTAATACACAACGGATAACTGATTATGTTGCTAAGAATTTAGGGAAGCAAGGTATCAATGCAATTCCTATTCATGGCGGATTGTCACAAGCAAAAAGAACAAGAACAATGGATTCGTTTCATTCAGGTAGAAAAGAAGTTTTAGTATGCACTGACGTCGCTGCCCGTGGGTTACATGTTGAAGATGTTAGTCACGTGTATAATTACGATGTTCCAAGAGAACCTAAACAGTACATACACAGGATAGGTAGAACTGCAAGAGCAGGTAAGAATGGTAAAGCAATCACATTATTAACAGAGAGAGATTATGATAACTTTAACTTTGTCTTAAGAGATAACAATATTGACATTCCTAGAGAAGAAACTCCTAAGGTAGATAAATTATTTGTTCCAAGCATGAAACCTAAGTTCAGAAGAAATAACAGGTTTGGAAGAAGAAGCAATCATTTATATAAGAGAAGACATTCATAGTATGTATCAGAACTTGTTGATAAAACTACTAACTAATTTTTTTTGATGCGATTTTTGAAAAAAATATAATAGAAAACAATGAGATATTACAAAGAAATACGATTCTGCAGAGTTTGCAAAAAAAGGTTTGTTGTTGAACAAGGAAGAATAAAAAGTTACTATTGTAGCGCATGTCAAAAAAAGTATAGTGATCATAAGAAAAAAGTTGAAAAAGAATAATTCAATAGAAAATATTATTAAATTTGACTGATTAATTTTCTTGTATATGATTTTTGAAATACTAGTTGTTTTACTAATCGGTGTTATTATTGGTATTATTACAGGCCTAACCCCGGGCATCCATGTAAACTTAGTTGCAACAACTTTGTTTGCATTATCACCCTTTTTATTACAACATTTGGAACCTTTATCATTAGCGGTTTTTATTATATCATTATCAGTAGTGCACTCGTTTCTTGATACTATACCTTCAGTATATTTAGGAGCGCCTGAAAATGAAAATGCATTATCTGTATTACCTGGCCAGAAAATGTTGTTAAGAGGAGAAGGTTACCAGGCAGTTAAAATAACAATCTTAGGAACTTATATTGGAATGATAGTTGCTATAGTTTTAATACCATTATTTATGTTAACAGCGAATAAGATATACCCTCTGCTCAAACCTTATTTGATTTACATATTAGTATTATTAATGTCATACATGATATTGAAAGATAAGAATAGGTTCTGGAACTTTTTCTTGTTTATGATATCAGGTACTTTAGGATTGATTGTTTTTTCAATACCTAACCTTAATGAACCTTTGTTTCCTTTATTATCTGGACTGTTCGGTGTTTCTGGATTATTATTAAGCTACTTTGAAAACACAAAGATACCTGAGCAACAGATTGACAATATAATTAAATTAAAAGTTAAAGAATTAGTAAAAGCTGTGTTAGGCAGTTCAATTGCAGTTTTTTTAATTCAATTCTTTCCAGGTCTGGGTCCAGCACAAGGTGCTGTTGTTGCCAACCAAGTTATCAAAGATGTCAAAGATAAAGGTTATTTAGCAATGGTAGGTGCAATGGGTACAATGAGTGTTGTATTTTCTTTAGTTACATTTTACACGTTAGGCAAAGCAAAAGATGGGACGATTGTAGTCATAAGTAAATTATTAGAAATTGATTTCAGTTCTTTTTTAATCTTAATAGTTGTTTTTTTATTGGCAGGATCAATTGCTGTGTTTCTAACATTATGGTTTTCAAAAATATTTTCAAAATTAATTGTAAAAGTAAATTATAAAATGTTAGTTATTACGATCATCTTATTTGTGTTTGGTATGTGTTTATTCCTTAACGGATGGATAGGTATGATTGTTTTGATTACTTCAACTTGTATTGGTTTGATAGCACCTTTGAAAGGTATTGGAAGAAACCACGCTATGGGTTGCTTAATATTGCCTGTTATGATGTACTTTTTATTATAGTAACCTTTATATTCCAGCTCAATTTAGATATACAAAAAAGAGGATAACAAATGTTCCAAGAATTATTTCAAGTGTTTATCCAGTTTATTTATGCACCTGTTATATTTCCAAAGATGTTATGGATTCTTATTCCATTATTGTTATCAGTATTATTAACAGAACTGTATTTTAAAAAATATTCAAGAGTTGGCATAGGCCATCATAAGTCTTTAGAAAACACAATTTTTTTAGTTTTTATTTGTTTTAATTTGTTCAGTTATGTTATATCTATGCCAAATACTATTAGATTTTATTTAGTAGCTTATTATACCTTATTTTGCCTGGGTATAGGAGTTCTGGATTATTTACACAAATTATCTACAGATATTAGGTATAAGATCTCAACTAAATTCGTGATTGCGTACATATCATACGTTACTATTACTCTTGTTTATTCAAATTTGTTAGAAAATTTAACAATTGTCAAAGTTGTATCGATTGTTGTATCGATTGTTTTTCTGTTTCTTATCTTTGTTTTTGTTAAAAAAATGATATCTTACTTAGAACCCAAATCTTATGAACAAATTGACGGTTTTCTAAAACATGTTGAAGATGCTATTAAAGAAGCGCACGGGAAAGATAAGTAAGCTTTTTAAAACAAATAGGTTTTCTTTAGAGAATCATGGCCAAAGATTATTATGACACATTAGGAGTAGACAAAAGCGCTACAAAGGATGAGATCAAGAAAGCTTACAAAAGATTAGCTAAAAAATACCATCCGGATCTAAACAAAGAAGATGATGCTTCTGATAAGTTTAAAGAAATAAATGAAGCTGCTTCAGTGTTAGGCGATGATGAAAAACGAGCGCAGTACGACAGGTTTGGAACAGCCGACACGTCAGGATTTGGCGGGTTTGATTTTAGAGATTTTGGAGCTAGTGGTGGAGAGTTTGATTTTGGCGACATATTTGACATGTTTTTCGGCGGTGGTATGCGACGTGGTGGAAGAAGACATTATAGAGGTTCTGATCTAAGATTTGATCTTACACTAGAATTAGAAGAAGTGGCAGAAAATATTCAGAAAACAATTATTTTGCCAAGATTAGAAAAATGTGGTGAGTGTAAAGGATCAGGCGCAAAGTCTAATTCAGACATTACTTCATGTTCACAATGCAACGGATCAGGTAGAGTAACAAGAACTAGAAGAACACCGTTTGGAATGTTTCAGACAACTACAACATGTAATATTTGTCAGGGTGAAGGTAAAGTTATTAAAAATCCGTGTTCTAAATGTAAAGGTCAAGGAAGGGTACAAAACAATTCTAAAATAAAAATTAACATTCCAGCGGGTGTTGAAGATGGTATGCGGTTAAGGATTCCAGGTGAAGGTGAGGCAGGTGTCAAAGGTGGCCAGACAGGTGACTTATACGTTGTGATTCATGTTAAAGATCATAAATTATTTGAAAGGCACAGTGACGACCTATACATTGAAGTACCAATTTCGTTTACACAGGCTGCTTTAGGAGATACAATTGAAGTTCCAACTTTGAATGGTAAAGCTAAACTTAAAATACCTAGTGCAACAGAAACTCATACAATATTTAAAATAAAAAGTAAAGGATTGCCGCATTTAAACAGATCTAGTAAAGGTGATCAAAAAGTACGTGTTATAATCCAAACACCAGCTAGACTTAATAAAAAACAAATTGAGTTACTAAAAGAATTTGAAAAAATATCCGGTGATTCTCCTAGTAAAAATTTCTTTAAGAAAATATTTGATAAGATATAATTTCTAAATCAACAATTTCAACACTATCTCACTAAATATTGAAAACACTAAGAAATTACCTACAAAGTTTGTACTTGTATACGATAAGTTAGAAGTTACATCTAATCCTAAAACATTCTTAGATATAAACCAAAAGATTATACAATTTACTGTAACTATTACCATACCCAAACCAAAAACATTTACTGTCCTAAATACAGAAGCCCAAATTGAAGCGTGTATGTACATCATTATCATAAAAAAATGGTCTGCTAATATATTTCCTGTTGCTATGCTTGTTATTAATTTTGAAAATATTGCAGTAACCAAACCCCATTTCCAACCAAAAGCTATTGTTACTAAAACTGTTGAAAAAGTGGATAATTCAAAGTCTGCTGGTAGGTTAGCTCTCAGCCTAAAGTTTTCCATGGTAATATTAGTAAAAATAACAACCACTAGAAAAATTACTAGTTTAATCTTGACAAACAATGAAACAATAAACAAGAGGATTAGACCAATTAATATTCTTGATATTAAAGGTGAGGTAAGCTTTAACTGCTTAACTTTTGTATACTGTGCTTTTGTTTTTTTTATTAATGTCATTTTGTTATTAAATCTAATAATTCTGGAAAAGCTCTGTTCCCTGTACCATTACTCAAATGGTTCATTTTTTCAAAAATTATTAGACCACAATCTAGTTTCTTAGAAAGTTCCTGTGCATGTTCTAATGGAATGTAAGGATCATTGTCAGAGCTTAACATGACAATTTTATCTGTGTTTGATTTTATTTTTTCATAGTCAAAGGGTTCTTTGAAAAAGTTCATTATTTCTGGAATACCTAAATGTTCATCAAAACCTGCTACCAGATACACTGCTTTTACTTTTACTTTTTCCAATAACCTCATTATTAAAACACTTCCAAGTGAATGGCCTATTAAGATAGTATTTTCATCATATTCTAATTTCATTGCTTCATTCAACCATCCGTCTTGTTTAGGGTTTTGCGAGTCTGGTAGATCAGGGCAAAACACTTCAAAACCTTTATTTTCTAGTTCTTTTTTTAGCCAAGGGAACCAGTTACTTTCAGAGTTACCGCCCCAGCAATGTAATATAATAGCTCTCATTCTTATAAGGAAGAAAAAAGTGATTTAAAATTGTTTTGGAAAAACCTTCTAACAAATATCTTTTTATATAAACAAAATATCAAAACAATATGATTCTTAGGGGGTTGAAGTTAGAGAATATTAGGAGTTACGTGAGTGAAAACATTGAATTTCCTGAAGGGTCTGTTTTACTGAGCGGTGATATTGGCTCTGGTAAATCAACAATATTATTAGCGATTGAATTTGCGTTCTTTGGTATAATGCGTTCTGGTTTAACAGGAAGTTCATTGCTAAGACATGGGACTAATGATGGCGCTGTTGAGTTGAAGTTTGAGATTGAAGAAAAAGAATATATTATAAAGAGAACACTAAAAAGAACCAAAACAGCAGTCAGTCAACAATCTGGTTATTTAATTACTGACGGTAGGAAGTTTGAAGGAACACCTGTTGAACTAAAAGCTAAATTACTTCATATACTTGGTTATCCTGAGTCATTATTAACAAGAGCAAAGTCATTGATCTATCGTTATACAGTCTATACAGCACAAGAGCAGATGAAACAAATCTTGTTTGAAGACAAAGATGTTAGGTTAGACACACTAAGAAAAGTGTTTGGAATAGATAAGTACAAAACAATTAAAGAAAATTCTGTTTTATTTATTAGAGAACTTAAAAGAAAACAGTCAGATTACAATATTAGGTTAGAATCTTACACAGGGTTAGACAAAGAAAAAACTGAGCTAAAAGAAAAATTAAGCAAACTCAATGAATCAATATTAACAAATAAGACTGAATTAGAAACAGTTCAAAAACAAGTTGACAATGAGAAAGCTGAATTAAACAAATATGAGCAAGAGATTGAAAAACATAATGAATTAAAAAAACAAGTTGAGTTAAAAGATTTGCTGATAAAAACAAAAACATCTTCTAAGCAAGATATTGTTAAAAAAATAAATGAAACAAAAGAAAAAGTTGAGTCAATTAAAGCAAAACTTGAATCATATTCTGATGTAACTGAAATAAAACCTGAAAAAGAATTTGAAAATAAACTAACAGAACTTGAAGAAAAATATTCTACGATTATTAAACAAAAAGCTTCGTTTAAAGAAAAGAATTTACTTTATTCTGAGCAGTTAACAAAATTAGAAAAAGAAATAAATGAATTAACAGAGAAATCTAAGGAATCAATTATGATAAAAGCTAAGTTAGATGAGTTAAAAACTAGATTAGATATAAGACCTGATCAAGAAAAGTTATTACAAAAGATGTTAAGAAAAGAAAAAGACTATCTCCTCAGATTAGAAAAATATTCTGTTAAAGAAAATGAAGCAAATGAATTAATTAACACAATTAAAGCAGCTGAAGTTTGTCCAACATGTGACCAAAACATTACGCCAAACCATAGGGTTGAGGTTATATTTAAACAAAAACAAATTATTAAACAAAACCAAGAAAAAAAGCAAAAAATTACAGAACTATTAAACAAAATAAAGTTTAATATTGAAACTATAAATAAAAACCTTGACAGTTTAGCAGAACTTGAAAATAAATATTCTGAACAAAAAGAACAATTAGCAAGGCTTGACTCAGTATCAGATGATTTGATTAAAAAACAAAAAGAATTAAGCAGAATTTATGAAAAGAAAAAACAATTAAAACAAGAAAAGACTGTTGATGAAACTGAATTAAAACAGATAATAACTGAACATAAATCTCAATTAACAAAAATAAGAGACAATAATTTAAAGTATAGAGAAAAGAAAAACCTTGTTGAATTAAACGAACAAAACAACAAAAACTTAGAAAGTTATAGTTCTGATTTAGAGAAAATTGATCAAGTTATCACTAAAACTTTTTTAGAACTAAACAAGCTAAAAGAAACATTACAAGGGTATTCTAAGATTATAGAAACATATGAAGTTCAGAAACAAAAAGTAGAGTCTGTCAAAGAAAAACAAAAAACTGTTGAGATTCAGTTAGCATCATTAAACCAAGAAAATAAGTCATTATCAGACAATATTTCTAACATTAACAAAAAACTTGAAGATATGAGTAAAATAAAAGATCAAATAAAGAATACTAGCCAGATGCAGGAATGGTTTGAAACATTTTTTGTTAAGTTAATGTCAAACATGGAAAAACATATTATGGTATCTATTCACAGAGAATTCAATGCATTACTAAAAGAATGGTTCTCAATATTAATAGACGATATTGACATTGATCTTGATGATGAGTTTAGTGTAAGAATTATTCAAGACGGTTATGAAACATCAATTGATTCATTAAGTGGTGGAGAAAAAACTTCTGTTGCACTAGCTTACAGGTTAGCATTAAACAAAGTCATTAATGATCTAATTCCCGTAATAAAAACAAAAGATCTTATTATATTAGACGAACCTACAGACGGTTTCTCAACTGAGCAATTAGATCGAGTGAGAGATGTTCTTGAACAATTGAACATGAAACAAACAATTATTGTTAGCCATGAACCTAAAATGGAAAGTTATGTGCAGAATATTGTTAGGATAAGTAAAACAGACAATATTAGTTCTACAAGTGTTTAACCAAAAACTATTTATACCTTCTTTCAAAGGGTTAATTGTATGAGATTATGTGTTCTTGCTTCTGGTAGCAGTGGTAATTCAACATATATTGAAACAGATGAAACTTCTATATTAATTGATGCGGGTTTGTCGTTAAGAAGAATAAGAAATAATTTAGATGAACTAGGTAAAGAACCTAATGAGTTAAACGGTATTTTCATAACACATGAACACACTGATCATACAAAAGGCTTAGAAAAACTAAGTAATAATCATCAAATTCCTGTTTTTATTAACAGGAAAACATTCAATGCTGCTAATTTATACTTAGAGCATGTTAATATTATAAAAAAAGATAATATTGAGTTAAATGATTTACAAATTAATCCAATTTCTATTAGCCATGATGCAGTTGATCCTGTTGGATATCACGTAAGAAACAATGGTAAGTCAACAGGCGTGTTTACAGATCTAGGAATAGCAAATGATCATGTTAAGCATGTAATTAAAAAAGCAAATGCAATGGTCTTAGAATCAAACCATGACATTGACATGGTAATTAATGGAAGATATCCATATCATTTAAAACAAAGAATATTAGGTGAAAAAGGCCATTTAAGTAATATTGACGCTGGTTTACTGGTTAAAGATAATGCAACTGAAAAACTAAAACACGTTTTTCTTGCACATATTAGCAAAAATAATAATACTGATGATCTTGCAATGAACACATTTTCTGAATTAACTAAGAAGAATAAGATTAAACGGACTTTAACAAATCACAATCAAAGAACTGAATTTGTTACTTTATAGTAGTTATGAAATAGAAAGATTTATAAAATAAAACAACTTAACAACAAAATATGACTGCAATGACTTATACTGAACTCTCAGACCATATTATGGCTGAGTTACTCAAATTGAAGATTGGGAAGGAATAAATACTTTTTTAGAAGGAATGCTTGAAGATAAAGATCTAACTGTTAGAGATCTTGTTACTTCATTGGGACCGTACGCTTCAGTTATAATGAATCATTTTTCTGCAGAAGAAAATAGAACTGACGGAGATGTATTTTGGCCATTAATTAGTTATGCAACATTTCTAGCAAACGACAAGGCAAAAACAATTGGATTTGAAAAAAGAGGATTACAAAGGTTAGATGCACTTTATATGATGGAACA
The DNA here is from genome assembly GCA_964512765.1 of uncultured Methanosarcinales archaeon. Classification (GTDB taxonomy): domain Archaea; phylum Nanobdellota; class Nanobdellia; order Woesearchaeales; family GW2011-AR15; genus GW2011-AR15. The sequence goes on from CAZEKF010000007.1 coordinate 27,054, forward strand.
TACATTTGGTAAAGGAATTTTTGAAGAGGAATTAAGTAAACTAATAGTGGTCATTCATCATCTTGCTGATGTAGCACCTCAAAAGTATCAGGAAACACTGCAGTATTTTTTCTATTGTACTTCAGGATCTGAAGCAAATAGAGAAGAAAAAATCAGATTAGGATGGGAGGATATACATAATTTAGAAACTTACGATGAGACTCTAAGAATTAGAACAACAGCTTTTATTAATCAAATAGTAAACGGAGTTTATCCTGTTGGCACATGGCCTCATAATTGGAAAACACAGTCTGATACAATGTTAAAAGAAGCCTTAAATGATTACGAACCAGGAAGTGTATTTCCATATCTACAAGAATTAAGGACTCAACTTCCAGAATAAATAGTTATTCAACTTTAACTTTCTTACCTAGGCATTGGCCAGGCATGCCTGTTTCAAAAATTGCCCTTACAACACCTTTACATCCATGAGGTGCTGAGACTTTACCTTTTAGAATTTTCTTGTTTTTACCAGGAGCTTCCCAGCTAACAGATTTACCAACTAATTTTTCAGCTTTTTCTTTGGAATCAACACCCTCTACTTGGATAATCATTTGTTTAGTGTTCTGTGTCCTGACTCCACGCCTGAAACTTACAATAACTCCGTTCATAGCACCAAAGAAAACTCAGATGATTTAAAAAACTTATGGATATCTACGAGAACATAGCGAAAACTTTATATAGTCGTGTTAGTCTAACTATATAAATAAAAAAAGGTGAAATAATGTTTAACAAAAAAGGTGTCTCTCCGCTTATTGCTACTGTTTTACTGGTTATGATCGTTGTTTCTATTGGTGCAGCAGTTATGGTTGTTATCCAAGGATTATCTGAAGAACAAATCCAGAGTATTGAAACTCAGTCAGATTTGTTAGAATGTGGTGTTGACGTTGAAGTAGGCCTTGTTGAAATAGATAGTGTTTATAGATTCTGTACAAACATAACCAGTCAAACAAGAGGAAATGTTACTTTATTAATGGAAAACACTGGACAAAGAGACATATCCGGGTTTAAAGTTACTGTTCTTGGAGATGATGGGTTTAACTCAACTACGTACGCATCTGCTAGTCTTACAAAAGGAAGTTTGAGTGGATTCTCTTTTGTGTTTGGCGGTGTTGGTGACAGTTCATCTGAGATTGGAAAAGTAACAATCAGTCCTCAAATTACTCTTCATGATATTGTTACGTGTGTGGAACCAAACCTTGAGTTTGACGCAGAATTTTTAGATAAATTAAATGATTGCGGATCAGTTACTTGGAACGCTAACATTGCTGCAACAAGTTAATAAAAAATGATAAATTTTATTGAAGGAACTTTATTGATTTCTAATCTTTTACTTATACTAGTTGTTTTGGTATACGGTTTTTTAATTATTAAAAAACATAAAAAAGAAGAATCTTCAATCTGGGTTTATTTTTTAGTAGCATGCGGCTTATATTTTTTATCTGAGTTAACCACACTGCTAGACACATTACTTTTTTTAGACATTACTATGGTTAAAGGATTATTAAGGTTAAGTTTTGGTATAATAATTTTGTTTGCGTTTTTATCTAAATATGAATCAATAAAGAAATAAAAATTAAGGCATTCTTTTTAATGATTTAGTTGTATAATCTTCTTCTTCTTTTTTAGGTTTTTTTTCTTTTACTTCCTCATCTTCTTTAAATTTAACCTTGGGAAGTTCGTCTTTACCTGCGAAAATTAGATCTGAATATGTTTTAATTCTGGACATTACTGCTTTAAGCTCTGGTTCAGGTGATTGTTTAGGTGTCCATTCAAAGTTAAGACTGTCATTTTCTTTTCTAGGCAAAACATTAATAACTAAATGAGGTAATTCTTGGCCTGCGTCCAAACCATTGTTTAAGATTAGATTGGTACCTAAAGCACCTAATGATTCAAATATTGACGTTGAGACTTTATTGCAAACATTAAACAAATGTTCAACAACATTATCTTCTAGTTCTTCAATAATTGGTGTGTGTTGTTTAGGAATAACTAATGTATGGCCAGAAACTGCTGGACTTTCATGTAAAATAGCAAAACATAGATCGTCTTCGTAAATAAATTTAAACACGTCCTTGTTCTTCAATATGTTGCATATGTCACAATCTGTCATTTTATTCTTATATAAACATACCCGCTATATCATCTAAATTAACATTGTCTTTAGACGGTTCACTTTTAGGTTCTTCTGGTGTTTCCTCTTTCTTATTTTCTTTGTCTACATCGTCTTTTTCTTCTTGTTCCTTTGTATCTTCTTTTTTCTCTAGTTCAGGTTCTGTTTTAGCTTCTTCTTTTTTATGTTCTATTTGAGGAACTTCTTCAGGAACAGGTTTACCTGATAAATACGAACTTAGTTTGGCTTTTACAGACTCTAATTCTGTTTCATCAGCACTATCTTTTGGAATTTGGAATAATAAATCACCTTGTTTTCTTGGTATAACATGCACCATGAAATGAGGTGCTTTTTGGCCTGCTAAAGCACCGTTTGCAACAAAAATAGATGTTCCTTTAACACCTAAAGATTTTAACAATGATCTTGATGTTTTTTTAGCAATTGTGAATAAATGACCTATTAATTGTTCAGGAATCTGTGGCAGGATTTGGTAATGGTCCTTAGGTAAAATTAAACAATGCCCTTCTCCACCTGGGTTAATGTCTAAAATAACAACAACTTTGTCATCTGAATAAAGTTCATGGCTTGGTATTTCTTTGTTTATGATTTTACAGAAGATGCAATTCTTTTTTTGTAACTCAAGAACTTCCTGAGGTGTCATATTCTTAAGATCTTCAGGATTCATAGAATGTAATTTAATTAATGTAGTTTAAATAATTTACCCATCCCAAGTCTGCATTTTGTAACCACCATCTGTTCTAGCAGCAACATACGGGTTAGATTCACTCTGGCTTCCAAAATACACATCCCTTTGCTCTAAAGAAGAATAAACGTCTCTGTTAAGGCCGCTATATATATTTCCTTGGCTTTCTGGATAACCTGGTATATCCCTCATAAATTCAGGTTGTATGCTTTCTAAAATTTGTTGCTCTAGGCTTTCTTGCGGATTTTCACTCACTATATCTGATAAAATATCTGTAGGGATAACTGAATCTTGTTGACCTTTACCTATCATTATCCATTGGTTAAACAATATTAATATGTCGTCAATACTTTTTCTTTCTATTTCTGTTAAGGTTGTATCAGACCGCATTTTAATGAATGCATCAACTATACTATTAATATCATCATCACTCACATTAGAAGGGTCTTCAAACAATATTTTTTGCAATTCTGGCTGAATCTGTATCTTTTTTCGCTTCTCTAAAAACTCTTTAATCTCGTCTATTAGTTCTTGTCCTACGTCTCTCTCTGCTAACTGTTTAATATGATGATACTGCGGACTATATTCTAAGAAGATTCTATTAACAAACTCTAAAATAACACTCCTATCAATACTTGACATGATGTATAATAAGCAAGATTAGTATTTATTTTTTATTCTTTTTACGTCTGAAAAACTTTTTTAAAAAGGTTTTTTCTTTTTTTTCTAGCTCTTTATTCCCTTTTTCTATCTCTTCAACTGAAGGAATCTTTTGTTTTTTTAGTTTTTTTAATTGTTCATTCAGTTTTTTGTTTTTCAAATCAACCATTATTGAAAACATAGTGTATTTCCTATATAAATTTTATTAAAATTGAGTATAAGATTAAAATATTTAATCATTGATAAAATAAATTGATTTACTGAATGATTAAAATATTTAAGCAATAATTAAAAATAATGATTTAATGAAAATTAACACACTTTTTTAATTATTTTCTATATTGAAAAATATAATTTACCAAAATAGATACTTAAATAAATATATTAGAATAAATATACTATAAAAAATATATCATAATCTATAGTTTATAAGCTTGATTTCCTTCCAAGCCCCAATTTACTTTTGGAATCATAAAAATCCTAGGTTTGGGGATTTTTAGGATACAAAAAAAGTTAATAACTTTTTTTAGTACATCATTAATAATAACAGTTATATGGTCTATAGGAGTGTTAATAGTATCAGCAACAGTTTTAGACACGTTCTTAATCAATTGCTCTTTCATCTCTTCTGTTCTATCAGCCCACATCCTCAAAAACAGATAATGCTGTTTTTGGGATCCTGGAAATCCCTAACAGAAAAAAAATAATGGGATTTCCATGATATCAATTTTCACAACAGACATAATAAATCACCAATAAAATTGATGCTAAAAAAGTAAAAAAAAGTTACTATTCAAAAAAACACATAAAATGTATACTAATGTAACCAAACGAGATAATACCGACAAAACCAGTAGAACTTACCTAAAACACCCTCCAACCATACTTTTGTATTGTTTAACCCGGCTTATTGGTTGCAAATAGGATAAACTAGTTTGTCGGCAAAATACCAAACAGGATGACATAATTCCGACACCGCAGACATAATACCAGAATTTGCCATTTTTTTGGTAGATAAGTAAAACGGAATAATGCCGAAAATATTTTAAACTAAAAAAAACAGGGAAAAAGCACAAAAAATAGGGGTATTATGGTAATACTTATGGTTAATTTGATAATAAAAGCTAAGAAAATAGGCTTTAAATTGATTCTGATTATAGAATTTAATCGATTATATAGGGAAAAACAGCAGAAAAAACTTATTTTTTAATTCATTAGGGGGAATTCCCCCTAAAACCCCTTTTAGAATTCCTTGTCGGCATAATGCAAAAATATATAAACGCAGTAAATATTAATGAACATTGTAAAAATAGAGGTGTTTATTATGGCTAGGCGTGCTTTTTACTTAACAAATACTGAACCAAGTTCAATGAATCCTGATTCTAAAGAGTTAGCTACTGTTATTATTAATAGAATGGGCCTTTCACCAAGAAAAGTAGGTTCTACAGATCAAATGTATCGTGTTTTAATTGAGTTATATGAACGTACTAAATTGTCTAATAAAGAAAAAAAGCCTGAACTTGCTGTTTTAACCGTCGAGGAAATGGGAAATGTAGCTGGTATTACACGCCAAACTATGTATGATTATATTAAAAGATGGATTGATCTTGACCTTGTTGTTAAAACCTCTTATATATACGAAGGTAAGGTAATTATAGGGTATAAGTTAAACGGTGTTACTGTAGAAAATGCGTTTGAAAAAGCTGCTGTGAAAGTAAAAAATAATCTTGAGTTAACCCTAAAATATGCTAAAGAATTGCAAAATTCAATTAAAAAAGAAAAAATTTCTGAAACAATGAAGCAGAGATGATTCATCCATAATCTTTTTCTTTGAAAAAGATAAATTTATTTATTATAATTATTGATTAAAACATTTAATCTTTTTTAGAATAATTGTATATTTTTTAATTTATTGAAAAAATTTCACTGAAGATATTATATATAATTTAGTCGACATTTTATAAAAAAATTAATTTATTCTGAATTATATCTTGTCGACATTATATTTAATTATATTAATTGATTATCTCGACTAATTTTTTCAAAACATTAAAACAAAAGTGAGTTATTAATATTTATTTCCATATAGAAAATAAAAACAATAATAAATAATATGATTTATTGAGAGGATATGGACATAGAATTTGTAAAAGGTAACAAAAGAGAAACTGATAAGTTTTCTAAGGTAGAATGGAAAAAGTTCTATAAAGAACAAGGTGGGATTAAAGAGAAATATAAGGAATATAGATACAAAATCCTTCATAACGAGGAATTAATAGACATTATTATTGGATGGACGTATAGTGGTGTCGCTTACCTCGACAATATGGTATTAAAAAGTGAGTATAGAAACAAAAAAATAGGTCATAAAATATTACAATTTTGGGAAAACATAGCTAAAAAACAAAAATGTCATAAATTAAGTGTAAAAACATGTCCTGGATTAATGCCAAATGCGTTATATTTATACAAAAAACACGGTTATAGAGTTGAAGCTAATATAAACAATGATTATCATAACAAAGACTGGGTAATATTATCCAAGTTCATAGACGATAAATAAACAAAATAAAAGTGAGGAATAAACATGCTAAAAAAAGTAATATGGGAAGATAGACATAAAGAATCTATAGGTAAATACAATAGAGTAACAGATTTTGCACGGTTATGCTATTTTAATTTCATGAAACTGAAAAAAAGAGCAAAAGTACTTGATTTATGCTGTGGTAAAGGCGCAGATTCAATATTTTTCCATAATAAAGAAATGAATGTTACTGCGTTAGATTACTCAAGTGAAGCTATTAAACAGTTTAATGACATACAAAAACGTTATGAAATCTTTTTAACTTCAATGGTAATGGATATTTCTGAAGAGTTTCCTTATGAAAATGAATCATTTGATTTTGTATATTCAAGATTAGGATTACACTATTTCACAGATAAAGTTACTAGAAAAGTAATATCAGAGATAAAACGTGTATTAAAAAGTGAGGGTTTACTGATGTTTCAGGTAAAATCTATTAATGACAAAGAATACGGCAAAGGAAAAGAGATCGAAAAGGATATGTTTGATGAAGATGGATATATTAGACATTTCTTTAGCAAAGAATACGCTGAATCATTGTTAGAAGGTTTTAATATAATAATGATGGAAGAACGTGCTATACCTAACAAAAGCACATATTTAGAAGTAATTGCTGAGAAAAAGTAAATTATTTATACCAGAATTATAAATATAAAACTATGGACTGGGATAACATATTACAAAAACTAAAAATATTTTCTAAAAAAGGTATTAAAAAAGCAGACGAAGTTAAAGATAAACTTGGTGAGATTAAACAAGAAAAACAATATTCTGACCTTAACAAATACGAAATAAGTATGATTGAAAACACTATTAATGACTTAAACTCTGCATTAACAGACATAAACAGTAATAACTATGACTCTGCAATTTCTCACCTAAACAACGCAGCTAAAGAGTTTAATGATATTAATGAGCAGTTTATTTTTTTAATGAACGAAACAAATCAATTTTACATAAAAACCCATGATAAAAGAGCAATAGTTTTCTTAGATAAGTTAAAAGAATATGATAGTAAAAGAGAAGAGTTTACCCAAGTAATAAAAGAGATTACTGAAAAACTTCAAAAAAGTGATGAGATTGAAGAAATAAAAGAGTGTTTACAACGTATTATTAAAGGACTAGAATATGAACTCGCTTTATTCAATGGTTTTGTTAGTGTTCGAGACGGAATTCTTAAGAACGAATTAATGATACAGAAATAAAACTTAGGTGTTAATAATCTTATAAAAAGCTTCAAATAAAGGTTGTTGTGTTGAAAATAAGAAAAATTTACCACCTGCGCTTAATGTTTCTTGTTCAATGTTCATGATATGATCATAGATTTTTTCTCTATAATCTTGTCGTTTACGCTCTGTTATAAAAGTTTCAAGTTTTTTGCCTGTTTCTGAATCTTCTAGCATAACAGATCCATACACATTAAAGTTAGTTTCTGATTTATCTAATATTTGAATAACTTTCAAGTTGTGGTTTTTAAACAAGTAAAGTGTTTCTTTAATCTGGTCAATGTCAAACAAGAAATCAGATATAATAACAACAAATGACTTAGATTTCATGTTTTTTTTATATTTCTTAAGTTCATTTGCAAAATTTATTACTCCTTTACACTTTACTTTGTTAAGATAATGCAAAAATCCCAAAACCTGGTTAGAACTTCTCTTTGCTCTTAACGAGTCTGTTGTATCGCTTACTAATGATAAATGAAAATGTTCGTTATCTCTTGCGCTTAAATATGCAAACCCTAAAGCTAACATTGCTGCATATTCAAATTTTTTAGTTTTAGTTGTACCGTAATCCATGCTCTTGCTAGAATCAAGTAAGACATGCGTGGTTACGTTACGTTCTTCTTCATATCTTTTAATAAAAAATTCATCGTTTCTTGCATAGATTTTCCAATCTATAGCACGATAATCATCGCCTGGCTCGTACGGTCTAAAGTCTGTTACAACTAAACCTTGGCCTGTTGACGTGCTTTTCCTAGAACCTATAAAACTACTTGTAACTCTTTTATTAATTATAACATGGAATCTCTTTAACTGAGATAAAAAACTTGTATCAATCATGGTCTTTTATTTTGCTTTACTTAAGATTTCTTTGACAGCATCGTCTGTTGACATACCTTTTCGTTCAGCTTCAAAGTTCAAGATTAGTCTGTGTCTTAATACAGGGTAAGCCATTTCTTCAATATCTTTTTTACTCACAAAGTTTCTGCCTTCAAGTATTGCATTAGCTTTACTTGCCATAACTAAACCCATGGACGCTCTTGGCGATGCACCGTATTCAATTATATCTTTTTTCTCTCTTGTCATTGTCACTATTTTCAGTACTCGTTTTTTAAGATCATTTGCTATTGGCACTTCTCTAGTGTACTGTTGAAATTTCTGAATAACTTTTTTGTCAAACACTTTACTGACTGTTTTAATTGGTTTTTTACCTGTAAATCTGTCAATTATTAAGTCTTCATCCTCAAACTTTGGATAGTCAACTTTAATTTTTAACAAAAACCTGTCTGTCTGCGCTTCTGGTAATGGGTATGTACCTTCTTGCTCAATCGGGTTCTGTGTTGCTAGAACGAAAAAAGGTTGTTCTAACGGAAACGTGTTTCTTCCTAACGTAACCTGGTTCTCCTGCATTGCTTCTAACAATGCAGACTGTGTTTTAGGCGTTGCCCTGTTAATTTCGTCTACCAGAACAATATTTGCAAATATAGGTCCTTTATGAAAACTAAACACTCTTTTTCCATCTTTTTCTTCTAATACATACGTACCAGTAATATCCGTAGGCATTAAGTCAGGTGTGCTTTGTATTCTTGAAAAGCTTAGATCCATAATGTCTGCCATGATCTTGACCATTGTAGTTTTACCCAGACCTGGATAACTTTCCAGTAATGCATTAGAATCGCATAATATCGCTACAAGAATATGTTTCATAACCTGTTCTTGGCCAACAATAACTTTTTTTAATTCTTTAGAAACTGACTCAATTTTTTGTTTAACCTCTTTCATGATAAAATTCCCTCCTTAGTTATTATTCTTTAATCAATAATTGGTATATAAAAGTTGTGAAAACATTTTTATATTTAATTCACTTAACTAGTCTGGGGTGTAACATGAACAGAAAGTGTCCCATGTGCAATGCTACTATGACAGTTAAGTCTAATAAGCATATTGGCGAAGATCTTTATTATATTCTATACTGTGAGAAATGTAAGCATCAGTGTGCTAGGAGTAGTTAATTAATATTGTTTATTTGGTCTCTTAAATAAGTTTTAATTCCGACTGATACGTCAAGAGCATCACCTAATAATAAATTATATAACTTCGAACCTATACTGTGACGAGAAACAGCAGTCTGAAACCCAGATCTTTTGTTTTGTGGATCGTATACTGGATGATCTGATTCAGAATCATAAATAAATACTGGTTTTATTATAAGACCCTCTGCTGTTCTCTTTATGTAATCCGTATCCTGACAAATCATTCTAAGAACTTCGGCTGACCTATTAGAATCTCCTCAAAGTCTAGCATTCAGAACAATAACATCTAGTGTTCCTAAATTAGAAAAGGTTTCTGCATTCAATTCATTTGGAACAACGCGAATTATATTTTTTCTTTTTAGCAGTTGACCGGGAACTAAATAATGTGTAAGTTCATTAACATATTCAGTGTTATCATCAACAATAAGAACTCTTGGATTTGTTTCTGCCATTTTACTTCTATTTTAAAAAGAACTAATAACTTATTTATAAGGATTCTTATCTATGTTATTGTACCATATCAGGGAAATAAGTAGTCCTATAGATTTTCAAAGATTTGTAATAAAAATATCTTCTTATTTTTTCAGGGAACAATGTTTTAAGTTCATCAATTACTTTATAGAATTCTTCCTGGCTTTTGAACTCACTTCCAAATTCAACATCACTACCTCCTACTAAAATGTTAAGATAAATTATATTTGGATGCTGTCTTAAATATTGTTTAATTGATTGTAGTATATTAATGTCTTCAAGTTCTAAAAACACTTTATAATATTCATAACCAAGTTTATGTGAAGCTAATTTTAATTTGTAAGCAGCAATAAACCCGTTTTTTTCAAGATTTCGAAGTTTGTATTTAGCTCCTGTTGGTGTTATTTTTAGTTTTTTAGATAATTCAAGTAAAGATATTCTAGCATTTTCTTTGATCAAATTAATAAGTTCTATGTCTTTTGAATCATATTTACCTTCGTGAGCAGCACTTGTAGAAACCGAAGATAAATCATGATGTTCTTTATCAACAAGATAATTTCTATTAAAATGCACATAATTCAAGAAAACAGCAACATTCTTCTTGTCACAATATTTACTGAATAATTTAAGGAATTTTTCATATTCATCTTGATATTCTTGAAGGGTTTTTACAAGATAACTAATAGAAAAGTCATAATCACCGTCCCTCTTGAAAATAAAGAGTGCATTATGAGATTTCATCAGATAATCAATAATATTTTTTTCAATCTCTGGTGTTGTATTTTGTAATTTTAAGTATAATCTAACAAACTTATAACCAAACTTGCTAAAATCAACTATGGCTATGTATTTCTCAATAATACCTTTTTTTTCTAATTGTTTCATCCTGTATGAAACAACATCTCTTGATAACCTAGTTATCTTTGCCAGGTTGTTTATGGAGATTCTTGAATTCCTATCTAATTCAAACAAGATTCTGTAATCTTTTTTGTCTAATTTAATCATATATTACTTAATAATGAAGTTATATATTTAAATTTGTTGTTTTTTGTGGAAAAAAAGGTAAAAGAGTTTTTATATTTGACATTTTTAATGTAATAACTAATAAGTAATAACAAAATGAAAACTAATCAAGAATATTCACACCACATAGTAGATGCATTAATGTTAATTAAAAAAAATATGGATATTTTAGACGAGCGTTCTTACAACTGCGATCCTGTATATCCATTTTATTTCAAAAAATTCAAGGAACTTATCAATAAAATAAACCAACAAATAACAACCTTAGAAGTAAGAATAGTTGAGTCATCACTATCTATAGAACTTAAATTATTTGTTAACAATAAAGAAATTCCATTTAAGAAAGAAATTATTGAAAAAATTCTCAAAGAAAATAACATAACTAATCAAATTGTATTTGATCCAGAAGACGTCTTTTATCCAATATCTGAATCCTTATTAATTCATTTCGGAGGTGGTTTTTAGTGTCTTCGTGTACAGGGTTTGCACAAATATTCGTTTCTGCACATTTATTCCAATTTCTGCACAAAAAATCCTATACAACAGGATCTTTAACTAAACTCCACAATCTTTATATATAAAATAATGCTACTATATTAGTATAAATCAACCAATTATGAATAAAAGGTGTTAAAAAAAATAATAAAATAAAAGAACCAATAAACCATATTGATCAATATCCTACTATAATGAAATTGATAGGTCTTAAAAACCCAGACTTTGTTGAAGGAAAAGTTCTAAACATAACTGAGTTAAAATGATAGAATTACAAAATGTAACAAAGAAATTTAATGGAAAAAAAGTTTTAGATATTTCAATAATTATTTCAAAAAAAGAATTTGTAAGTGTTCTTGGACCAAGTGGTTGTGGTAAAACTACACTTTTAAACATGATTGCAGGGTTTGAAAAACCAACGTCAGGTAACATATATGTTGATAATAAAATTGTTAAAGAACCAAGTAGAAAAATCGGGATGGTTTTTCAAGATTTTGCAGTGTTTCCATGGCGAACAGCGCTTAAAAATGTAATGCTAGCAATTAAAAGTGATAACAAAAAAAAACAAGCATTAAAATATCTTTCAATGGTAGGGTTAAGAGGTCATTCTAATAAATATTCCAGTGAAATGTCTGGTGGTATGAAACAACGTGTTGCAATAGCTAGAACATTAGCTCAGGACCCAGAAATACTTTTAATGGACGAACCGTTTGGATCATTAGACAGTCAAATGCGAGAACAACTTCAAGAAATGGTGTTACAAATCTGGAATAAAGTTTCAAAAACAATTATTTTTGTAACTCATGATATTTCAGAAGCTGTTTTTCTTGGTACAAAAATAATATTACTTAACAAAAACGGTGAAGTAATCTACAATAAAAAAAATAATGTACCTAAAATTAGAACTAACAAAAAATTTATTAATAAGATTAATAAGTTTAGAAAATTATTAGATTAAATATTGAGGTGGGTGATAAATGTATAAAAATAAAATACTGATATGTGCATTGATAACACTTTTAGTAGTGTTAAGTAGTTGTACGCAACAAAATAATTCTCAAGAACAAAGTAAAGTTAAGATTGGTTATATTGAATTAACTTTAGCGCATACTCCAATTCATATTCTTCATAACAAAGGAATATTAACTAATCATGGTGTTGATTATGAATTAATGGCATTTCCAAACGGAGGTGCAGCGTCAACTGCACTAGGTGCAGGTGAAATTGATGTTGCGTTCATGGGTCTAGCTATAATACCTCCAATTGTACATGGTGTTGATGCTAAAATATTAGCCACAAACGGGAATGGTGGTACACAATTAGTTTGTATGACACCAGGTATTCATTCGCTTGAAGATTTAAAAGGTAAAAAAGTTGGTGTACACGGTGTAACCAGCTCAGACGCTATTGTGTTAAGTTTAGCAATGGACGAAGCTAATTTACCAGTAAGTGAAATTAATATTGTTGAAGTAAAAAGACCGTTTCAAGTATTAGCATTAACAGAAAAAAAATCAATTGATTGCCTGGAAGCAACTGAACCAATTGCAAGCGAAGTACAAAAAAAAGGTGCATATCTAGCTATAAGTTACAAAGACATATATAATAACGGAGACTATCCACTTACTTATTTAGTTGCTACTAATAATTTTATTAAAAATAATCCAGAAGTTCTAAAAAAAATAGTGAGCGCACACGTTGAAGGAACAAATGTAATTAAAAATGATAAAGAAAGTGTTTATCAAATAATGGCTGATTATTTTAATAACAATGGTATACAAAAAACAGTTGATGAAATTAAGGTTGAATTAAGCAGTAATGTGTTTGATGCACCAGTAAGTCAATCAGTAACAGAAAATTTAGTGAGTGTTATGCAAAAGAGTGGTTTAGTAGATACAAATGTACCATTTAACGATTTAGTTGATTGCTCGTTTGGACAATGCGTAAACTAAAACTTATTATTTCTTTTTTATTTGTTTTTATTATTTGGCAAGGTATTTCAACTTTTAACATTTTCACTGATTACTTTTTTCCTTCACCAAAAAGTGTATTTGAAACAGGTTCAAAGTTATTATTAGAAGGTACATTATTAAAATATACTCTTGTTAGTTTGTTTAACTCGTTTATTGGGTTTGCAATTGGTTCATTAAGCGGAATTATTCTTGGAATGATTTGCGGGGTTAGTAATAATTTAAGAGAATATGTCTCACCTCTTATTGATGCAATATATCCCATACCCGGAATTGTATGGTTACCATTTTCATTGTTATGGTTTGGTTTTACATTAAAAGCACTTATATTTACTGTTGCACTTTCCACGTTTTTTAGTGTTTTTTATAACACATTAACAGGTGTAAAAAATATTAATGTTACTTATATTAGAGCTGCTAAAAGTTTAGGATTAAAAGGATATAAATATATTAAAGAAATCATATTTTTAGGTAGTTTTCCGTTTACATTAGTTGGATTAAAGCTTGGGTTTGGAATTAGTTGGAGGGTTATTATTGCAGCTGAGATGTTAACTTTTAATGCAAAAGGACTTGGATGGTTTTTATGGACTTCGAGCGAATTTGGTAAATATGATAATATTTTTGTTGGTATTATAATAATTGCAATAATAGGTTTAGTTATTGAAAAATTAATTTTTAAAAAAATTGAAGAGTTAACTGTTAAAAAATGGGGGTTACAAGTTTAAAAAGTGAGGTAAAAAAATTATGACATGGATAAAAATAATTTCTGATAAAGAAGCTACCGGAGAGTTAAAAGAAATATATGATAAAATAAAAAATCAACGAAGTGAAGAATTAGCTTCTGGACCACCGCTTAGACCTTACATGTTACATAGCCTTAACCCAAAAGCTATGTTATACCTTTCACAATTTAGACATCAATTATTTTGTGAAAAATCTAACTTAACAACTGCACAACGTAAAATGATATCAACAGTAACTTCCGCACTTATTAACTGTGAATTTTGTAAGTTAACTCATGCAGAATTTTTACGAAATGATACTCAAAACGATCAATTAGTTGAACAACTTAAAATTAATTGGCGTAAAGCTCCGATTAATGATAAAGAATATGCAATGCTAGAATATGTTGAAAAATTAACTTTAAATCCTGGATCAATGACAAAGTCTGATTTAACAAATTTACAAAAAGTTGGTTGGGAAGAACCTGATATTCTTGATATTGTACAGTTAATTGGGTACATGAATCTACGTACTCGAGTAGTTAATGCACTAGGTATGGAGCCAAGTGACTGGCAATTAACACGTTCAAACGCAGGTAAAAAACGTTTAAAATCTAAAAAATCATAAATTAATTATTTTTGAAAGTACAGGTTCTACTTGAATTTCTTCAATGTTTGAATAATTTGAATCAGGTGAACAAATTATTTTATTTATATTATTATTAAGCATAACCGCAACATGTAACAATTCTCTTGGTTTAACATTTGGATATCGTTCCATTAGTTTTTCTTGTTTATCAATATCTTCGACATTTACATTAAGAACATTTAATTTAATTTTAATTTCATTTGCTCTTTGATATCCAAGTTTTGTTTCATTTAATAAATGATACCTGTATATTACTTCCATTAGTGCTTTTACATCTGTATACATTTCACCTAATTGAGATATTTTATCTAACACTTTATCAAAGATTGCACCTCTTTTTAATGCATAATCTATTAAGTTAGGGTCTAAGAATAACTTCATTACTTCTCACCTTTTTGAATTATTGCTCTTGATTGGTTTAAAAGTTCTGGGAATGAACTACGTTTTATTTGATTTATATTATGATATTTTGGTCCGTCTATACTAAGTATCTCTTTTTGATCATTGTTTATCATTATCGCAGCATGTATTAAATCTCTTGGTGAAATGTCTGGATATGATAAAAATAACTGACTAGATAATTCAAAATCTTTTAAAGTTAATGGTAAAATTTTATTAATTATATTTTTAAAACTTTTAAACATTATTTTTCCAATATTGTTTTCTTTAAGATAACTAAAATTATCAAGTATTTCTTCAATAAATAATACATCAGTAATACCCTTTATTTTATTATTAGCAATTTTTTCAAGAATAATAACAGCTAAAGCTTCTCCAATTTGACCTGAAGCAATTAATGGAATGTTTGAATCAATAACTACAGATTTCATTTTTTTACTTCTTCAATTAAATTAATCCTTCTAATTTCTTTAATTTCATCAATATCAGATGAATAAGTACTTATTATTTTATGTATATTATTATTTTTCATTACAGCAACATGAATTAATGCCCTAGGTGAAAGTGAAGAATATTTTTTTGAAAGGTCAATCATTAATTCAAAATCATTAACACTAAGAGGTATCACATTTTTTACAATCTTTCGTAATGAATGAAACACTATTTGAGCATGATCTCTTTTATTATGAAACATGAACCAGTCAATAACTTCCTGGAAAAATAATGTGTCTGTGTAAACTAAAGTATTATCAATTGATACTTTTTTCATTACTTTAACAGCCCATCTATAACCAATGTTTCCAGCGGCGTATAGTGGAAGACTACTATCCAGAAACATTTTTTCCATTTTTTAAGTACCACCTTTCATCATTTGTTGTTCCATATCTGTCCAGTTACATACTGGAGCTTTTGTCCTACATATTATTTTAACCAGTTCAAGTTTATCTTTTTCATTCATAAATTACAAACCTATTTTTGCTTCCTTTTATAATTTACGATTTAACAATTATTATCCGCTGTTTATTGATAAACAAAAGTATTAATAATCTAATTAAATATTTACTAACAAATGGAAAAGTTTGTTCAGAAATTTTTCGGTGTTTTTATAATAATTGCTATTATAACAGGCATTATATTTCCATTTTTTGCAGTTAAAATAATGTTTCTAAGTTTTGTTTTTCTTTTTATATTAATCATGACAATAGCAGTTTTCGTTGGCGGTGGAAAACCTGGTTTTGCTCCTTATCAACCACCTGCAAGTGAATTAAAAAAAGTTGTTTTTATAACAAGAGCAGAAAGTATGGAAAGAGTATTTTCAGCATGTAATGAAAACTTAATTTGTGAAAAAAAAGAAAACTGGAAAAACTGTCCTAGTGATTGTAAAAAAGGCGGCGACGATGATGAGCCAAAAGACACAGCATGTTACGATTTCTTATCAGGAGCTAAGCCAAAATGGAACTGGGTAGAAGATTACTGGTCTAATGATTTAAATCTCCTTAGTTCGTCAAATTGGGCTACCTCAGTATGGAATAACGCTGTTTCTACACAGATTTTTGGTAATGGTCATTCCGGATATTATCCGTGGGGAGAATATGATTTATTTAATGGCATCACTTATGGAAATTATTCTGACCCAAGTGTAATTGGAGTAACAGCAATCTGGTATCAAGGAAAAAATATCTATGAATATGATATAATGTATGATATTGATTATTTCCCAGGAAAAGGATATGATTTAGACACAGTTGTTCTTCATGAACTAGGTCATGCTGCAGGACTGAATGATCTCTATACTAGTGAGTGTGTAGATGAAGTAATGTATGGTTATTACACAGGTGTACAAACTTCACTAAACACAGGAGATTTAGCAGGAATAACAAAACTATATGGTTAATTCTGCACAAATATTCACTGCTTAGGGCTAATTATTGTGCAAAGCCCAAAAAGCAGTTATATTTAAATATGTCCTCTTATTCCAATGCTGTAGTAATCCCAAGAACTACTTCGGTAGGAGGGTAGCAAATGGACGAGAAATCATTAAAAAACGCAATTATTGAAATAAGAAAATCTTCTAAACGTAATTTTAAGCAGAGTGTTGATTTTATTGTTAATTTAAAGAATCTTGATCTAAAAAAACCTGAACACCAGGTAGAATTTTTCATGGAACTTCCTAAGCCAAAAGGTAAAAAAACAAAAGTTTGTGCATTAGTCGGTCCTGAACTAGGAGATCAAGCAAAAAAAATCATGGACACTGTTGTTATGCAAGCTGAGTTTGACAAATACGCTAAAGACAAGAAAATTACTAAGAAATTAGCTACAAACAATGATTATTTTGTTGCACAGGCTAACATCATGCCGAAGATTGCAACTGCATTCGGTCGTGTGTTTGGTCCAAAAGGTAAAATGCCTAACCCAAAAGCTGGCTGTATTGTGCCTCCTAACGCTAATCTTAACATTATTTATGAAAAATTACAAAAAACCATTAAAATATCAGGTAAAAAAGCTCCTTTAGTTCAAACAATTGTTGGTAATGAAGATTCAAGTGACGATGATATTATTGAAAATATTAAGTTTGTATATAGTAATTTAACACACCATCTTCCTCAGGGAGATAATAATGTTAAATCAGTGTATGTTAAATTTTCAATGGGTAAACCTGTTAAAGTAGATTAAAAATGGCAAACGTAGCAGAACATAAGAAACAAACTGTACAGGAATTTGCTAAGTTAATTGACAAATACCCTGTTATTGGTGTAGTTGACATGTCAAATTTACCTGCTAAAACTGTACAAACAATGCGTGCTAAGTTAAGAGATAATAACACTGTTTTAAGAATGACCAAGAAAAGACTATTAAAATTAGCATTTGCAAAAACTAAAAAACAAAACATACCTGATTTAGAACAACATTTCAAAGGATTGCCTGCATTAATATTTACAAATGATAACCCGTTTAAATTATGCGCTGACCTTGATAAAACAAAGTCAAGCGCGGCTGCTAAACCAGGGCAAGAAGCGCCTAAAGATATTGTTGTTAAATCAGGTCCAACATCGTTCACACCTGGTCCAATCATTAGCCAGTTAGCTAAGTACGGTATTAAATCTGGTGTTGAAGGCGGTAAACTTGCTATAAAAGAAGACGCTGTTGCAGTTAAAAAAGGCGAAGTAATAGACGGTGAACTTGCAGGTATTTTAACAAGACTAGGCATTGAACCAATGGAAATTGGTTTGAATTTAACAGCTGCGTACGAAAACGGTTCAATATATACATCTGATGTGTTATTCATCGATGAACAAGAATACATGAGCAAAATTGCATTATCATACTCAGAATCATTAAATTTAGCAGTATTTGTTGGATATCCAACTGAAGAATCATTAAATATCATGTTAAGTAAAGCTCATAGTGAAGCACGGTCATTATCAATAGTATCAGGTATACTGACTGACGAAACAACTGAAGATATTATCAGAAAAGCGCAAGCTGAAGTAATGTCATTATCAAATAGCCTTCCTAAAGAAGCTATGTCATCATCTGAACCTGAACCAAAAGTAGAAGAGAAAAAGGTTGAAGAAGAACAGCCTAAAGAAGAAGAAACTAAAGAGAAAGAAGAACCAAGTAATGAAGGAAAAAAAAGTTCAAAAGAGGAAAAACCTGTTGAGGAGTCAAAGGAAGAAGTTAAAGAAGAAGCTAAACCTGAGGAACCTAAACAAGATGACGTGCCTAAAAAGGAAGAACCAAAAGAGGGAGAAGAAACCAGTGCGTTAGGATCACTGTTTGGATAAAGTTCATAATTTATCGGAGGTACATTAAAATGGAATATGTTTATGCGGCAATGCTTTTACACAAAGCAGGTAATAAAGTTGATGAAGCTGGGTTAAAAAAAGTTTTAGAAGCAGCAGGCGTTAAAGTCGATGCTTCAAGGGTTAAAGCTTTAGTAGCAGCTCTTGCAAACGTTAATATTGACGAAGCAGTTCAACAAGCAGCTCCTGTGGCTCAGGCAGCAGCACCTGCACCAGCAGCAACAGGCGGTGGAGAAGCAGCACAACCAGCAGCCGAAGCACCAAAGGATAAACCACCTAAAGAAGAAGGTAAATCTGAGGAAGAAGCTGCAGCTGGACTAGGATCATTGTTCGGCTAATAAAAATTAAATTAAAATATTTTTTTAATTTTATATTCAAATAAGATACTATATTGTGAAACTACATGGCATCAAATGATGTAAAAGATCTATTAAAACAACTTTCTGTGTTAAGGAAAGAGATTTCTGTACTAAGGTCAGAGTTAAACGAGCTTAACAGTAAAAAGGAAAGTATGTATGAAGATAAAGATCAGTATTCTAAACAAATAAACGAGATAATTGTTGAGATACGCGGTTTAAAGCGTGGAAGAGACGATTATACCCGAAAAGTTAGGCAGTTTAAACAAGAACGTAAAGTTAACAACGACCTTATAAAAAAATATTCTATTGAGATCAAAGAATCCTTGTCTAAGAAAGATAATATTAGAAAAAATCAAAAGTTTAAAGGAGATCCTAGCAAAGTTGCTAAACAAATTGATGATCTTGAGTTTAAGATTGAAACAGAAGGTATGTCTTTTGAAAAAGAAAAAAAGACAATGATACAGATAAACATGCTTAAAAAAGAATTTGGTGAAGCTAAAGGATATCTGGAAATTAGTGATAAAGTTAAAACTGCACGAAAACATCTTAGAGATGCACGAAAAATCGCTAACAATGCACATAAAGCTGTCCAGGATAATGCAAAGAATAGTCAAGAAAAACATGAAAAAATTATTGAGTTGTCCAAACAAATTGATGATTTAAAAGAAAAAGAAAAACAAGCATTCCCTAAATTTTCTGAAGCTAAAGAAGCGTTTAACAAGATTAATGATAAATTAAAAGAAAAGCTTGTTAAAATGAATAATATTAACGACGAGTTAAGAAGACATAAAGTTAAAACTAAAGAAAAAAAGAAAGAAGCTGAAAAGAAAACTTTAGAAGAAAAAAGTAAAGAAGTAGATGAGAAGATAAAGACTAGAAAGAAGTTAACAACCGAAGATCTGTTAGTATTTCAAAAAACTATGGAAGAAGAAAGTAAAGAGAATAAGGAAGAAAAGAAAGAAACTAAAAAACCATCTAAGAAAAAAACTAGTAAAAAGAAAGCTACAAGTAAGAAAAAGAAAATAGAGAAAGAAAAAAGCAAAGATAAAGATAATAAAGAAGATAATTCGGTTCTAAAATCTCCGCGAGGAGAAACAGAGAAGGCAAAGCCTTCGAAGGCTGAACCAATCAAACAACCAAATACTGATTCTGACGAGACTGAAACTAAAGAAGTTCAAACTTTTTTAGAATGAATTAAAAGATAATTCTTAAATTTAAAAAAATATTAATAGAATTATTCAGCTTTTTCTTCAGAAGGTTCTTCAGCAGCTGGTTCTGGTTCAGGAGTTTCTTCAACTTCTTTCTCTTCAACAGGTGATTCTTCTGTTTTTTCAGGTTCTGGTGCTTTTTCTTCTGGTTTCTCTACTGGTGTTTCATCAACTGGAGCATCAGGTTTTTTTGAATCACCAAATGTACTATAACCACACTTACCGCAAGAATTTCTGTTACCATGGTTAGCCATGAAAACGCCTGGACCGCATTTTGGACAGGTTTGGTTTTTAGCTTTACCTTGGTCGTACATTTCATTCATTTTAACAACTCTTCTGTTTTTTCTTTGTTTTTTATCTGCCATTTTTATTCTTCCTTAGTCTCTTCTTTTTTTTCTTCTTCAGCTACTGGTTCTTCTGCGGGTTTTTTTTCAGTTGCAGGTTCTTTTGCTGGTTTCTCCTCAGATGTTTCAGGTTTAGCCTCTGCTACTGGAGCTTCCTCACCGTCTTTCTTAGGTTGTTGCTGTTCAGGTTTAGGAGGTTTTTCTTCAACTTCTTTAGTAACTTCTTCGCCTTTTTGTTTTTTTAACAGATCTTCATGTTCAAACAGTTCCATTTTTTCTTTGTCATCATAAATGTGTACAAACACTTTAGTTTTATTTTTACCAAACTGTTGATAAATATGTTTAATAGCTATCATATCTTCTTTAACTTTGAACTTTTTAGCAATTTCTTTTGTTAAATCTTGTCTTGATGGTGTTGCACCTGTGTTCTCTACCATCAAAGTTACTCTTTTCCGTGACAAGAGTTTCATATCTTTTTCTTTAATAACTTCCATTTAATTAACACCTTTTACCTTACTTTAATTGCGTATTTCCCCTTTTCTTTCATACCTATTTGTTGTGCAATAAACGATTTGTTAACGTCTAATATGTTCAGCCTACCTTGGTAAACAGTACTGAACTGGTTAGTTTTACAAACAGGGCATACTGCACCTTCTACAAACTTTTTACATGTTTTACATACTTTATCTTTTGCCATTTTTATCACTCAATACTTCCATAACATCTTTAGCTGTTGCAATACCAACAACTTTTTTATCTTTAACAACTAATAATCTTCTGAAATTGTTTTCTGACATTAACCGACTAGCTTCAACAATGTCTGAGTCATGGTTAATAGTTACAACATCTTCAGTCATGATTTTTTTTAATTTACTGTTTGTTGTAAGTTCTTTTGCCAATAATCTTCTTAATAAATCACGTTCAGTAACAATACCGATTGGCCAACCGTTTTCTGTTATTGGCATACTACCAAAATCATGCTTGTCCATGATGTCAACTGCTTCTTTAACAGTCATGTTTTTATCCGCAGTCATTACTGGTTTTGACATCCAATCTTCAATTTTTATTTTTTTTCACCTTCAAAAAGTTATTTTTGGAGGTGCCAAAAATTTATGATTCCCTAAAAACTCCAAGGGAGTTTTTGGGCCCTGGAAAATCTTATTTTCCATGGGTTTTAGCACCACTTTTACTCGGGTTTAAATCTTCAGGGATCCAATCTAATCTTCCTAAACCTTTTTGCCGCATTGTTAAACCAAATTTTGGGTTTGTAATGTCTTTATAACTAACTGCAATGACTCTTGCACGACATTTATCACCAACCTTCAAATTCTTTTTACTTTCTTTACCAAGCAAGACTTTATCTTTGCTAAATGAAACAAAATCATCCATTGTCTGGCTAATATGAATCATGCCTTCAATTGGACCTAAATTAACAAAAGCTCCAAAATCTGCCATGTCTTTAATCTGGCCAGGAACTACTTCCTGTAGCTCAGGTTTAAAGGTTACTAATGAAAATGTTGTTTCATAGTACGCTGCACCATCGCCAGGTATGATTTTACCTTGCTGAATATCTTCAATGGTTGACACGTCTATGATTATCCCCATTTCTTTTGAAATAAACCCTTCATAATCCTCTTTAATTTGTTTCAAAAGTGCTGTTTCTACGTCTTCACCAAACAATTTTGGCGGTACTCTTATATGATCTTTGACAACAGTTTTATAGAACATCTTTAATCTCCAGTTTTTTATTTCTTGAATATATAACTTTAATACCTTTTTGTTTTAACTTATTTTTTAATATTTTATCTTGCGTTGCGACGTATGTATTTTCATTAGCGATTTTTAGTATTATATCGTCTACAATAGGACTTTTGGAATCTACAGTCATATTTAAGTGTTTTGGCTCGAGGATAACTATGTTTTTTTTTTTAATTAATTGTAATGCCAAACCCGCTGATTCTTTATGTTTACCTTTCTGGTTTTCAATTATTGAATTAAGTTCGTCAATTGTTTTATTTATTATACAAATTTCGTACGGTTCATGGATAATTCTTTCAATTTCTGTGAAAATGTCAATTTTTAATGTAAATGGAACTAGCAAAAAGTTAGTGTCTAAAATGATTTGTTTCATACTTTATTGGTAGAAAGGGTTGATTTATATGTTTTTTTGATATGTTTAATGAGAAAACAACACATTTAAATAAAAGGTTTGACATCTTAAACACTATGAAAGTAACAGTTGTATTGGAACCTCAAGATGAAGGAGGGTTTACTGTACATGTACCTTCTCTTCCTGGATGTATTTCTCAGGGAGATACAAAGAAAGAAGCTTTAGAGAACATTAAAGAAGCAATTGAATTGTATCTTGAAGCAGATACAAATGAGTTAGTTGCATACACTGGAGAAAGAGCGGTTGTTTCTGTATGAGCCTGCCTGTGGTTTCAGGAATTGAAGTTATTAAACGGCTTAAGAAAATTGGTTTTGTAGCTACAAGGCAAAAAGGATCTCATGTTAGACTAGAAAAATCTATAGATGAAACAACGATTAAACTAACTGTTCCATTACATAAAGAGCTAAAGAAAGGTACTCTTAACTGTATTATTAAAGAAGCAGGGTTGAGTGTTGATGAATTTAATAAGTTAAAGTGATTAATAATGAAAAAAATGATTAAACTTAACGACACTTTGAAGATTTCTACTGAACAAGGTTTTCCTACTGAACTGGATGTTAACAAACACCTGGAAACTCCTTACGTGCTAGAAGATTTTGAAGGTAGATTGTTTGAGTTTCACAAAACAAAACCAAGAGTATATCCTCTGCCGCCTACTAGAACATTTTTAGTTCAGTATATTGATGGTAAATGGATCAAGTGGGGACACTGCTTAATAATTGAACAAACTATTCATAATGGCGAAACAACTTCTGGAAAGTTTAAGATTATTAAAATATATGAACCAGAGTATATGAAGATGGCAACTAAACATGATACTCCTGAAGGTTGTAGTTATTTCTGATACCAAAACCTTTTTATACCATTTCATAAAGCAAAATCACAAGGTGATTATTAATGGCATTTGACAAAAGTTTAGACAAAGAATTATTTAGTGAGACAGCAGAGTTTGAAACATCTAAGATAACTGTTGGCGTATTTTCATATAACGAAGGAACTGCAAAATTACAGTTATCAAGAAAAGTTCTTGACCCGGAAAACGGCGAGTATAAATGGGCAAAATTAGGTAGAATGTTCAAAGACGAAGTTGAAGCTGTTCTACCGTTAATGCAGAAAGCTGTTGAACATTTATAATTTTTTTCATAACTTTTTTATATTCAAATTCTCTCTCATATATTTAATGACAACATTAAAACAATTAGAAAAAGAAATTGAAAACATTAAAAAACGTAACAAAAAAGTTGAAGCAGACAAAGCATGGGAAACGAGTCTAGCCAGAAAACTAATCATCTCAATTTTAACATATATCACTGTTGTCGTGTTCTTTTTTGTTGCTGAAGTACCTAAACCGTTTGTGAATGCAATTGTTCCGTCTATTGGATTTATATTATCAACATTATCAGTCCCTTTCTTTAAGAAAATATGGTTAAGGCGTTATAAGTAAACTATATAAACCCCTGTGCACCATAAAAATTCTATGAATCTATTTGGATTATCGTTTAACATCACTAACAACGTTGGCAAGTACAGTTTTTTGTCACTTTTAGTGTTAGCATTTCTATACTTAATGCGGCCTAAACCATTTAAAAAAATCATACCTAGTTTAATCTTTTTAGAAAAAAGTACAAAACGTTTAAACATGGCATCTTTTTTTAGAAAGTTTGTCAAGGATTGGTTATTTTTCCTACAATTATTGCTAATATTATTACTATGTTTTACTGCACTAGGTTTAACAACAGAACTGAACTTTAAAAAAATTAATAAAGAAATGGTTTTTGTGATTGACGCGAGCGCAAGTTCTAAAGCGCTTGACAACAATGAGATGTTGTTTGAAAAATATATTAATATAGCTAAGAAAAATCTTGGTGTAAGAAACACAATAATCTTAATTAAAAACACACCAGAAATTATTGCTAAACAAACTAACCCTATTAACGCAGTCAGGATCTTAAGTTCTGTTAAACCAAGTGATTCATTAAGCAATATTTGGGACGCAATGATGATTGCTTCTGAGTTATCAGAAACTTCTAACATTATGGTATTAAGCGATTTTTCTGACACTAATAATAAAGATCTTAACATTGCAAAAAAACTATTAATGGCAAAAGGGTTTAATGTTGAACTAATAAACCCTAAAAAAGATCAGTTGCGTAACATTGGAATAATAAAACACGTAATTTCTGGTAACAAAACAATTGCTGACGTTAAAAACTTTGACACTGAACAACGTAAAATCATTGTTAAAAAAACTGATGAAGAATTAATATTACTACCAAACGAAGTTAAACAGTTTACTGTTGAAATTGAAACAGGATTAAATAAGATAGAAATAGAAACAGGCGATGATTTTTATGTTGATGATTTTCTTTATGTTATAATTCCTGAAGATAGCCAGAAGACTGTTTTGTTCATAACAAACCAAAAAACTAGTTTCTTATATTCAGCATTAAGTTCTGTTAAAAATTTAGAAATAAAAAAAGTTGAACCACCCATAGTCAAAATTGATGACCAGGACATTATTGTTATGGACAATATTGAATATTCAAAACTATTACCTGGAACAATTAATGACATAAGAAAACATGTTAAGTCTGGTAGTTCATTAATAATAGCTGCGCAGGATAACTTTGATTTAGAAAAGTTACAAGAATTACTTTCAGTTGAAATCATTAACCAGCATAACCAAGATGTCAGCATATATAACTCTGGCATTGATAAATTCAATGATTTTAACTTTGGATTAAGTTCAAGGTATTATGAAACCAGTTTAAAAAATAATAATAGTGTAGTTATTGCAGACGCGTATGATAAACTTAACTCGCCTGTAATAGTATTATCAAAACACGGTAATGGTAACATATTATTTTACGGTATTTTTGACAATCATAATTCATTCAAACTAAGTTCTGAATATCCATTGTTCTGGTTAAACATCCTGGATTTATTAGTAAGTAAACAAGATTTCAGAGAACTTAATCTTGGAATCGGTAGTATAATCTACGGTGGTTCAATAAAAGATCCTGATGGTAGACGTTCTAAAGATTTTACCAGGACAGATCAAACAGGCGTGTATAAAGTTGATGACACAAAAGTCGGTGTTAACCTTCTAAACAATGAAGAGTCTAACCTTAACTCTGAACTAACATCTGATACAATGCTTGAAGAAGATTATGAACGTAAAAAAATTAAACAAACAGTTTCAATGTTATCTTTCTTAATCATATTATGCATATTACTTGCGTTGTTTGAAGTATACATAATTAAAAAAAGAGGTGATGTCTAAAATGGTTTTTGTAATTCACCAGCTTGAATTATTATACGGACTCATCCCTCTTGCAATTATCCTGTTTATTTTACTAAGAAAAAAGTATATTAAAGATGATCTAAGGCTAGTAAAAAGTAAAGGCAGGAAACGCTTTATATTTTTTTCAAAACTTATATTTTTCATGTTTTTACTATTAGCATTATCATCACCATATCTTGAATATACAGAAACTGCAAGTAACATTACAAAAATCAAAGTTTTGATTGATAACTCCGATTCAATGCAATTGTATGATCTTAATGACGCAGAAAATAAGTTAAGCACTGTTAACCTGCCATTAGAAATTCAGAAACTGGACCTGGGAGATTATACAACATTAGGTAACTCTATCCTGAACCATTTATCACCTGAAGAAAACATATTATTAGTTACTGACGGTCAAAATAATTTTGGTACAGATTTAGATGATGTTGCATTGTTTGCTTCAACTATTAATTCAAAAATATACGCACTTGAACTTGACCAGGATAATGACGATGCTAATATTGTAATTGAAGGTCCTGGCAAAGTTGTTGCTGACGTTGAAAACACCTTTACTGTTATAGTTAACGAAGTTGGCCAGATAGGTAAGAAAAAAGTTAAAGTTTACATTGACGATTTTTTAATTTTCGATGATAAGTATGAAAAAGAAATTGAATTAAAAAGATCTTTTAACACTGAAACTGTAATAAAAGCAGAACTTGAAACTAATGATCATTTTGAACAAAACAATATATTTTACAAAACAGTTTCTGTGCATAAACAACCTAAAGTGTTGTTTGTTAGCAGGAAAAATTCTGAACTTTTTAACCTGTACAAAGATTTCTATGCAATGGATTTTTCTGATGATCTTGACAAAGACCTTGACAAGTATCACGCTGTTATTTTGAATGATGTTAATAGCAAGTATTTGTCAGATGATGACGTTGATAAACTTGACACGTTTTTGAACGAGGAAAATGGGTTGTTTGTGATAGGCGGTAAAGATTCGTATGATTGGGGCGAGTATAACACGTCCATGATAGCTAATTTGTTACCTGTCTCAGTTGGCAAAGCTAAAAAGAAAAAAGATATTGTTAACATTGCAATTGTTATGGACACTGGCGCGTCTAGTAAAGATGAAATCAAAGGTAACATAACCTTTTTTGATGTGCAGAAATCACTTGCAGTTGACATTATAAACAGTATTTCTGGACAAAATAAAGTTTCGTTTATTGAGGCTAATTATTATCTTAACACATTATCTGGACTGAGTGAGCTTGAACCTAAACGAACAGATTTAATAGGCGATATTAGTTTGTTGTTCCCACACGGGTTTAGCGAGGTAAGGTTTGCGTATGAAAAAGCGCACAAGTCACTAAGACTAACAAAAGGCAGTAAAAATATTATTATTATTACTGATGGTAAACTTGTGCCACAGGATCAGGCAATGACACTTGAAATTGTTAAAAAAGCGCGCTCTGATGGTATTAAAACATTCATAGTCGGTGTTGGCGACGCTGCTGACGACGAATTTCTTAAGTCTGTGAAAGAGTTTGGTGATGGCGAATATTTCCGTACTGATGAAACTTATAAGTTAAAACTATACTTCGGCGATCCAAGCGAGAACACTGGCGAGTTATCAGTGTTTGTGTATGATTCAAACCATTTCATAACAACTGATCTGGAAGATTTAAGTAGAATATACGGGTTTAACACTGTATTCCCGAAAACTAATGCTAGATTATTATTAACAACGTCAAAAGGTGATCCGGTTTTAACAACATGGAACTATGGTTTAGGAAGAGTTGCTGCATTAACAACAGACGACGGTTCAACATGGATACCTGGCATGTTAAATAATGTGAATTCAAAAGCGTTCATAAGAACACTTAACTGGTTAGTTGAAAATCCTGAGAGAAAAAATAATTTAATTATTGAACATCCTGAGCTAAGGATTGGCGAGAATAGTGTAATTACTGTCAAATCTGATAATTTGCCGAGTGACGAGTTTTATGAAACAGAAAAAGGTATCTATAAATCTAATTTATATCCAAACGAGACAGGAGTGCAACAAATTTTAAACAAAAAAGTAGGAGTAAACTATAAAAAGGAATATCTTAACATTGGTTTTAATAATAAGTTAGAAAATGCTTTGAGAATAACAGGCGGTGATATTATTAAAGAAATTACGCCTGAAAAATTATTGTCATTAACACAAGTCGAGACTGTAAAAACAAAAGATTTATCATGGGTATTTATCATGTTAAGTATTATTGCATATTTAATTGAGATTTTGGTTAGAAGAATACAAGACCTGAAAGTTACCAGAACATAAAAAATGTCGTACGTAAAAAGAAACACAACATTGATATTGTTTTTTTTACTTTTATTAACTATTATTTTTTTTAATGTTTCTGTCATATATTACCAAAACTCTTTAACCAGGTTGAACGATGATGTCAGGACAAAAACCGGTCAAATAAATACCATGTCTGACAAAATAACCAGTCTAACTTATAACCTTACAAACCTTAACGAAATTCTTAACATACAAATAATCAGGGAAGAAAATTTAAGTGAACAATACCTTGGAGTAAAGACTGAAAAAGAAAAAGTTGAAAGTGATTTATCAGAAACTAAACAAGAATTAGTCAATGCTAGGGTTGAGATTGACGAACTTGTGCAAGACATTACTAACTTAAATGTTAAGTATTTTGATTTAAACAGGTCATTTGAAATTGTACTGGACGATGTTGAAGATATTTGTGACGATGCAACTGCTTTAAACCTTTCTGATTGTGATGATTATACATAACTTAAAAAAATGACAATTGTTAAAGTTAGGAAAATGTACCGTGAGTTACTCGCAACTTCTGTTATTTTAAACATTTTTGACTCGTTGTTAACAGCTGTAACAGTTTTCAGTCTTAGTTATATTATAATATATTTTTACAGGATAAGTTACTATTTTGCTGTTCTTATCGCTGTTCTATTTTTTATTAGAAGCTTTTCTCAAAAATTAAAACAAAACAAAATCTTAATTATTGAAAAAAAATATCCTGATCTAAAAGAAAGACTAAGGACAAGCTACGATTACCAAGAAAATAGTAATACTGTTATTGACTCGTTGCATAAAGATATTACAAGGATGATGAAAAAGGTTGATGTAAATGCTTTTTTAGAAATAAAAAAGCTTGCATCTAAAATCATGGTTATTATTGTAATGTTATTAGCTGTACTGTATTTTTCATCTGTTGGGTTTGATATACTGGATATTAAAACACGGATTGTTAACTCTGCATTTTATAACAAGCTTGATACATTTTCTAAAGATCTTTTTGATACGCGCGATGAAATAACTGATCGGCCTAAACTAGACGATCCCAGGCTTTTAATATTAGGCGATAAAGACCTTAATGTAAGTATTGACACCTATAACACTGAGCTTGATATTACGGACATATCTGAAGCTGAAAAAAACGATTACGGCGGGCATTATCCTGAAGAAGTTAAAGGCGCTGCGCAAGAAATATACGAAGATAAAATTCCTGAAGAGCATAAAGAAGTTATTAAAGATTATTTTAAAAAGATTAATGAATAAATTAGTTTAGTTTTTTGCATAAAGTTTTTAATTATGTCAATACCTCCCTTTTAATATGACAAAGATATTAATAACTAAAGACAGGAAATTCTTAATTAGAGATGAGTCTAAAGATTTTCATTGTAATTTTGGTTTAATTAAAAGCGCTGATTTAAAAAAAGCTAAACCTGGCAATATTTTGAAAACTAACACTGGTAAAGAATTAACTGTTTTAGACGCGGATTTTATTGACCTGTATAAAAAAATTAAACGAGGTGCTCAGATAATACCCAGAAAAGATATTGGACAAATCATAACACAAACTGGCTTAACAAAAGATTCAGTTGTTATTGAATCTGGTTCAGGAAGTGGTGCATTAGGATGTTTTTTAGCTAAACTATGCAAAAAAGTGTATTCGTATGAAATAAGAGAAGATTTCTATAAATTAGTAAAAGGCAATATTGAGTTCCTTGAAATAAAGAATTTAGTGTTGAAAAATAAAGATGCTAAGCAAGGTTTTTCTGAAAAAAATGTTGATGTTATTGTATTAGATTTGCCAGATCCATGGGAATTAATAGATGTTGCTAAGAAATCATTGAAAATTGGTGGTTTCTTAGTTTCATACAGTCCAACAATACCTCAAGTAATGGACTTTGTGGATAGTTTAGATGATTCATTCCAATATATTAAAACATCTGAAATTATTGAACGCATATGGGAAATAAATAAAAGAAAAGTTAGGCCTAAATCACAAGCAATTGGACATTCTGGGTTCTTAAGTTTTGTTAGAAAAATTAAATGATTAATTCGCAATAGTAATCATAAACGCACCTGTAAATATTAACATTGCAGCAATGAATCTTAACAATTTATTTTTTTCTTTTAGAATATGTCCGCCCATCAAAACTGCAAAAATTATGCTTAGTTGTCTTAGCCCAACAACATAGCTCAATTTTTCAATCTGGAATGCTTTCAAAATTAAGTAATAACCAAAGATACCAATAAAGCCACATAGTACAATTGATTTTTTATTAAGTTTCCATTCTTTTTTAATTGTTTTTTTAGATTTATACTTGAACACGTACAACATAAAAAACAGATATTGCATAAGAACAAATAAAAATAAGAAAACTGCCGGATCATAATGATCTACTCCGTAACTGTCAACAATAGAATACCCAGCAACGCATAACATTGTTAAAAAAGCAAACTGTGTAGGTTTTTCTGTGAATAATCCTTTCAAAGGTTCAAAAAAGTCTGCTAATTTGTTCAGATTAATTAAATAAACACCGAACACAACTGTTAAAATTCCTACTATTCCTAACAAAGAAACATTTTCATTAAGGAAGAATATTGAAACAAGTAAAACTAATGCAGGTGCACTTCTTACAATAGGATAAACATGTGATAGTTCTCCTTTTTCATATGATTTAGTTAAGAAAAAGTGATACATTGTATGTATAATACCTGTTAAAAGGATTACATGAACTCTTGTGAATGAAAAGTCTTTGTCTAAATTATAAATAAAAAGAGGTAGTAAGAATAATAATGAAAAAAAACCATATAGAAATGTAAATATTTGTTTATCATTAGCTTTTTTTTGATAGAAATTTCTTAATGCATGAAGAACTGCTGATAAAACAACTAACGACACTGCAACAGGATTCATACATTTGTGATTCTAATGTAAAATATAAATTTATAGCTTTTTCAATTTCAACTAATAGAAACATTTTTATATACATCTAAACATTTTTATACCAAATGGTACAAAAATGTAGTTATTTAAAAGTATTAGAAGTTTTTTTTCAAGAGCCAACTACAATCCAGTTTATTAAAAGTATTAGTAAAAAAATCAAATTAGCACCAACTTCAGTCAAAAACCATATTAATCAATTACTAAAAGACAAATTAATTGTTTCAAAAGAATCTATTCCATTTAATGGATTTATAGCTAATAGAGACAATGATAAATTTATTTATTTCAAAAGATCTTATAATCTCTTCTCATTATTTGAATTAAATCAATTCATTATTAACGAAATATATCCTCAAAAAATTTTCTTATTTGGATCATACTCTTTAGGTGAAGATGTTGAAAGTTCAGACATTGATTTGATTATTATTTCAAAAGTAAAAAAAGAAATAAATCTAAATAAATTCGAAAAACAATTAAAAAGAAAAATAAACATAATGATAATAAAAGATTTGAAAAAACTAGATAATGAAATAAAAAACAAAGTTAATAATGGAGTTATATTATTTGGAGGATAAGTATGAATGATGTGTTCAAAATAAGCAAGGATATTGAAAGGGCAAATAGTTTGCTTGAGATTGCAATAGAAAGGAAAGATATAATAAAAATACTTCCCAGAGATAAACCATACAAAATCATTGAAGAATATTATGAAATCATTTTAGAACTTCTTACTGCAGTAATGTACTGTGATGGACAAAAAACATTGAGCCATAAAACATTGATTGAGTATTACTCAAAAAATTATTCAAACTTAGAACAACATCAGATAAAATTAATTGATCAATTAAGAAAACATAGAAATAACATTGTCTATTATGGTAAAAAAGTCAAAATTGAGTTCTTAATCAACAATGAAAATGAAATAAAAAATATCATAAAAATTCTTGAAAAAATAGTCAAAGAAAAAATCAAAGAATAATTATCACAATTTCTTCATCCTTAACAACAAACTATTACTAACCACAGACACTGACGAAAATGCCATTGCTGCTCCTGCGATCATTGGGTTAAGCAATCCGAAAGCTGCTATGGGTATTCCGATTGTGTTATAGAACAATGCCCAGAACATGTTTTGTTTAATTTTTGACATTGTCATTTTACTTAGTTTAATTGCTTTGACAACATCTATTAAATCATCTTTCATTAAAACAATATCACCTGTTTCCATTGCAACGTCTGTTCCTGAGCTCATTGCTATCCCTATATCTGCTTGTGCTAACGCAGGCGCGTCGTTAATACCGTCACCAACCATTGCAACTTTACCTTGTGATTGTAATTTTTTAACATAATTAGCTTTATCTTCAGGCAAGACTTCTGCAAAGAAATTCTTTATTCCAACCATGTCTGCAATAGCTTTTGCAGTTCTTTGGTTATCACCTGTTATCATATAAACTCTTATTTTATTTTTTTGAAGTTGGTAAATCGCAGCTTTTGAACTTGGTTTAATAGTATCTGCGACAGCTACTACGCCTATCAGTTTTTTACCAGAAGCTAACATCATAACTGTTTTACCTTGTTCTTCTAACCTTTCAATTTGAGTTATGTAGGTTGACAAATTAACTTTCTGATCTTTCATCAGTTTCATGTTACCAAAATAATACTTTGTTTTACCAATTTTAGCAGTTATTCCATGACCAGGAATAGCTTTGAAACCTGTTACTTTTTTCAAAGATAA
This sequence comes from uncultured Methanosarcinales archaeon, assembly GCA_964512765.1. Classification (GTDB taxonomy): domain Archaea; phylum Nanobdellota; class Nanobdellia; order Woesearchaeales; family GW2011-AR15; genus GW2011-AR15. Next base: position 60,319 of record CAZEKF010000007.1, read on the forward strand.
TTTATCATCATTAGCTTTTTTAACAATCGCATCTGCTAACGGATGTTCACTGCCTTTTTCTAAACTTGCAGCTAATTCTAATAACTCTGTTTCTAATTTTTTGTCAAAAGAAATTATATCTGTTACTTCTGGTTCTCCCTTTGTTATTGTCCCTGTTTTGTCAAGTATAACCGTGTTAACATTATGCGCTGTTTCCAATGCTTCGCCGCCTTTAATTAAAATGCCTGATTTAGCGCCTTTTCCTGTTCCTACCATGATAGCGGTTGGTGTTGCCAAGCCTAATGCACACGGACAAGCAATTACTAAAACAGCAACACTTGTTATCAATGATGACTGGAAATCTCCTGTAAAGAATATTGTGCTTAAAAAAGTAATAATCGCAATAATTAATACTCCAGGTACAAAATACGCAGAAACATTATCTGCAAATCTTTGTATAGGTGCTTTGCTACCTTGCGCATCTTCAATTAGTTTAATTATTTGGGCTAATGTAGTATTAGCACCGATCTTTGTTGCTTTAAATTTAAAGCTACCGTGCTTGTTAATTGTAGCTCCTATTACTGTATCACTTTTCTTTTTTTCAACAGGTATGCTTTCTCCTGTTACCATACTCTCATCAATAGATGTATGGCCTTCAATAATAACACCGTCTACAGGTATTTTCTCGCCTGGTTTAACAATAATTGTATCATTTAACTGCACATCATCAACTTTAATTTGAATTTCTTGACCATTTCTAATAACTGTAGCTGTCTTTGGTTTTAACCCAATTAATCGTTTAATTGCCTCACTTGTTTTACCTTTAGCTTTTGCTTCAAGTAACCTTCCAAAAATTACTATTGTGATTAAAACCGCACTTGCTTCAAAATACACGTGGCCATGTCCTGAGAAAATAACATAAACACTGTAAAAATATGCAGCACTTGTTCCCATGACAATTAATGTGTCCATGTTAGCAGAACGTCCTTTCAAAGCCTTGAAAGCGCTTTTATACATTGGCCATGCAACAATAAATTGTACTGGTGTTGCTAAAACCCACATTATAAAAACTTGATAAGGAACCATCTTGAAATAAGGCAACCCTGGAAGCATAGGACTTCCCATAAAAAACATGCCTAATATAAAAACAGGAAACGCAAACAATAAACTAAAATAAAAGTCATACTTTAAATTTCTAATCTCGCGCTGTCTTTTTCTAGCATCTTTATTATAATCTGCTTTAACAGAAACTACAGCATCGTATCCTTTACTTTTCACTGTTTCAATTAATCTAGGTATATTTAATTTTGACTCATCAAATTCAACTGTTGCTTTGTTAGTTGTTAAATTAACATTTGATTTCAGAACACCGTCTAATTTACCTAATGCTCTGTTAATCAAAGTTGAACAACTTGCACAATGCATTCCGCTTATGTCTAGTGTAACTTTTTTCATTTTCTTAAGCAAACCTGTGTCTGCCATTAGCTAATTCGTTTTTGTTTATTAAAATATTGTCTCCTTCAATGTTATGATTTAACTTGCTTGGCCAGCATCCACCAGGACTATTTTTAGTACCAATATCATCAATACTAAAAAACCTACCACAGTTATTACAAACAACGTCATCGCCTTGCTGCCTGTACCCTTTATAACCACCGCACACATCACAAGCGTCAAACGCTGTTCTTAATTCTCCATCACTTCCTAATACTGCAAAATAAACAACATTAACACCGTTTGCATTATATGTATATTTCTGCATACTATCTGACACATCAGATAAAGGTATGCTAACATATTCACTATCCTGAACAGTGTTTCCTGTAGGTTCATTTGAACTACAAGCTGTTAATAACATTGTACTAATAATTGCTAATAATAATAATATCTTTTTCATTTTCATAATACCTCAGTAACATTAAGCTCGCATCCTGTTAAGGACGATAATTTTTCTAATGGTTGTTTACCAGAATACAATTTATTGTTTATTTTCCATGTAGGATATCCTTGAACACCATTTTTTAAACATTCTTCACCATTATAATCACAGTCAACATAATTAACATATTCAAATGATTTACCAAACCATGCTTTCTGAATTTTACAATGACTGCACCATTCTGTACCATACATTACTGCACCTTTTTCAGTTAAGCATTGTGCAAAATCATCGTATAGTCGTGGTTGTTCTGCACAACTTGTAATCACAATTAAGAGTGCTGTTGCTATAATTAGATATTTCATTCTTTATCCTCCGCAACCGCAACCGCCTGTTCCACCGCCACCGCAGCTACCACCAACTAACTGTGGTGCTTGTTGTAATTCTTTTTGTATATCTGCTTGACCACCAACATCATCTTTAACAATAAACATACCAGGTATCATACCCATCCAACAGCTCCATCTAACATCTCCAGACTCAGTGGGTGTAAACTCAATAACTTGTTCACCTGGCTGAATGTCAAAGTTTAAATCATATTTTGGTACTTGGATTGCGTTATTGCAACCATTTATTTCTTTTCCGTCAATGATCCATTTAACAGGCACATCTTTTTCTAAAACAAACGTGTCTGGTTCCCAACCGTATCTGTTAACTTCCATTCTAATTTCTTGGTATCCATTTTTTACCTGAACACCAGATAACGTGTTTTGCTTAACATCAAGTGTTTTAGTAGTCAATGATTGAAAGTCATAGCCTGTACCTGTCAAAACAAGGCCATTATTAATCATAATTAATCCAAGAACAATAACAACTACTCCAGATAACTTTACAATTTTATTAGCAGCCTTTTGTGAAATAAAACTTACAAAATATCCAAAGGTTATCATAGCTGGTAAAGTCCCTATACCAAATACAAACAATAATTTTGCACCTTCAATCATACTACCTGTACCAGCAGCCATTATGTAAATAGCTTGCAATGGACCGCATGCTATCATCAGTCCATTTAATAATCCTATTATTAGAGGATTATTGTGTTGCTTTTTTTCCTTTTTAACAAATTTCCAGATAAACTTTGGTGTTTTAATATTAAGTTTTCTTAATGCTGGAAACAAGTTTAACATTTTCAGTCCGTATAATATTAAGAATAAACCTGCTAATCCACCAACAATACCACGCATCATTGGTGTGAACGCAATTATTGAACCAAGTAAACCAAACATTGCACCAATGATCGTGTAAGATAATGTTTTACCAACTGCGTACATTAAATGTGCTTTGTGTGGTTTTTTATTATCCTGAGCACATTTTGTAGTATACCCGACAACAAAACCACCGCACATGCCAATGCAATGAAACCCTGTTAAAAAACCGACCAAAAGTAACAATCCATAACCCATACCTTGTGTTATTCTTGGTAATTGTATTCCTTCAACAAATTGAAATAAAAAATATCCAACTACAATAATTCCTACTAATGTAAAGATCCAACCAAACAATTTATTGTTTTTGGCTTTTTTATCACTTAATATAAAACACGTATAACCTTTTTCTTCAATTTTATATAAGATTTCATCTATATCTGTTTTAGTATCATCAAAAGTAACATAACCTTCTTCTATTGAATAGTCAAATGATACTTCTTTAACACCTTTGACTTTCAGTGCTTGCTTTTTAATAATTTTTTCACAACCTGTGCATGTTGTTCCTTCTGCAATAAATCCCTTCTTAATTATCATTTAACTTACCTCGTATCCTTCGTCAATAATTGTTTTCTTAATTTCATCAATGTTCACTAAAGATTCGTTGAATTCTACTTCAATATGCCCGTCTCTATGTGAAGATTGTACAGATTTAACACCTTTTAAATCTCCTAAACTATCTTCCACAAGCATGTCACAACTTTTACAATGCATTCCTTTAACATTAATTTTTGATTTCATTCCACCTGAGAAAATAAGCATTTATAAATGCCATTCTATATAAAAAATAACAATATAACGTTTGAAATCTTTAAAACCATGTCCCAGAACGTTTAAAACTGTTTTTTAAGATAAACCCGATAAGTCTTTTTTTCAGGTTTTCTTGTTACAATTTTTCGTTCTTCTAATGATTTAAGAATTAATGAGACTGTTGTTTTTGACAAATCTGCTTTATACCTTATTGTACTTTGTTTGATTCCTTCCTGTTCATGTACAACTTTTAAAATTATTTGTTCGTCTTCACTAAACCCTGCAATAAACGCTTTGAACTCATCTTTATCTTTAGCATCTTTTAATGCTTCACTTACTTTAACCTGGTGCTCAGCTAATTTTTCTTGTGTCTTGTCAAAAAATATTAAATAAATACCTAAACCTAACATTAAAACAGAAATCACAATTCCCAATAAAAACAAATTATTATTTTTTTCATGCAAACATCCTTGTTCTGTTATGCATGTTCCTGTTTCATCTAACACTTGGGTTGCTGCATAATCTGCTTGTTGCTTAAACGAATATATGAAACCTGCAGTAATAATTCCTAATATAATAATTATAATTCCTATTTGTTTTTGGTTCATTCTTAACAAAGAGTGCTTAATGTGTTTAAATTATTTTCCTTTAATACAATTAAATTTCTTGTTAAATGATTAAACCCTACTTTAATATATGGCACTTTGCACCTTTGGTTAATGCTGTTGAACTGGGGTGGACAGCATAAATATTAATTTTTTATTAAGGAGGATTAGAATAAAAATGACTCATCAAATAAGACCTAGAAAAAAAAACGCATGGATAAGTTATGTACAATTAGCTATGTTCTTTGCGCTTGTACTACAGTTTAATGGAATGAACACAAACATTAAAGAATTAACAGCTGCAGTAACAAATGTTGAACTACCAACAGTTGAAAAAGCTGCTGCACCCGCACCAACGCCAACAGCTGCGCCAACACCTACACCTAACCCATCATTAGACATGGTAAAACTTGCAGATGATGATCCTGTTAAAGGTGACAAGGACGCGCCAGTCACAATAGTTGAATGGTCAGACTTTGAATGTCCATTTTGTGCAAGGTTCTATAGAGATACGTATTCACAAATAATACAAAACTATATTGACACTGGCAAGGCTAAGTTAGTGTTTAGAGATTATCCGTTAAGCTTCCATCCTAATGCACAGAAAGCTGCTGAAGCAAGCGAGTGTGCAGATGACCAAGGTAAGTTCTGGGAAATGCATGACAAAATCTTTGAAAACCAAGGTACATTAAGTACAGATAATTTCAAAGCTTGGGCAGTTGAACTTGGTTTAGATGCTACAGAGTTTAATGATTGTTTAGATTCAGGTAAGCATGCTTCAGAGACTGCTAAAGACTTAGCAGATGGAAGCGCTGCTGGTATTAGAGGTACACCTGGGTTCATAATTAATGGCCAGTTAGTATCAGGAGCACAACCTTATGCAAACTTCGCAGCAGCAATTGACGCTGCTTTAGCAAGTTAATTATTTTTATTTTTTTAATAAATTATTTAAACAATCATTTGTACTAGTTCTATATGCACGATTCAGTTATTGCACAATCAATTTTAAAAGATTTAAAGAAACATGGTAATGTAAAAAAAGTATATCTTGAAGTTGGCGAGTTATATGGTATTGAATCAGATCATTTGCTTGAACATTTGAAAGAAGTAAGTGATATTGAATTTGATATAAAACAAACAGAGTCTAAAGTTAAATGTAAAAAATGTAGTTATGAAGGTAGAGCAAAGATTATTGAAAGAATGCATGATTTTGTTTTGTATGAATGTCCTGAATGTTCTGGAGAAGTTATGGTTGTTAAAGGTGATAAAATAATTATTAAAAAGGTTGAAAAATGATCCTTGAAAACACTATCAAGTATGTGTTGTCTATTGTTAATTTTAATATGAAGTTAATTATTTCTTTTTGTTTATTTATACCAAAGAAAATACCTCCGATCATTGCAATAAAATGATGTAAAACAATTAGTGGAAATGCTATAAACAAAAAAGAATATTGAGTAAAAAACATATATACATAATTGATCAAAAGTATTAATGAAAGATAAAATAAAGTAGTATAGTCAAAAGAGCCTCCTGCCAAAATCATTGGTATTATTCCTGATACAATAATAAAAGTAACAGAATACCAAATACCATATTCATTTGATATAATTAAGCTAACAACTAAAACTGGACTTATATCAAAAGGCAATTTAATATGATAATTAAAATATACGAATATACTTACTAAAAACAGAATTAAAATAAACATAACAAAATCTCTAAACAATAAAAAGGATACAATGATAATTAACAAAAATAATATGAAATTGCTTGGTTTAAACTTTTTCTTAAAATTCATTAATTATAAAAACAAATAATCATTATCTTTATATATATGTGTTTAGCAGTTCCTGGAAAAATTATTGAAATTAAAGATAAAAAAGCTATTATTGATTATATTGATGAAAAAAGAGAAGCAGATTGTTCTTTAATAAAATGTAATCCTGGAGAGTATGTTATTGTTAGCAATGGCATGGTAATTGATAAAATTCTTGAAAAAGAAGCTCTTGAAAGCTTAAAAATGTACCAAGATGCAGTCAAAGAAAAATAAGTGGTTATTTTGGACACCTAGGGTACTAGGTATTTTGTTTAGTTTATTTATTAGTCTGTTTGCGCTTGACGTGTTCGGCGAGTATGCATTCCCTGAAGTATTAGTTGCGTTGTTCATGCACTTGGTTCCAACGTTCATTTTTGTTATTATTTTAATAATTGCTTGGAAAAAAGAAAAGGTTGGTGGTGTTCTTTACATTTTACTTGGCATTGTTTATATCATAGTGACTAAAGGTAGAATGGATTTTGACTCGTATTTAATCATAATTGGTCCATTGTCTTTAACAGGAATATTATTTATACTTAATTCAAAGAGAAAACATTAAGTTTTCATGTGCCTAATTTCTTTGTAAAAGAATTTCTTAATAGGATGTCTGAACACATAAATTAATACTGCCAAAATACACAGCCCTAACAACATCTTTCCAAGAGGCGATGAAAAACCTGATCTCATTTCTGAAAAAAAGAATGCTTCGACAACTATTTTAGGAATAACTGCAAGGAAGTTCAGTATTATGAACTCTTTTGGGTCCATACCTTCAATTGCACAAAAAATAGTAATAATTTCCCATGGAATAATCGGAACAATTCTAGTTATCACTAAAGCAGCATTTTCATGTTTCTTAAACATATGTTCGAAATGTCTAAGATCGTGATGTCCAGCAATTTTTTCTAAGAACTTATGAACTTTTTCTTTTCCAAAAGATCTTATCATAAAAAAGAACATTGTTGTACCAATTGCTGTGCCAAGTACATTTAAAACAATGCTCAACCAAGGACCGTATAGGTATACACTAGCTATCATTATACCTGGTCCAGGAAAAATCATGAATCCACCCACATTATAAATCAGATAAAGAAAAACAATAAGTATTGGACCGTACACGCCCAGTTGTGCAACTAATTGTTGTAATTGTGCTTCATTTCTTAACACTGAAACAACAGTTGGAAAGTTTTTTATTATAAAAAACAAAACAGGTACAAGAATCAATGCATAAATTAAATCTCTAATATAGATCTTTGCGTTTTTAAACATTAAAATAAATATCAAATGTTAGAATATTTATATTTTTTCTAAACTAATTGATTTTTGTATTCGTCACTTAATTTTCTAGTAGCTTCTCTGTAACTTAACCCTGAAAGATTATCCTTGTTTTTATTAATATAATTTACAACATCTTTTGGATGAACCTTACTCATGTCACGTAAGATCCAACCTATGGCTTTTCTTATAAAGAATTTACCCATGTTTTTTGGCATGATTTCTGTTGTGTATTCCTCATCCGTGAATTTTGATTCATCTAACATGGTTTCTGATAGTTTGAAAAATAAGTCTCTACCTTTTTCGTACTTTTCTGTATCATATTCTTTTCCTCTTAACAATAACAATTGTGATAATAGAGAAGAACGTCGCATCCAGAAATTTTTGTCAGTGCTCCATTTTTCTAAATATGGTTTGACTGCGTCCCAATCTTTGTCAATAATAGCACCCATTAGATGCGCACAGATCTCGTCTATCTGATCCCAGTTAGTAGAGGTTCTTAACAGTTTTTCAATATTATCTATATCTGTCTTGTCAAGTTTCTTACTATGATAATTTAACAAATGGTATGCTGTTTTTCTTAATTCATTATATTCCAAGTCCCACAACTTAAAAGCTAACTCCCACATTTCTGGTTTTGTTATTTCCAATGTTTTAAAATACTTTTTTGCTATCTTTCTTGAATCATATATTGACACGCCGTAAAACTTGAATGGACTCTTTAAATATCTTTTTTCATTAACAGCACGTTCTTCATTAGCAAGTTTTTTGTATTCGTTTTCAAAATGTTCAATTACTTTTTCATAGTTCATTTTTTGTTCAACTCATTAATATTATAATTTGTATATTTAATTAAATTATTATGTTGTTCAGTATTTAGTTTGTCAACAACAAAGTTCCAATGAATAGAAACAATATCTCCTTTACTTAAACTAACAAAATCAGGCAAATAATCTAGTTCTTCTTCAGTTTCTTCTGACAGAATTAGTTTGTTTTCATCATATACATATGGTTTTTGTTTTACTGTCACTTTGTTATTCGTTACTTCAACTATTTCACCAAGTCTTATTAAGCAATTATTAATATTTTTAATATTAAACTTAACGCTTCCTGTTACTTTTCCAACACCAACGTAAATAACATTAAAGGAATGGTGCGGTGTCATGTTTGGAATGTTCGTACAGAGTTTTTCTGCATAAGATTTCGGCAAACCTCGTTCTGATAATGCTTTTATTATTTCCTTAAGGTCTTCTTGGTTAAACTCATCTAACAAATCATTCCCTAGCCAATACGCTTCAACAACTTTGTGATCAAATTCGTTTAAATTGTGTTTTTTTGCAATTAAATGTAAATATGGTTGTAATCCTTCAAACCGTTTAATGTATGATTTAATCTCTTCTCCTAGTTGTTTGCTAGGATTTTTGATATAATCTAAGAATCTTAAGTAAGAATCATGAGGACCACAGTATCTTAACTTGTTTGTTATAAAAGAATATTTTGCTACTAACTCGATTGGGTCCATTCTTATGTAATAAACTTAGTTGGTTCAGGTAATGCTAAATTATTAACTGAGTATAAAAAAGTGATCACACCTGTAACCAGTAAAACAATCCCAAACACTTGTGACAATGATAACAAAGCTCCTGCATAAATTACACTAAGCAATGTTGTCACAGGACTTCCTAGTAACAATATTGAAGTTGCCAATGTTGCTGGAATGTGTTTTAATCCTGAGTACCAGGTTAACACGTACAAAGTTAATAATATAGATGGGACAATTGACCATAACATTTGCTGTTTCGTTAGAATGAATAAATCACTAATGTCTCCTGTTACTATAAGTACGATTAGAATGAACATACTACCAAAAAACATTCTTGAAAAGGCAACAATCTTACTTGGCACGTTCTTCAAAGTATGTTTAGACAAAGTATTTTCCACAGCCCATAACAATGTTGCTCCTAATATCATTAAATCTCCAATGTTAAAAGGTTCCCAGGTTAATTTTAATAACAAGAAATTACCTAATATTAATGCTCCTGACGCAGCAAATATTTTCCAGTTAAACCTTTCTTTTAAGAAAACATATGCTAATACTGCAACGTAAATAAACAATGTTTTATGGATAAAAGATGCTTTTGCACTCGACGTTACTTGCAACCCATTAAAAAACAGTAAAAACGGTATAGAACCACCAACAAAACCTATTGCTACTAATTTAAACCAATCTTTTCTTTTAAGTTTCTTGAAATAATCATATTCTTTGAATAATAATATTGCTCCGAACAATAAAACAAAAACAACACTGTTTTTTAAAAATGTGAATATGTACGGGTTTGTGAATTTAACACCGAACTTGTTAATAAATATTGAAAATCCTGAAATGATAGCTGTTAAAAATATTAAATATAATTTCTTCATTTATCATCACCTAATAATTTCTTAATTAAACCATGAACGTCTTTTTCTAAATCCTCGTAAGGTTCTTGCGGCAAACAAATAATGTTAACTTTGTTCAACTCTCCTAGTTTATCATTTAGTTTCAAAAAAAAACCAAAGTCAATGTCATGGCTTGTTATTGTTCTGATGTTTTCAAACACTGCAATGTCATTAATCAACCTTGCTTTACTCAAACCTTCACAAACATCCATGAAATAATATTTATCTTTAACATTAATCATGTCATCAAACGTATCTATTTTCTTAAATTTAACTTTGTTCTTATACTTATCCTTTAATTTCTCAGCAATTTTAATAGCTAATGAATCCTGTTTAACAAATTCATTGCCTAAATAATGGATTGTTATCATTGCCTATCCTCAATTTTTTTATCATATCGCTTTATTGTTTTATCAAAAACTTTTTCTAAATCTAGTTTGTATCTGTTTGCAATAACTATTGTTGAAAATAAAACATCTCCGATTTCCTCTTCCATGTCAGAATGATTTGCATCTCCTTTATTTCCAGAACCTGCTTGCCTTTCGCCATGTTGTACAGTCAATGCTTCGCCAAGCTCTCCCACTTCTTCAACTAAATGACAATATTCCGCATAAGAAGACCATTTAAATCCTTTCTGATCTGTCCATTTTTTAATTTGTTTTTGCAATTCTTTTAGTTCCATTTTTTCCAATTCACCTTAAGAAAATGCGTACTGCATGAAAAACAAGGATCGTACGCTCTTATTAATTTTTCAATTTCCAGATTAATTTTTTCTTCTTTTTTCAAATGTAACACTGTTGGAATAAATTCTCTGATATTGTCTTCCATGTTTTTCAAATTTAACGCTGTAGGTGTAATAATGTTAGCATGTTCAATAACTCCTTCTTTATTTAAAGTATAGTCATGGAACAACGTTCCCCGAGGTACTTCAACTGCGCCAACACCTCTACTGGCTTTTAACTTTGGCTCAGGAAGTTTTTCAGATTTTGGGTTTAGATTTGTACAGATTTTAATTACTTGATCTAAAGCATCCACTAGTTCAATTGCTTGTCCAACATTATTATAAAACGGGTTATGTATTGGAAATTTCAAGTCCTTTGCAACTTTCTTTGCATCTTTACTAAGTTTATCAAACGCATTGTTCATCCTACTTAGTGCACCTGTCATGAAAGATTTGTCATTTTTACTTACAAAGTTAGCAGTTGAGTAAGGATTATGATATTCTTTAAAATAATCTAGGTATTTGTCTTTATTAAACTTAGAGTTCTGTGATACTAAAGGACCGTCTAACATTGGATAATCTTTTTTCTCGTACAATGAAAAATATTCGCAATCATTAACAAGTTCTCTTTGTTTTAAGGATAAGAATAATTTAGCTGTTTCAACTGAATCTTTTTTTAATTCTTTAACTCTATCAGCTAATGCTAAGAGTTGGTCTTTTGTTGGTAATTTAAGAAAACCTCCGTACGTTGCTGTTACTTGATGCATATCCCTACCACCTATGGTCCGTACAATATCATTCCCGATTTTCATTAATTTCAATGCTCTTTTAATCTCAGTTTTATACTTAGACGTCATTGCCAATGCAGATTCATAACCCAAATAATCAGGTAAAGCTAAGAAGTACAGATGAGCAGCATGACTTCTTATCCTTTCACCAAAAGTTAACAATTTTTTAAGAACTTTTGTTTGGTTGCTTGTTTTTATTCCTAATGCATCTTCCATTGCCATGATTGCTGCAACATTATGACCGCAACTACAAATACCACAGATTCTTGACGTTATTTCATGCGCTTCATACCATTGTTTTCCCTTTAAAATACCTTCAAAATATCTAGATCCTTCAACACTTGCCAGTTCGCATTTTTTAATTTTATTATCTTTAATCTCGACATATAATTTAGCATGTCCTTCAATTTTTGTTATGTGGTTTAAGTTAATTGTGTGTGTCATTTTTAGTTATGTTGGTCATTAACAATATGTACAAGAAGGTGTTTCTTCTTTGTACTTTTTTTCATATTTATCTTCATGTTCTAGTAATTTTAGCCCTGAAAACATGTTCATTCTAGTTTTAATAAATTCATATGAGTAACCTTTTTCTTTTAACAGGTTAATCCAAACTTCGTAATTAGCATCTTCTGTTGGACCTCGACAACCCCAACATTCAAAACCACCGTTAATACAAACAGCTTTGCAACCGCCAGCTGTTATTGGTCCTTGACAAGGTTTACCTTGGATTAACAAACAATCATTATTATTTCTACGACATTCAACGCAAACAGGATTGTTATACGGTCGTGGTGTCTTACCATTCAAGATATCTTTAACAAAAGTTAAGATTTCAGTTTTATCAGGCGGACATCCAGGTATAACAAAATCAACTTCAACATGCGCGTCAATTGGCAAAGGCTTCTGGTCCTGGATATTTTTTGTTTTTTTAAACAGTAGATGTTCATAATTTTCTTTTAATGTCCAATGCCTGTAAGCCGGTATACATCCAGTGTGAGCGCACGCGCCCAGTGCAACTAATATTTTTGTTTTAGACCTTATTTTTTTCAAAACTTCTAAATCTTCGTTAGAAGCAACCAACCCTTCACAAAACACTAAATCAAATGATTCGTCTTTATTATGTTCTTTGATAAAAGGAAATGCTCGTAGATCTATTAAAGAGACTAAGTCAAGGATTTCATCTTCGTTAAATATAATACTCAACTGGCACCCTGCACAGCCTGTTAATCCGTACACTCCTACTTTCGGTTTACTCATTTGTTTAAATCACCTTGTGATTCGAACCCCTGAAAAAACTCTGTTTTTCTGGGCACCAAAAATCCAATGGATTTTTGAGTGTTTGAAAAAATTGTTAATTTTCTCATTTCTTAGCCTCGACTATTTTATCATACCTAAACACTGGACCGTCTAAACATGTTAATGCACCTTTATCCATACAATGACAGCACAGGCCAAACGCACAGTACATTAACTTTTCTTCACTAACATAAATCTGGTTATTAGTAAAACCTTTATTTCGTAATATTTCAATGGTTTTTTCCATCATAATTGGCGGACCACACATGAAAACGATTTTATTTTTGCTTGTAATATCCTGTTTTTCAATGACTTTTGTAACAAACCCTACATTACCAGCATAACATGACTTTGTTGGGATGGTATCAACACTAATGTTTAAATTAAAATTCCTGTCCCAGTCTTTATGTTTATGTTCAAACAAGATATCACCCGGGCTTCTGTAACCAAGGAATAAAATAACTTCACCGTAATCTTTTCTTTTAGTTTCAACGTATTCAATAACACCTTTCAATGGTGCTACACCGCAACCACCGCCTATGAAGATTAAGTCTTTACCTGTTAAATCTAACATTGGATAGCCTTTACCATACGGACCTCTGACAAGAAGTTCATCGCCTTTCTTAAGCTTGAACAATGCGTTTGTTACGTTCCCAACTTTTCTAATATTAATCTCAACGTGATCTTTTGAATATGATGATATTGAAATAGGCGCTTCACCAATACCTGGTATTGAAACTTGTATGAATTGGCCAGGATCGTGTTTTATTTTCCAGCCTAATGTTAAGCCGAATGTATCCGCGGATTCTACTTTTTTCTTAAGTATTTTTACAGGTTTAGGCAAATAATCATTTTTTGGCATTTGACATCTCATTTATTATTTCTATAAAATCTATTTCAGTTGGACAATGTGTTATACATCTTCCGCAACCAACGCACATTTCAACATTATAACGTTCTTTAAAATATTGCAACTGGTGATATATTCTATGCTTGAACCGTTCTTCTCGAGAATCTCTGAATATGTGATCTCCTGCGACTCTTGTAAATGATTTTAACTGGCATGATGACCATTCTCTTACCCTATTTCCTTGTTTAAGATCTGTCAGTTTAGTTTCATCTTTAATCTCGTGACAATAGCATGTTGGACATAATGTTGTACACGCTGCACAGCTTAAACATTTACTAACTCCTTTTTCCCAGCCCTTGTCATTGTAATGGATTTTAATATGTTTATTTTTTAACCTGTTACTCTGTTCAATTGTTTTCATATCCTCTGTTAGTTCAAAATCTGTTTTTTTGAAATGTTTGGTAAGCAGTTCTTTACCTTTATCAGATTTAGCGTGTACTAACAAATACCGATCTTTATCAAAAAACATCATGTCATAGTAATCTTCGAGATCCATTGAACCGCAGAAACAGTATTTGCTTGGCATTTCATTGCAGTGATAGCCTAACAGTATTGTACCCTTTCTCTGTGTTGTGTAGTACGGGTCTTTATGCCGTTCCATGAAAATATAATCTTGATGCGCTACAGCGTTTAAATCACACCTTCTCAAACCAAAGAAAACCCGTGGTTTAGGGTTTTCTAATTTAACAGAGATTTTGTTTCCTTTGAAACTGAACAGTTTTTCGCGTTCTCTAAAAAAGAATTCTTTGACTGGAAAGTCTGACTGTGATTCTAAATGAATATCCTTAACATTACTTATTTTTTGAAACCTTACTGCATCTGTCTTAACAGGTGCGTAAAGTTCGTCATCTAGTTTAACTAGAAATTTAGTTAAGTTTTTCTTTGATATCTTATACAAAAAATCCAATATCCCACCCTTTTAGTTTACAAGAGAATTAGAGTTTAAAAATGTTGTGGGTCATGCAATTAATTTTTCTTTTTTTTTGAAATTTGGAAAAAAACATTTTAAAGGTGTACATCCAAAAAAATTTCTGGATATAATTAGAGAAAAAGAATTGAAAGTGAAAAATTTGCTGCCAAAACTTACTAAAATGTATAAAAAGAAAAAATCTGATTATGAAGTTGAGATTCTTGAAGGAACAAAAGGTGTTAAAACATTTTTTGAAAGAACTTTCGCATATTTTGAGAAAAAAGAAATACCAGAAGTATATGAAATAGGTAGAAAAATAAATCTTGTAGAAGAACATCCAATGAGATTCTTTTTTGCTAATTTAATTAAAAGAGCAAGAAAAATTGGTTTTTTTCATAGAAAAGATTATTTAAAACAAAAGATAAAATATTTATGGGACTATTCAACAAAAAATGAAGATAGATTAATGAAAGAGTATTCAGATTACAAGTATCTTCCTAAAGATTTTGAAACTTATGGTATTGATGTTACAATAATTCATAATCAAGTGTTCATTAAAAGTGTTAAAGATAAACCTTTTGTAATTGTAATAAAGAACAGAGAAATATCAAAATTCTTTGTTCAAATATTTAAACAAATTTGGAAAACAAGTGAAAAGCCAAACTATATAAACAATAAAAAAAGAAAAAAAATCAGAAAAAGGTGATCTCATTATGACAGATAAGGTTGCGATTATTGGTGCAGGTTTTGTAGGTAGTACAGCTGCGTATGCGTTATTTATAGACGGTGTTGCTGAAGAAATTGCTCTCGTGGATGTTAACAAAGAAAAAGCTAAAGGTGAAGCTCTTGACCTTGTTCATGGTAACTTATTTACTCCGTATACAAAGGTTAAGTATGGTAGCTCGTACAAACTATGCAAGGATGCAGATATCATTGTAATCACTGCAGGCGCGCATCAAAAACCAGGAGATACTAGGTTAGATTTAACTAAAACTAATGCAAAGATTTTGAAATCAATCATAACAGGTATCAAAGAATACAATAAAACAGCTATTATTTTATTAGTAGCTAACCCATTAGACGTTCTTACATATTTAGCATTAAAGTGGTCAAAGTTTCCTAAAAACAGAGTATTTGGTACAGGAACCACGTTGGACACTGCACGGTTCAGGCATTTGTTAGGTGACTATTATAACATTAACCCTAGAAGTGTGCATGCTTATATTTTAGGAGAACACGGTGACTCAGAATTCCCTGTATGGAGCTCAGCTAACATAGCAGGTATCAGGTTAAAAGATTTTGACAAATATAATAAAAAAGAACTTGACAAATTATTCATTAAAACTAAAAACGCTGCGTATGAAATAATTAACACTAAAGGTGCAACTTATTACGCAATCGGGTTAGCAGTAAGAGATATAGTAAGATCAATATTAACAGACCAGCATAAAGTATACCCTGTCTCATCTTTAATAGAAAATTATTACGGTGTAAACAATGTTTGTTTAAGCATACCTTGTGTTTTAGGCAGAAAAGGTATTATTGAAAAAATTAAACTGCATCTGGATGATAATGAGAAAAAGATGTTAAAGAACTCTGCTAGTGTTTTGAATAAAACTATCAAACAGGTAACGTAATTTCAATTTGGTCTTTAAGCACTTTCAACCATATATATCTTTTTAACAACATATTTTTTATATAACATTAAGTTCTCTGTCCAAATGTTATTTTTTTGTAGTTTTGAAGATGCAATAACTCAATTAACAAGAAGTAAACTAATCGGACCAAATAAAAGAGCTTTATTAATTCCACATTATTCGTTTATAGAAACCAAATCAGAAGAAATATTTGAAAGATCTCCATCGCCTGAAGAATTTGTTATGCAGATGTATGGATTCTATGAATCCATGTCTAACGATGGTTTAGATGTTTTAGTACCCTCTTTATTAGGAACTTATGCAGGTACAGGTTTTAGGGATGAATACCTTACAACACATACTAATACAATACCTAGATTAACTTTAGATCATGATTTGGAATTAGATGAAATTGAATCACTATTTGTTGATATAAGTTTAGATTATCCAAGAATGTTAATCAGAAAAATCCCTTCATCACATGGGGGTGATTCCATTAGAGTCTTTATGTTTCAAGAAAGGATTAAAGAACCGTCTATTCTATTAGAAGAAATAGTAATAGAACCTTTTATTTATGCACCTTATTTAGACGGTCATCAAAGAGATTATAGAATTGTTTTTATTGGTAACGAAATTGGACTATTTTATGAGAGAAAAGCAAGGTTACCATTGCTTGATGAAAAAAGAAGATTAATCGAATCTCCACCCTCATTACAAAGAGTATTAACTAATCAACGGCAAGGTGGTTTATCAACAGTCCTAGATCATTCACGAGATTCCGATATTCTACAATTTGCTAGACATGTTTGGGAAACATATAAAAAAGCAGAAATTGAATTTAGGCATAGGTATGGATTCAATGAAGGTTTTCCTAATATTAAACTATTAGGTATTGATGTAATGCAACATGAAGATGGTACGCCTGTATTAGGAGAAGTACATTCTCTTCCCGATTTTAGAGATGTTCCTGGTGTTCATAATATAGGAACAAGTTTAATGTCACAACAATCAATTTTAGATTTATATGATATAATCTTACTTCCTTTAATCAATGATGCAATTCCTGGAGAATTTCAAAGTATTGTTGACAAACAAAAAGAGTTTAAGATTCAAATTGAAACATATAATACTCCATATACTATTGTATATCTTTAATACCCAAAAAAACTCAACCTGGTTTCACCGCACATCAAACCAATGATTGGATCTGGATTAATTCTGTTGAATTGATTATAAGAAACAATATCTTGCTCAGAAAAAATACATCTCAAAGGCGGGTGACTGTGCAATGATATGATTGTCTCATTATTACAAACCTGTGAGTGAACTGAATAAACATCTTGACTATATATCTTAGGCATGTACAGTCCAGTAACGTAATAACTATTTTCTTGTTTATGTCCTGTTAAACATACTTTAAACTCGTGCTTTCTGTTAGTGTCATAAATATAACCCAAGTCATTCCATATAGTTTCATTAAAAATAACTTTGCCGCCAAATTTCAAATCAAAAGTATAATCTTCATTCAAGTTTGAACTAACAATTTTACCAGAAAAAAAGGAAATTAAATGATATCCTGTGTTAGTGTTCACTATCAAAAGTAATACAAGTATCAAAGCAATAATGATTATGTATGCTTTTTTTATAATTCTAAGTATTTTACTATCTTCTTTTATTTCCTCTTGAATGTCTTTAATATCCTTATCCATTCAAAGTTGGCATATAACAAATTATATAAATTTATTTTTTATCTAATAAATCATGAAATTAGTAGCATTAGTAGGCATGACTGGTTCTGGCAAAACTGAAATTTCTAATTTAATTAAAGAAAAGGGTTTCATTAGGATACGATTTGGAGATATAACAGATGAGATCTTAGAACAAAAAGGCCTTGCATTAAACGAAGATAATGAAAGATCTTTCAGGGAAAATATTAGAAAAGAACATGGCATGGCAGCTTACGCTAAACTTAACCTTGAAAAAATACAAAATGCTTTGAAAACAAAAAGCGTTGTCATAGACGGACTGTACAGTTGGGAAGAGTATCTTTATTTAAAAGAAAAATTGCCTAAAATCATCATTGTTGCGGTTTATTCTTCACCTAAACAAAGGTATGAAAGATTAGAAAACAGAAAAGTAAGGCCGTTGACAAAAGAACAATCTAGCACACGCGATGTTAAAGAAATTAAGAATCTTAACAAAGCACCGCCGATTGCAATGGCAGATTATACAATACTGAACGTTGGGACAATGTTTGACTTGGAAAATAATGTTAGTAAATTCATGGAATGGTTGAATCAAAATGAAAAGGCCTAGCTGGGACGAATATTTTATAGAGATTTCAAAAACAGTGGCAAAACGTGCTACATGTGATAGAGGTAGATCTGGATGTGTAATTGCAAAAAACAAACAGGTTTTAGTTTCTGGATATGTTGGAAGTCCAAAAGGATTAGCTCATTGTGATGATGTCGGACATCAAATGAAAACTGTTAAGCATGAAGATGGTACAGAATCACAACATTGTGTAAGAACAACACATGCTGAACAAAACGCAATATGCCAGGCTGCTAAACTAGGCATTCCAATTGAAGGTGCAACATTATACTGTAAAATGACACCGTGTACTGTCTGCGCGAAAATGATTATCAATGCTGGCATTAAAAGAGTTGTTTGCGAGAAAAAGTATCATGCTGGCGAAGAAACAGAAAAAATGTTCTTAGGTGCAGGTGTTGAACTTAAAATAATAAAAGATGAAGTACAGAAATATCTTGATCAATAAAATTTAAGCAATTTTTTCTTACTTGATAACCCTGAAACAATCTTAACTTGTTTTTTTGTTAACTTACTAAAAAACTTAATAACCTCAATATTTGCTTTATTGTTCTCCGGAGGTGCTTTGATTTCTACAATCAATGCTTTTCGATTGTAGCAATAATTAATTATTTTGTTTTTTGAAGAGTTTGGTTTAACAGTAATTGTTAATGTGTTGTTTTTAATGTGTTTTTCTAACATCGTACGAGGTTCTTAAGGTGTTCAAGCAAAGCTTGGACTTTCCGAATGTAAATGAGGATTGGTGTCCCCTTAATAAATTTACTTTTTAACTATATTTTTAAGAATGTTTAATCCAAAATAATAATATTCTGACCATTTGCCGTGTTTTGCTTCCTGGCCAATTACATAATTTTTCTTTTTCTTAATATTGTCTAAAAAGTCTTTAACTGTTTCAGCTTTTGAACATGTTAACACACTGCCTAATCTATAAATTGAATGACCGTCACTGCCTCCAGTAAAGCCTTTATTATTTGAATTAATATAATCAGCAGCTTTAATATTCAATTTTCTTGCATTTCCACCGTTGATCGCTTCAAAAAGGTCCAATTTTGCTAGTTGTCCCTCATACTTATTAAAAATATTTTTGTTACCCTTTCTCATTATATACCCAAACGGATGTGCAACTGAAGTTACACAGTTATACTTTTTTGAAAGAAGAATTAAGTTTTTCAAAGGAATAATTGAATAATATTTATGAAAAACTTTCCTTCTATTCGGAACAATCTCTTTATTAAAAAACTCTTTTAACTCATTTAATTCGTAAAAATAAAACAATAAATCAAGATTTTCTTTTGAATTAACTTCAACAGCAGGAATAATAAAATCTGATTTGTTTTTTTTCTTAAACGCTTCAATTACACCAGAAATCTCGTTATGATCTGTTATTGCAACACCAATGTTTAATTTTCTGATTTTTCTTAATATTTGGTCAATTGTTGCTGCACCATCACTATGTATTGTATGGAAATGCATATCTACGCATTTATACCCTGGCCTTGTTCTAGGTTTCTCAAACATTATAGAATTCATTTATAATCGCGCCAGATATGCTTACATTTCTCACATTTCAAAAATTTTGTGGCTGGCTCATCTGATGCCCTGGTTTGGATTTCGTAATAATACGCTTTTTTATGTCCGCATTTATCGCATTCAACATCATCAGTTAAAGGATACACTTCAAAATCATCGTCAATTGCTTCAATTTCTTTTTTTGCATCTAAAGTTTCTTTTATTTCAAGTTTTTCAGCTTTTTTATCCTTGTAACCGCATGAACATACCATTATTGTTTTTCCTGACTCTTTCTTCGGCGTCATTATTGAGCCGCATTTTGGACAAAATATCATTTTTCTTAATTAAACAATTTACCTATTGTTTTATCTAAACCTAATATATTTAATAATTCCACAAACCATATTTTAATGTTTCCTAAAAACGGTATCCTGAACACAGCTTTACCAATAATTTGGTCTTGCTTTATATTTGACTCAAAAACATAACTAGCTTTGTTATGGTCCCCTTTAGTCCTAAAATGATAATCATCATCATACGCTTTGTTAATTACTCTGTGAATAATAGGATCTTTTTGATGTGACATAAAAACTATAACGTCTCCTATTTCAATTTTTTCAGGTTTTTTACCTACCAAGACAATAATGTCTCCTGTGTTAAACCCGTTCTTAAACGAGTATGTTTCAAAATCTGATTGTGTAATGTTATAATCTGTATAAAAACTACCACAAATGTCCCAAAATTTGTCTAATGTAACTTTAACTTTCTCATCAAACATGCTCCCGCAGATCTCATAATGTTCTTTATCATATTCAACGCACACTTTTACGCCGTTATCATAAGTTTCTTGCCTTAAACAAGGATGTGTTGTTTTATGTTCCATGCTGCCTGAAACAACTGCCACAACAGGATGTGACGTTCCCAATAATAAACCTAGTCCTGGGTATATAACAAACTTAATCAAGATAAAAGCTAGAACAATGTTAACTATCCAGCTTAATGCAGAATCATCTTCCCAAATAAAGTACCATATTTTTCCCCAAGTTGTTTCTGGTTTCTTTTTCTTATCCATAATAATGCCAATGCAAGAAATGTAGTTATTTAAAAGTTTGTTTTTTCAATAGAAATATACCCAGAACTAAACTCTATATATCATTCCTCTTAACCCATTAGATACCATTTCTATTTTATAAGGTGTTACTAAAAGTCTTGAAGCGTTTTTGCCTTTGGCTTTTTTAAAGCTCAATTTTTCATTTATACCTGGTGCACCCATAACAGCTGAATCCTGCAAGAACATTTCACTATGGAATCCTGCATGCATCATTGTTGAAAGTTCAAGATGATGTGTAGCAAATGAAACTGCATTATCTGAAAGAAGACCTTGAAAATAAGGATTTTTTTGAAGTCTCTCAACTAGAATTCTATTAACATATTCATTGGGACCTGTAAAAACAATAAAAGGTTCTTGAAGATCTTCAAAATAATATTGTTCTTCTTCAGTTAGCAAATCTCCTTGACATTTGTATAATCTACCTTGAATATGGAATGGTTTGTTAACAAAAGGTTGAGACCTTCTTAAGAATGAAGAATGAGTGAATTCTATTTTTTTTTCGGGATCATAGACTTTATTCATTGGATCAAGTTGTGTTAAATACAACTTATCTCCATCTACATAATATTCTATTTTAATAGGGAAACCTAATTCATTTTCAATTGTTTTAGCAACTTCCTCTAATTTTGTTAAAGTTTCAACATTATGAGGTGAACGAACACCATTAACTAAACATGTATTGTTAAGCCAATGTTTTCTTATGTAAGCTCTACTTTTCTTTGTTGACAATGTTCCAATTCCAGGCAAAACAAGTTCTTTAGGAGATTGGCCAGAAAAGGTTTTTCTAACAACAATTGGGTTACCATCTCTCATCTCTACATATATTGAATTATTACCTTTTGAAATCGCATCGCCTTGACCTAATGTAGATTCAATAATAGTTCTGTTTTGTGTATCATTTATAACAGAAGAAAGGATTGTGCCTGAAGAAGTTGGATATATAAAAGGATGAGCCATTGGGTGATAGTCAATCTCATCAGGAAACATGCCCATGTTTTTCCTTAATAGAAAATCAAAAACATTGATTAAAAAAGCATCTGCATTGGCTACTTTAACATCTACAAACGGCGAAATAAATCTGTGTGAAGATAATAAACCACTCGGGCCACCGAATTCATAATCTGCATTACTTCTCCAAAACAAAAGAGGTAAGTCTGTAATAATAGGATAGATTGCTTTGTAAAGTGATAATACATCATCTGAAAGCTGTAAAGCATACACAGGGTTTGAAGCAAAATCACTTCGCATATCTCCTTCTAATAAGTGTTTATACATGAACTCTTCACAAAGTTTAACAATTCTCTTTGGAATTTCAAAATCCTCTACAACATTCACATCTTGAAAAACTGATTTACTTGAATAATTATCAATAATTGCCCTAAT
>CAZEKF010000008.1:0-69538 GCA_964512765.1 uncultured Methanosarcinales archaeon
CTGCTACTACTTGAACTACTGCTACTACTTGAACTACTGCTTACAACAGGTTCACCACCTGCCCAAACAGAGAACTCACAATAAGGTAGTTGCCATGTACATGTAGTGCTTGTATTACTCACTAATGTTGCTTCAGCTGTTCTGTTAACACAATTATCTCCTGTATCGTCACAGTGATATAGATCAGCACAACTTGTGTCTCCTCTAGGTATTACCAATCTACATACTTCTGGGTGTAAGTTATTAATGATCTTATCCCTTGTAGCAGATATCATACCAACTGCACCTATTGTGTTACCTGACGAGTCTGTTAAACTATCATTCGCTATCAATGCACCTGACCCACTAACGTTTCTTGTTTTACTAGTTAACCCTGTTTTTGTTAAACTTACGTTATAGAACAACATTGCAGCTCCTGTAGTATTAACAACAATATCAACTTTCCTACCTGTACTGTAGTTTGTTTTCATACCTGCATTCGGACCACACACATAACCTTGGTGATGATAACTACCATTCTGATACAAGTCATAATAAACGTCCCATCCAGTTGGTAGTTTAATCTGTGTAACAAAGTTACAGTACGCACAGTTTGTTGTACTTACTGCTGTTTTGAATGATGTACACGCACTAATACTACACTTATCATTCTTGTCACAGATATTTAACTTATAATAATAATCTGTGCTAGCATTCAGTGAGTAATTTAGCGAAGCAACACCATTATCATTGTATATGTCAGCAACATGCCATAACTTGTATGTTCTTACTGCGCTTTTTAACACACCTGGATCATATATTGGCGTGTAATTACCTGCACACGACGAATCATTACCAAAGAACTGTAATGTTCCGTTAGCTGGTTTACTTGTAGAATACATCATAAGAACACTATCTGGATATTCTTCAACTTTCATACCTGATATAGTTGGCATTGAAGTGTCCACATACGTTACAGCGTTAACACCCGTCAAATAACATGGATGTGTTGCACTGTCTGTTTCACAGTCATAGTCGTCACAATCAACATTGCCATCATCATCGTCATCGACTGTGTTGAAACAATCTTCGTACTTGACATACCCTTCTTTAAGAATATCTTCGAACTTAGCTGTGTCTATACTAGAATCACCAAAAGATTCAAGTGTAAAGTCAACAGCGCCCGGTGTTACCCATCCTGGCCCAGCTGTATCGAATGGAGTACTTGAGTTACCAGTTGCATTAGCAATTGCAATAAATACTCTCATATCCTCTTCTTGGTTGTACAATGCAGGGAATTTGTCCAGGCCGCCTTTATCAACAGCCACCATTGGACCCATTATTTCTCCACACATTTTTTCTTTCCAAGCGCTTAATGTTACATCTGCAACTTTCCAACTACCAGAAGCGCATCGGTACGCATTAAACGTCTCAACTGCTTTGTCTTGACTAGAGTTCCATAATGCAAAGTATTTAAACATAAAATCATATCCTACTGCACTTGAGTTATTAGGTAATTCACAGCCTCCACTTGTCTCACCGTCAGTGTCAAGGTATACAAAGAATTTAAAGCTCTCGTTACCACTTCCAAAGTCATTTCCCCAGAAGCTTACTTTTTTGTTATAACAAACTCCTGCGTTTCTGAAATCTCCAACACCCGCACCAAACCCAAATGATTCTCCCATATCTTTCATTCCTGCTCCACAAAGATCTAAATGAAGATTATCTCCTGAGAATGCACAATCATCCATTGCAAGCATTATTGGTGCACCAGATTCCATGTCATCAAACATATCGTGCATACCTGGCGGGTTGCACCATCCATCTTTCCATTTACATCCTGCCCCACAACTATTTTCATCTTGTGCTTGGAAACAACTTGGTTCACACCATCCGTCAACACTTGACTGTTCAACAGCCATTCCGCCTGGCGGGCCCATCGTACTTCCAAACCCTGTTGTCCAGTTACAGTAAGCGTTTGCGTTACAGTCTGCTTCATTACTATCGAATTGCCAGCATTTGTCAAACACGTTTGAACAATATGATCCCCACATGTCCGTTATCATTGTACAACTGCTTGTTGCGTTACATGCTATTTCATTCCAATCATATTGCCAGCATTCAGCGTCCCAGCTAGGTTCACAAAATGGTCTAAATTCGTCCATCCATGAACATGTTATGTTGATTATACTACTATTAGTACATGCTGATTCATTACCATCATATTTCCAACATTCCATGCCTGATTTACCACCGCCGCCTGTTCCGCCAACAGCATCACCGCCAGCGAAACCTTTAGGGTTACACCATCCTGCACCTTTCCATTTACAATCATCAGATTCTTCACACATCGTCTGGTTGTTAGTCATTTCAGTTCCCCAACAATCAACACCGCCTGATGACCAATCTTCCATACACCATCCGTCTGACCATCTACATCCAACAACATCTCCACATGTACTTGAATCTAAACTACTATTCCAACATAGTGCTTTACATGGGCTCCAAGTGTCGTACTGGTCCCAGAAACAATTTCCTGAAGCTTCACATGTATTTTGTGTTGATAAGCCCCAACAACTACTAAATTTATTGTCACACCAGCTACCCCATGTGTCTGTTCTCCATCCGCATGACGTGGTTGCGTTACATGTTGTTTCATCACTATAATCCCAACAACTAACGCTCCAGTCAACTTCACAACCTGCCCAATCATTAGATTGCCACATACATCCGTCTGCTGTACCGCAAGCAGTTGAATTAGTGTCATATTGCCAACAATCTTTTGGTGCAAATGCTGCCGGGTCACACCATCCTGCCTGACCTTGGCACCAGTCTGACTCAGAACCATCTCCTGTACACCATGTATCGTTTGTCCATGTACAATTGGATCCTGCAATACAGTTTGCTTCACTATTCAAACTAAAACAATCTTGGCCAACGCTCCAGTCTTGTTCACACCAACCAGATCCTGTACCTTCACTCCATTCACATGAACTTGAGTTCTGGCATGATGTTGAGTTACCATCATACTTCCAACAGTCTGCTCCTGGGAAGTCACACCAGCTGCCCCACGGATCAGTCATCCAAGAACAGTTATTAGTTGTACATTGATCTTGGGTAGTCCAACCAAAACAATCTCCTGAAACAAAACCACAGAACGAGTCTGAGTAACATTCAGGATCTGCACAATCCATTAAACCATCATTGTTATTATCCATACCATCCCAACATACTTCAACACTCTCACCTTGCTTCTGGCAATATCCATCGTCACCACCTTGCCATTCACAAGAACCTGTTGCGTTGAACGCGCTTCTACCAGTATTCTGACATTCAGTTTGTGTGTAACACCTGTCACAAGCATCTGCACAGACTTTATCACTACTGTCCATACAATAACCGCCTTCTGTTTTACTTGAGTCAACAATCCATTTACACTTCACACTATCAAATTCATATGCTTGTTCACAATAACATTTCGGTGTTTTACATACTGAATATGCTTTAGATTCTCCACTATATTCACTATCTGCGTTTGGGTTACCATTATAAGTACAACTGCTACAATCACTTTTACAGTTACTAGCCACACCAGACTTATACTCTTGTTTAGCTTGACAAAAACCGTATCCGTTTGGAGCTGTTGTATCATTAACAAACTCACATTTCGCGTTATTATCATAACAATATCTCTTCGCTGCAGCTGAAGAGTTATGCGCCGTGCCATCAAATGTAAAGTCACATGCATAACATGCTTTTTTACAGTTTCTTTCTTCATTACCTTTTTGCTCACATCTTCCAGCCGGTACTGACCTTTCACCGTCACAATAATTTTCAGATACCCATTTACAGCTTGCAGCTTCACACAGTTTTTCATTATCTAATAAATCACATGACCCTGTTCTATTTCCGAACACATCTGTCTTAATAGTACATTTATTTGTTGTGTTACTCCAAGAACAAGGCAATGCTGCATCATCTCGTAACCTATTACATAATGTTTCAGCTGACGCATCATCAGTAGTTTTCATTGATACGTCTTCACATGCAGTAACTCCTATGTCCTGAATAATTTTATCAATCTTATCTTTACATGCACTGTCCATTCTGTTTTCTGTACAGTTAGTTGACCATTGACAACATGATGTTAAAGCTCCTATATTGTTACATAATTCAGAGCTATTTATCATTGTACAACCAATTCCTGAACTAGTAATTGTTGCTTCATTATCATGGCCTGATTCAACAGAACATGCATTGTTTACATATTCACATCCTAAGACCTGATCACATTTTGTTTCGTTACCATCATAAATATAACATCCAGGGTTATCTTCTACAAAGAATGTTTCTCCACCCCAACCTCCAGGGTCACTACAATTTCCTCCTAACGATGGGTTGCTCCAGTTTAAAAACTCCCACCAACAATAGAATGTATCCATACATTCTCTTTCTGTTGATATATTTGTACATGACAATGCATCAGTGCTTGGATAACACCATCCATCACCTGGGTTCCAAGTATCATTGCCCCATTGACAACTTAAATTATACGGGTTATCTATACACAAGGATTCGTTCCCTCCTTTCCAAGTATCATACAACCAACATTGTGTTTCTTCACACCAGCCAGATCCTGTTTCTTCTCTCCAACTACATCCTGCAGCAGAATCACAAGCACCCTGTGCATTGTTATTCCAGCACCCAGCCATCATACAATATTGACCGTCCCATGTACATGCTAATCCTGCTGAATTATTTTGACAATCTGTTTCATTTGTAAAATCATAGTGCCAACATGAAGGTTGTTCACATCCTTCGTGAACATAATAGTTATCTACCCAAACACAACTTATACCTTGTGCATTACTTTCACACGCTGATTCGTTTGTACCTTGAAAGTCCCAACAGCTTTGCTCATAACAATAATTATAATCAGAGTTCCATAAACAACTTTGGTTTCTACCCCCTCTTCCTTCAGTACAATCATCTTCTGTCCAATAGTTCCAACAACCTTGTTCTTCACAACCTCCCCAGTGACATCCAGATGTGTTTGTACAAGCATCTTCTGCTAAATCATAACAATCAACTCCTGGGCTCCAGCCGTGACAATGATTCTCCCATTCACATTGCAAACCATCTGTATTGTTTACACAGGCTGATTCATTTGTTTGATCATAACTGTAGCAGCTAGTTTGTTCACACCAGCCCCAGCCAGATGATGATGTCCAGGCACATTCCTTGCCCGGGATAGTTGTTTCTGCACACTCACTTTGTGTCCAGAGACTCCAACAATTCAATTCCTGACACCAGCCACCCCATGCATCACTTTTCCACATACAATTAGTATCAGATTCACATTCTGTTTGATTTTCTGATCCATATTCCCAGCAACTAGTTGCTGTTGCTATTCCAGCTAAAACTACAATACTAACTAAACTTAATAGAAAAAACCTTATCTTGTTCATATTTCCCAACCCTCCTTTTACAATCATAAATTTAAAATGTAATATTTCATGAGAACAATATGTATTTAAACTTTTATAGTCACTAAACAATTAATAAATTTTATAATTAATCAACCAAAACAATTAGTTAAAATGGACAAAGTAAACTATTCTAAACCATATTTACTAGCCCAACTTGCTGCGTCTTTGTTCCATTCATGTACTTTTTCTTTATCTTCGCTGTTAATGTAATTCAAAGTAGCAGCAGTATTAATTAATGTTGTAAAATCTGTTAGAGTCATTAAATTACATTCTGCTTCTTCAAACTTGGTTTTAGCTTTTTCAAACTCGTATGTTGTTATTGCTAAACAATGTTCAACAACACCGCCTGCTTCTTTAACTGCATTAACAGCTGCAACAGAGCTACCGCCCGTACTAATATGGTCTTCTATTACAAGAACTTTCTGGCCTTGTTTAAGCAAACCTTCTATCTGATTCTGCCTACCATGCTCTTTAACTTTTGCTCTAATGTATATCATAGGTTTTTCAAACTTTTTAGCTAACCACGCAGCCCAGTGTATACCTGCTGTTGCAACACCTGCTATCACATCAAACTCAAGATTGTTTAACTTAATCATTTTCTTAAACGATTTTACAATTTTCTTCCTTGCGTCAGGATATGAGATTATTAACCTGTTATCTATATATATCGGACTTTTTAATCCTGACGTAAATGTAAACGGTTCATTTGGCTGTATTTTAACAGCTTTTATCATTAATAATAATTCAGCAATTTCTTGTTTCATTCTTTAGCTTCCTCCACTATTTTTTTAACTAATTCAAACGGATCTTCATCATAAATAATTTTTGCATCAGATTGTTTATTAAAATCATTAACTAATTCTTTAAGAAACTTTGTAACACCACCGCTATTTTCAAGAACACCAATTATTTTGCCAGCATCATACGCAATAGTAAACTCATTTAATGTGCCAGCCCTACCTCCAATAATAACACATGCATCACAATATGCAACTGATTCAACATTCCTATGCTTTGTTGCAATGCCTTTGTTATCTTTGTATTTGAAATCTTCTGGTAAGAAAATCAACTCAGTAAATCCATCAACAGGATAATCAAGTGCTTTGTGAGATTCTAAATTAACAGCTGGCGAGAAACCTACAACTTTTCCATTAAATTCTTTTGCACCAAGAACTGCTTCATACGGTATTCCCGGGCATGCTCCTGTTACTAAATTATGACCAAGTTTAGCTATTTCTTTACCAATTAATTTTGCTTTTTCTAATACTTCATCTGTAATATCACCTGCTGCACTACCATAAACTGATATTTTCATTCAATCACCTTTCCATTAACAATTGTCATAACAACTTTACATTTTGTTTTATAATCTTCAAAAGGTGTCCATTTAGCCTTTGACACTAAATTATCAGCTTTGATAACATCTTCTTTATTCAGGTCAATAACAGTAATATCGGCATCATAACCTTCTTGAATAACTCCTTTATTATTCAAACCAAATAGTTTAGCTGGATTAACTGTCATTAATTTAACAAATTCTTCAAATTTGATTTTATCTTCATTTATAGCAGTTAACATCAACGGAACTGTAGTTTCAACACCTGGAAAACCTGAAGGAACTTTTTCATAAGATTGTGACTTTTCATCTAAAGTATGAGGAGCATGGTCACTACAAATACAATCTATAACTCCTTCATTAAGATACTGCCATAATACTTTTTTATCTTCTTTAGATTTCAAGCTTGGGTTTACTTTTGCTTTGTTACCTATTTTTTGATAAAAAGAATCATCAAGAAATAAATAATGAGGACAGGTATCACAAGTAACTTTCAAACCTTTATTTTTTGCTTGTTTGATTAACAACATTGATTCTTTTGAACTGACATGAGTGATGTGTAATCTGTTACCATATTTCTCAACTAATTCAATTAAATAGTTTACAGCAGTATATTCTGCTTTGTTATCCCTTATCAAAGAATGGTATTTTGAATCTTCTTTACTAAACTTTTCTTTGTTCAAATTAATAACATCATTATCTTCAGCATGTGCAACTATCAAAATATCTTTGTTTAATTCTTTGAATATTTTTTCTACATCTCCAGGACTTATTTCACCTGTTGTTGATCCATAATATAATTTTACATATTTCACATCTGAATTATTTATTTCATCGATATTATTTTCAGTCACCGCTATATATAATCCAAAATTAATTAATGTTTTTTTCTTGACTTTTTTTTCTTTTTGTTTTAATCTTTCAATTGTTGTTATTGGTGTTTTATTATTTGGCATATCAAAAACTGTTGTTACACCTCCAGCTAATGCTGCCTTACTTCCACTAACCCAGTCTTCTTTATATTCCTGACCAAAATCACGAAAATGAACATGAATATCAATAAACCCTGGAACAATATATTTATCATAAACATTTATGATTTCATCAGCTTCAGTTAAAGTCTCATCTATTTCAGAAATCTTATTATTTTCAATCAAAACATTTGTTTTAACAAAATTGTTATCAAAAAAAACATTTCCGTTTTTTAGCAATAAACTCATTTTATTAATAATGTATTTTTTTACCTGATCCATCCCGATGGTATTTGCCAAACTCTGTAATTATTTTAGCTGTTTCTTTATCAATGCAAGGACCTTCTTTACACATTCTTATTCCCATTGGATCTACTGAACAACTTCCACATATACCGTAACCACATTTCATGTAACGTTCTAATGATAATTGACAGTCAACATTAAACTCATCGCAAATCTCAACAACTTTTTTCATCATTATTTCCGGACCAACTGTGTAAACCATATCTATATTATTATTGTTTAGAATTTCTTTTAATTTTTCAGTTGTAAATCCTTTAAATCCATAAGAACCCTCATCTGTACAATAATGCCTAATTACTTCTTTTGGATACTCTTTATCTATATATAATAATAATTGTTTAGACTTTGCACCAATTATTAGTTCTGATTTAATACTTTGTTTTAATGCTTGTTTAGCTAAATATGTTAATGGAGCACTTCCATATCCTCCACCAACCAAAGCAATATGCTTACCTTTAATCTCAAACGGTTTTCCAAAAGGTCCTGTGTAACATAAGCTATCTCCCTTTTTTAGTTTAAATAATTCAGTTGTTAATTTACCAACTTTAGCAATTGTTAATGAGAAAGTATCTTTATTATCTTCATAAATTGAAAACGGTCTTTGGTCACAACCAGGTAAATGTATCATAACAAACTGACCTGGTTTAGAATTAAGAGTTCCTTCAAAAACAAAAGTCTTAATATCTTTAGCTTCATCAATTATTTTTAGTATACGTGTTTGTTTCGGAATGTGAGTTTCAGTCATGTGCCTTGCCTATTAAATCTTTGATATTTGAATAATTATTTTTTTTCATAATTTCTTGAAGTTCACCACTTACTTTCCTAAAAACATCAACGCCTCTTGTCATAATACCTGTACCAATACCAACACAAGTAGCGCCTGCCATTATCATTTGCATTGCATCTTCTCCAGTTGACACTCCACCAGTACCAATGATTGGAATCTTAACAAATTCGTAAATATCATAAACTGTTCTTATTGCTAAAGGTTTCAACGCATCTCCTGAAATACCGCCCATGCCAAAACCTAACATTTTCTTACCAGTGTTAACGTCAATACACATGCCAGGTCCTGCAGTATTAACTGCACAAATAGCGTCTGCGCCTGCATCTTCTGCTGCTTTAGCAACTGCTCCGATGTTCGGCACGTTCGGACTTAGTTTAATTATCAAAGGCAAATCTGTATTTTTTCTAATAGCTTTTGTAATTTCAGCTGTTGCTTCTGGACTGCTATGTCCAGCCATTGTACCAAATCCTGGTGTGTGCGGGCAACTTAATGGAATTTCTAAAGCATTGAACTTAATCTTGTTAACAAACTCTCTTGTTAAAAAAGCAAACTCGTCAGCGTCTTTAGCTACAATGCTTCCAATAACTGGTGCACCCACTTTACTTAAATCAGAAAATTCTTCCAGAGCATTTTCATATCCAGGATTAGAATAACCAACAGCGTTCATCAAACCTCCTTTAAAACTATGAACTATTGGTTGAGCATGACCTTTCCTAGGTTCTTTTGTTATTGACTTAATTGTAACAGCTCCTGCACCGTTATCAACAACAAATCTTAATGAAGCAGCTGTCACTCCTAAAAAACCAGAAGCTAAGATAGTGGGATTTTTCAGTTTCAGTCCAAGAAAGTCAAGTGATATGTCCCCCATAATTAATACAAAAACTTGTCTAAATATAAAAATGTATTGAACAGAAAATATTTATACTCTAACCTATTCAGAGTTTTAATCATGGTAGATCTTAACTTGCCAAAAGAAAGGAAAATGCAAGCAAACGCACCGTCTTGGAAACGTGCATTTTCATTTATACTAGATTTTTTCATTATCCAGTTTATTATCATTGGACCGTTCACAGGTGTTATTCAAAGTAAAATTCCTATGACTTCTGACTTTACACAAAATTATTCATTGCTAGAATCAAACCCTAACTTGATTAATGATCTTATTCCAATGTTTGTTGTTATGTTTTTGTTAGTATTTACATATTTTGTGATATTTGAATATAAAATGAACCAAACACCTGGTAAAATGTTGTTTAAATTAAAACTTATATCTGATAAAAAAGAAAAAATAACTTTTCTTAAAGTCGTGTTGAGAAACTTGGCAGCGTTTCCTGTGTTTCCGTTTTCATTGTTATGGATTATTGATCCAATGTATTTATTGTTTACAGGACAAAGGTTATCAGATAAACTATCAAAAACCTGGTATGTTGAGGAGATTGTAATATGAAGAAAAAAATATGGCCTGCTCTAAAGATTCTTTTTACATTATGGATAATAAGTAGTGTAGTTTCTATGTTTTTCAATAGTAATACAGGCGTTATTGTTAACGGAAATGTAGCTGTCATACCTATTCATGGTATTATTACAGTTTCAAAAACCAGTGGTTTTACCACAACAGGTGTTACAAGCCAAGGTGTTATAACTAATTTAGAAAAAGCATATTCTAACCCAGGAATTAAAGCAGTTATTCTTGACATTAACTCTCCAGGCGGGAGTGGTGTTGCTGCTGACGAGATTAGTCAAGTAATAAAATTATCTAATAAAACAACTATTGCTGTTATTAGGGATGTTGGTGCCAGTGCTGCATATTGGATAGCAAGCTCTACTGACTACATTTATTCCAACAGATTATCTTTGGTTGGAAGCATAGGCGTTATTGGGTCATATCTGGACTTCTCTGATTTTATAACAGAATATAATATAACATACCAAAGATACGTCTCAGGCGAGTATAAAGATATGGGTTCAATGTTCAAGAAACCCACTGAAAAAGAAAGAGAGTTATGGCAAGACCTTATTGATCAAATGCGTGACATGTTTGTTGAAGAAGTTGCTCTGAACAGAAACATACCTGTAAAAAACGTTGATATGCTTAGCGATGGTAGATTATTCTTGGGAGTAGACGCTAAAAAACTTAACCTGGTTGATGAACTCGGTACGAAAAAAGATGCTTTATTTTTTATTGCAAACACGTATAATATAACTGTACAACCTGTTGAGTTTAAAGAGAAAAAAAGCTTTTCTGATTATTTGTCAGAGTTTAAAACAGGAAAATTTATAAACTCTGATCCCACTATTCAGTTTAAATAAAAAAAGAGGTTACTTAAAATGTTTGGCAGAAAAATTAATGTTTTTGAAAAAATACTTCTTCCTGTAGGGATTGGTCTTACGTTCTTAGGATTCTATCTTATCTTACTAGCAGAGCAAACAGGTTCAGTAATTGGTTGGATGAGACTTAGCACTGTTTTTGTTTGGATGTTATTGTTATTTGTTGTGATTGTTAGTGCCACAACTGAAGATATGAAAGAAGAACTTGCATTAATACAAAAAGAACATGTTACTGAAATCAAGTTATTGAAAGAAATATCAAACGAACAACTTCAAGAAATTAAGTTATTAAGAAACGAGTTCAAGAAACGTAAATAAAATTATTTTCATGCCATCACTATGTATTATTTGTGAGGAAAAACCTCCAGAATTCTGTATTAAAGGTATTTTTAACAATAGTTATTGTGGCAACTGTGCCGAGGAACAGTTCAGTGATGTTGGGTTGTTGGAACGGTTGTGACATAATTTCAAAACCATCACAAAAATCTATATTTCCTATTATCTATTTTATTGTTTAATTAAACTTATAAACTAATTTCACTTTAAAATATCTTATACAACATCTTGTATATTCTTAAATCTAAAATACTATATGTTGTATGTTAACTTACTCAGCAATGATGACAGAACAAGGTGGGAGAATGCAAGAATATGAGACGTTTATACAGCACATGCCAGAGAAAGAAAAGCTAGGTTTGAGTGAAAACCAGTTAAGAATTATATATGCAAAGTATTTGAAAAGAGACGCTGATGGAAATGTTATGGAAACTCCGTTAGGAATGTTTAAACGAATTGCTAAAGAGATAGCTTCACCTGATTCTTTGTACAGAACTGAAGAAGAAGTTAAAAAATTAGAAAACGAATTTCTTGAAATAATGACTAAACTAGATTTCATACCAGGCGGTAGAACCATTGCAAATGCTGGCACTCCTGTTAAAAACCTAGCAAATTGTTTTGTTATACCTGTTGAAGATAGTATGGAAGGCATTTTTGAAGCTGTTAAAAAAGCTGCTTTGATACAAAAAAGAGGTGGAGGAGTAGGTTATTGTTTTTCAACATTACGACCTTCTGGATCCTGGGTAAGCGGTTGTTCAGGAATAGCGTCCGGACCATTGTCTTTTATGAGAGTTTTTGACGTAATGTGTTCAACTATCATGCAAGGTAATAGAAGAGGCGCTCAAATGGCAACTTTCCATGTTAGCCATCCTGACATTGAATATTTTATTGAAGCAAAAGATGATTTAACTAACTTAACTAACTTTAACATTTCTGTATTATTAGATGATAAGTTCATGAAAGCTGTTGAAAACGATGATGATTACGAGTTAACAGATCCGCACACTAACAAAGTTGTTAGAACAGCCAAAGCAAAATATTTGTATGACAAAATTGCGCATCATGCATGGAAAACAGGCGAACCAGGCGTGTTATTTGTTGATACTGCTAACAAACATAATACTGTCAGACATTTAGGTGAATTTAATGCTACAAATCCGTGCGCAGAAATCTGGTTATTAGATTATGAAGTATGTAATCTAGGAAGTATTAACCTCGATAGAATGGTTAAACATGTTAATGGCAAACCTGAAGTTGACTGGGACAAGATACGTAAAATAACAAGAAAAGGCATACATTTCCTTGATAATGTGATTGACGCAGGCGAGTATCCTGCAAAAGAAATTACAATAATGGCTAAAAAAACCAGAAGAATTGGACTGGGTGTATTAGGATTCGCAGATTTGTTGTTTCAGTTAGGAATTCCATACTCAAGCCAAGAAGGTTGTGATTTAGCAACTGAAATAATGCGTGTTATTGATGAAGAAGGATGGAAAGAAAGCCAGGAATTGGCTGAAGAACGAGGTTGTTTCCCTGGTTGGAAAGGAAGTGATTTTGATAAGCAAGGTAAAAGAGTTAGGAATTGTGCAATCACTGCCATTGCACCTACTGGCACTTTAAGCATGGTAGCTGAGTCATCTGGCGGGTGTGAACCGCATTTTGCATTAGCTTTTATAAAAAATAGCCATTCTATAGGTGAACAGTTTACATATGTTAACAAGCATTTTGAAAAAGTTGCTAAAGAACAAGGATTTTATACTGAAGAATTAATGGAAAAAATCGCTAGCCAAGGTACTTTAGACGGATTAGATGAAGTGCCTGATGACGTCAAGAAAGTGTTTGAAGTATCTTTTAACATAAACGCTGAAGAACATATCCTTATGCAAGCTGCATTTCAAAAACATATTAGTAATGCTGTTTCAAAAACAATTAATTTTCCAAATACTGCAACTGTTGAAGAAGTTGAAAAAGGTTACATGCTTGCATGGAAAAACGGATGCAAAGGCGCAACCGTATACAGAGACGGTAGCCGAGGTAACCAAGTCCTCAATATTAAAGAAGTTAAAAAAGCTGCTAATGAAGTTAAAGTAGAACAATCAGAAGTAGTTACTAAACTTGACCAAATCAAGAAAAAGATTGAAGTTGCACCCATTGCTACTGAAACAGAACTTGATGAAGAGTGTACGTTTTGTTAGAATAATTTTCTTATCTTAATGCTATCTTAACTGCATCTTGAAGAGAGTAAGGCATGTCATTTCTAGTACTATCAACTTCTGCCCCAGTCCATTTAACAATTGTTTTAGGTATTTGTACCTTAATCTCAGCGCCTAAATATTCAAACCTTTTTCCGTTTATTTCCATTTCAACAACTCCCTCACGGACACTACCGGACACATATGAAACACTACCCAAGTCAGTACAACCTGCGTTCATTAATATTCGTCTATACTCATTAGAAAAATCTAAATTTAAATCTATACAAGTCTTGATAACGTCGGGTATTCGAGTTGCTATGTCCATTGCTTTGATCAAAGAGTTTAAAGAACCTGGTCTTGCTATATATATATAACTTCTTCTTCTTGGACAGGCGAAAGCAATTCATTCATATTAATTCCACTGGGTTTGATAATACGAGCCTGAATTGTATCTTTGTATACATGCCAATCTGTTATTTCTTCTCCTCTCTGTTCTACAACATAAACATCGTCATTTATTTGAATTCTAGCAGCTGTCACATTTTGTTCGCCATCAAAAAGATGAGCTGTATTTAAAAGAGGGTTGTAATCACCTTGTTTAGCTAATATTTCACTTGGGCTTATTCTCTCTGCAACACTATTTGGATTAAGACTATAAAGTTCATGAAGAAGTAAAATAGTTCTTGCTAAATCTTGTGGTATTGGTTTGCCAAGTCTCATTTTATGTATGATCAATTCGCACTAAAAACACGTTATATTTAAAGCTATTCATAGAATAATCAAATTATACAAATTCCCAACCTTTAAAAATAACAAAGTTATTTTATATACAGGGGGTAGATGAATGAGTTTTTCTCAGATTAAGAAACGGGATGGTACTATTGTTGAGTTTGATATTAATAAAGCTATTACTGCCATAGAAAAAACTATGTTGGCAGTTGGTATTGACGATGATGATTTACCAAAACATCTTTCTCAGAAAGCTGTTGAAGAAGCTTTAAAGATATACAAATCTGATCACATTATTTCTATTGAAGAAATGCAGGATATTATTGAAAAAACTCTAATAAACCAGGGCCAGGCAAGAATGGCCAAAGCTTACATCTTGTACAGGCAAAAACGTGCTGAGCTAAGAAAATTAAAACATAACATTCTAGGCAGGATGGACGATTCAAAGCTTAACATTAATGGTTTATTAATTGCTAAATCCAGATATTTACAAAAAGATGCAGAAGGTAATGTTATTGAAACTCCTAAACAAATGTTCAAAAGAGTTGCAAGTGCAGTCTCAAATGCAGAAAAAAATTATAATAAGTCACAGGATGAAATTCAGCAATTAGAAAAAGAATTTACTGAGATTATGCATTCATTAGAGTTTATACCAAGTGGTAGAATACTTACAAATGCAGGTACAAAGAATTCTATGATATACAGTAGTTTTGTTATACCTATAGAAGATAGTATGAAAGGTATATTTAGAGCATTGTACCATAAAGCTCTTGTCCAAAGACTTGGTGGAGGGACAGGGTTTTCATTTTCTAATATAAGGCCGCAAGGTGGTAAATTAAAAACTACAAAAGGATATGCTTCTGGCCCTATTCCGTTTATTAAACTGTTTGACCAAGCATCGAACTTAACAATTGTTGAAGGTAATAGAAAAGCTGCTAACATGGGCTCGTTATCAGTTGAACATCCAGACGTTATTGAATTTATAACCATGAAAGACCGGAAAGAAATTAAAAATTTTAACATATCAGTTGAAATAACTGACAAGTTTATGGAAGCTGTTAAAAATAATGAAAAGTATGAACTCAAAGATCCTAACACTAATGAAATTATTGATAAAATAGATGCTAATAACATATTTCATTTGATTGTTACAATGGCATGGAAAACCGGCGATCCTGGTGTACTGTTCATTGATAAAATCAATAATACAAACCCGTTGCCTAACATTGCAAGAATTGAAACAACTGACCCGTGCGGTGACCAGTTATTGTTGCCGTATGAAGCTGGTAACCTGGGAGCTATTAACCTTGCAAAGTTCGTCAGGTATAAAAAAATTAAATGGAAACAATTAGAAAAAGTTACAAAACTAGCTGCCAGATTTTTAGATAATACAGTTGACATAAGCAAATTTCCTGTTAAAAAAATTGAAGACATGGTTAGAGGTTGTCGAAGGATAGGTCTAGGCATCATGGGGTTTGCAGACATGTTATACAAACTAAGAATCCCTTATAATTCAGAAAAAGCATTAGAAATCGGGCAGAAAATCATGAAATTTATAGCTGCAACAGCAGCTGAAGCGTCTGAACAATTAGCAATTGAAAAAGGTTGTTTTCCGTTATGGAACCAGAGCATATACAAAGATAAGATTAAGTTACGAAATTGTTCATTATTAGCAATCGCACCAACCGGGTCAAGAAGTATATTTGCTGACACTTCCGCTGGTATTGAACCTAACTTTGCGCTAGGCTACACACGAAAAGTTTTAGGAAGTACTGAGATATTACAGATAAATAATGTGCTTGAAAGTGTGATGAAAGAATATGATGTGTTTTCTGAAGACGTGTTAAGAGAAATTATCCAAACAAATTCATTGGAAAAAGTTAACCTCCCGGATGAAGTTAAGAAAGTGTTTGTAACAGCTCATAACATTACTCCTGATTGGCACGTGAAAATGCAGTCTGTATTTCAGAAGTATGTTGATAATGCAATATCAAAAACTGTTAATTTTCCAAAATCTGCAACAATTGAAGATATTAAAAACGCGTTTATGTCTGCATACAATCTAGGTTGTAAAGGTATCACTGTATATCGTGAAGGTAGTTTAAGTGAGCAGGTGATTAATATTGGGAAATAGATTTTGTGGGACTAAGCTCACGTATGTGAGCGCACGTCGCACCTGTTTCCCTCAAGGCTTTAGTGAGGGCGAGATTTTAGCCCGAACGGTTAAAGGCTTGCAGGTGATAAATATTGGACAATAGTGGGCTTAATGATAAGACCAGTAGTAGACTAAAAGTTTACACAAGAAGAGGAGATCATGGAGAGACTTCACTTTGCGATGGATCTAGAACAAGTAAAGATTCTGAACGTGTTGAAGCATTTGGTTCATTAGATGAGTTAAACTCATATCTTGGCCTTTGTATTGTTAAACTTGAACATAAAGATATTAAAGAACATTTAATGCAGATCCAGAAAGAAGTGCATGGTATTTCTGCTAATATTGCATTTCCTGCTAATTTATCACAGTCAATTATTAAAGGCCAGTCAATAGCTGACCAAATTCCTAGGATGTCAGATTATAAAATTAAGAAACTTGAAGATTGGATTGATATTTATGAAAATGAGTTACCTGAGTTAAAACATTTTATATTAGCAGGTGGTAATGAAGGAAGTGCTTATTTACACATTGCAAGGACTGTGTGTAGAAGAGCAGAACGTCAAGTTGTAAGGTTAAAACAAAACGAAGAAATTGACAAAAATTTGTTAATATATTTAAACAGATTATCTGATTATTTGTTCACTGCTGCTAGATTAGTTAGTCATAGGGCTGGTCGTGATGATGTTAAGTGGCGGTCAGAGATATGAAGTTCTATGTCAAAACCAACGAAAATATCATATATTTTCGGGGATTTGAAAATCCAAAGGATTTGTCAAAACATATTTAAACACTAACTAGTTTGGAAAATTCTATGGAACAGTACTTAAAATTATTAAAACACATTCTTGATAACGGTGTCCAGAAACATGATAGAACAGGTATTGGAACTTTAAGTGTTTTTGGTTATCAAATGAGAATGGATTTAAGTAAAGGGTTTCCATTATTAACTACTAAAAAGGTCTTTATTAGAGGAATTATTCACGAACTGTTATGGTTTTTATCTGGAAGTACAAACATACAATATCTTGTTAAAAATAATGTTCGGATTTGGAATGAATGGCCGTTTCAAGGATATCTGAAAGCTAACAATTTAGAAGAAAAATATCCAATGTATTCGGATGAATGGAAAGAAAAAATGTCAGAGTTTGTTGAAAACATTAAAACTGATGACGAGTTTGCTGAAAAATGGGGTGATCTAGGTCCTGTGTATGGTAAACAATGGCGAAGATGGTCAGCTCCTAACGGCAAAGAAATTGATCAAATTCAAAATGCTATTGATTTGTTAAAAAAAGATCCTAATGATAGAAGAGTCTTAGTAAGCGGTTGGAACGTTACAGATATTCAACAGTTAGTAAAAGGTAAAACAAGTGCTCCTCCTTTGTGTCATACAGTGTTCCAGTTTTACGTAGCTAATAATAAACTAAGCTGTCAATTATACCAAAGAAGCGCTGACACATTTTTAGGAGTGCCGTTTAACATTGCATCATATTCATTGTTAACATTAATGATTGCGCAAGTATGTGGGTTTGAACCAGGTGAGTTTATACACACGTTTGGCGATGTGCATTTGTACAATAATCATCTTGAACAAACAAAATTGCAATTAACAAGAGAGCCTAAGAAGTTGCCTGTTATGAAACTAAATCAAAAAGTTAAATCAATATTTGATTTCAAGTTTGAAGATTTTGAATTAATTGATTATGATCCACATCCACCAATAAAAGCGCAGATAGCGGTGTAAATAATTTAATTTAAATAATTGTAGTGATGATATAGTTGGCACAGACGGATTTTTCCTAAAATAGAAAAATCCTATTCCATTTTACTGTGTAAAATTCCATCTGGCCAACATCATCACTGCTTTGAAGAAAAAACATCAGAAGAGAATAAAACTGATTTCAGCTTTGCTGAAATTGCATTGTAAAGGGTTATTAAGGGATTTAATCCCTTAATGAAATAAAAAAATTATTATAATTAAATCAAAAAGGTATATTTTATGACACTATCAATGATTTGGGCAATGGGTAAGAACAGAGAAATTGGTAAAGGTATTCATTTACCGTGGCACATTCCTGAAGATTTTAAATATTTTAAAAAAACAACTCTTGGCAAGCCAGTTATAATGGGCCTGACAACGTTCAAATCAATCGGCAAACCATTGCCAGGCAGAAGAAACATTGTTTTAAACTTTAACAGAATTGATTTACCTGGATGTGAAGTTGTTACTTCAATTGAAGAAGCTATTGAAAAAGTAAAAGATGAACCAGAAGCGTTTGTGATTGGCGGTGCATCAATATACAAACAATTTTTAGATAAAGTTGATAAGTTATATATTACATTTATTGATCATGTTTTTGATGCTGACATTTTCTTTCCACATTATGATATTACTAGATGGAAATTAGTTAGTGAAGAAAAAGGTTTGAAAGATGATAAAAACCCGTACGATTATTATTTCAGGGTTTATGATCGGGTTTAGTAAGCAAACCAAGGCGCTAAGACAGCTATTAAACCTGAAACAGTATAAATTATTGAATCGATTATTATTGGATATTCAGGAAAATTAAAGTTAATCACACCTAAATGATACAGTTCTGGAGTTATGATTAATAGCATAATACCAACTCCTGTTAGAAAAGTAAGGCTTTGCATCACTAACCCTTTTTCTCTAATACTTTCTGACAAAAGTTCTTCAGCTGTTATTGCCATTACAAAAGTGATTGCAAAAGTAAACAACGGAGTTTCTCTTATAACAAAATCAATATATCCAAAGTGATTGAGAATTTGAACAGTACCAACGCTTAGTAATATTAAACCATCCAGAAAAAAATGTATTTTCTCTGGAAGCAAGAATGCAACAATTAACCCTGTCAATACTGCTATTGTTATAACGTTTGTGTTTGACAACAAATCTAGCATAATCATATAACTAAGATAAAACTATTATAAATATTTGTTGTTCATTTCTGTTCACTCTTGTTCAGTCCAGGCTTTAAATACTGTTCATTCTTATCGAATTTCACAAAAAAGTTGGTGAAAAAGTAAACAACTGTTATTGGAAAGACAAAAACACGAAATATTCAGTTTTCAACCTGGTGACAATTAACCATAATTAAGACCTAACAGAAACTGAAAACAAAAAAAGAGAGAAGCCAAAATTATTTGGCAACTCTTTTTTTCAAATTAAACGGAGGTATTGAAACTAAACGTTTCAAAAACTCCTCGTGAAAACTCGGAGGTAAACAAAAAATGAATAAAATAATAAAGAATAAAATAATAAAAATTGTATTAGTTGCAATGTTAATCATGGCATTGCCAATAGTGTCTGCGTTTGAATCTACAAACACAGACAACGAACTTTCTGCAAGGGAAGTTAAGAAAATGGGAGAAGAGGTCTTGGATAAAATACCTGAAACATACGATGTAACAGCTGATAAAATCACTGTTCCGAACAGGTTTTTGTTGTACACGCATAATGGCAAAGATGTCATGTGGGGCACGTACGGAAATGGTTATTTCAGAGGTAAAGATAATCATGGCAAATATACCTGGGGAATCTATGGTAACAAAATATTTGCTGGAATGTACGACGGCGAATTTTTCTGGGGCAAATATTCAAGAAACAGATGGAAAGCGTTTGGATTATTTGGTCAAAAAAGATCACACGGTAAATTTGTTCTATTTCCTCCCATCACAATAGAACCTATACCAATACATAAACCTGTGAAAACACGATTAGCATCACCCACTGCTAGTCTGAACTAAGAAAACCCTGTTTTTGGGTTTTCTTCATAGTTAAATTTAAAAGTTAATTTTTTTCACTGCAGAGAATGTTTAAGAGACTCTTAATATTGGTATTATTACTGTTACCAGTAGCTAGTGCACTTGACTCAGAATACAATATTATTGTTGAAGATAATGGTAACGCGCTTGTAATAATTAATTTAGAAGGTAGCGGACTAGTAAACATACCATTACAAAAAGATGTTGATGATGTTAAAGTCAAAGGTGCATTGTACAAGATTAATGATCAAAGTATAGATGTTTCAATTGGCTCAACTCAAGAAGCTGTTGTACTATACAAAACAGCATATTTAACAACAAAATTAAATGATCAGTGGAAGTTTAAACTTGATCTGATTAATAACACAATGACAACTGTTGCCTTGCCAAACTATGTAATTGTAAGCGAAACAAAGCCTAATGCGTTTATTGAAGAATTAAACTATACAAAAATAGTGTTCCAAGATACAAACTCAATAGAAATCAGTTACAAGTTTCCTGATGATATCATAATTGAACCTGACGAACACCGTAATTATCTGTTATGGATAATTAACCTTGGGTTTGTAATAATTGTTGCGCTTGGTGCATCAGGTTATATATTAAGAAACAAAAAATCAAACAAGAAAAACGTAATAAAAACTTTATCGCATAACGAAAGAAAAGTTATTAACACATTACTAGAGAATAAAGGTGCTATAAAGAGAAATGACCTGGAAAGAAAAACTAAACTAGCCAAGTCAAGTTTAGCTAATACTCTAAACATGCTAGAACGTAAAAAAATTATTGAAATTGATAAAACATATACAACACATTTTGTTAAATTTACAAGGTGGTTTAATGGATTATAAAAAAATCATAATCTCTGTTATATTAATGGTTTTAATAGCTTCACAAGCATTTTCATTAGAAGTGAACAAAGTCGATGTTCGGAAAGCTGAGGAAGGTTATGCTGTAAGAACAGAACAAAGTTTTACTTTTACTGTTAATGTTGATGATCCTGAACCAGAAGATAAAACACAGTGTGATGATAAACAAGAAAAAGAAGATGCAATAGTAGTTAACACTGTTAGTGAAGAAGAAACCAATCATCAAAGGTATGTAAAAAAACAA
This sequence comes from uncultured Methanosarcinales archaeon, assembly GCA_964512765.1. Classification (GTDB taxonomy): domain Archaea; phylum Nanobdellota; class Nanobdellia; order Woesearchaeales; family GW2011-AR15; genus GW2011-AR15. Next base: position 21,508 of record CAZEKF010000008.1, read on the forward strand.
CTTAACATGCATGATAACTATAAAATAGATCATCTGGTTGCAATTGACCTTGTTGTTAGGTCTAACCAAGATAACCATAATTTCCAAAAAATCAGAACAGTAGCAACAAGACTAATAAAACAAGATAATAAAAAAGAAGTGTTTGTTAAAGAACTCCTTAACATGGACAGAAAGTTTGTTAATAATATTATTCTAACAAGAGAACTTGAGTTGAAAAAACAAGTTCAGGATTATATTAACCTTGTTGAAACAAAAACATCTGTTAAAACAAGTGTGAAGGATTCTCAGATAGAGAAATTGTTTAGTAAGAAAGTGAATATTGATGAGTTAATTAATGAAATCTGGAATTCATAGGTTAAGATATTTGTTTATTTCTTTAGGTTTTAATATTGGCCAATCGTGTCTTCCTTTTACTGTTATTAATTTTGCATTTTTAATATGTTTCAAAAATTGTTTTGAATATTTATAAGGCAAAATTTCATCATTTTTGTTCCATAACAGATAAACCGGACATTTAATTTTTTTCATTTCATTAATATAATCATGTTTTAACTCATGTATTATTGATTTCCAATATTCTTTCTTGAACAGTTTTTTTAAAATTGCGTACCCCCCTTTATAATTCATAACAATAGCATTTATTGGATTAACAAAAAAGGTCATCGGTGTTTTAATAATAAACATTCTAAACAAAAATTCGTTCATTGAGTTAAAATATTTAAGCCCTGCAGGTGCTAATAATACTAGTTCTTTTACTTTGTACTTGGAAGCATAAATTATTGCTAAAATACAACCTCCTGAATGCGCACATAGTATTGGATTATTAATATTATGTTTTTCAGTAAATTCTTTTAATACTGAAGAAAATTCACGCATTGTAAAATGATCTTTGCGTGATTCTGACCTACCATGCATTGGATAATCAAACGCATAAACTTTGTACTTTTTGCTCAAGAGTTTAATTACTTTAGAATATGCAGACGAGTCAAGAAAAGTTCCATGTAAAAAAATTAAAGGATATCCTTCACCAGTTATTTTGTAATAAATCTTAGTTTTTTGTATAGTTATGTAAGGCATTAAACCAATAATTCTTTTTTAGTATTTAAGTTTGTCTACAATTTATTAGATGATAAAGAATAAAACCAGATATTATTATTCCAATACCATAGAAAATCACGTTTAGTTCTAAGTTAATAATCATTAATAATGACGTTATTAAACCTAGAAGAGCAAGCACAGGAAATTTGCCTATGTTCAAAGGTTCACGAAACATTTCTTTTTTGTGTTTAATATATCTAGATTTTATTAAAGCAAGGTTAATAGCTGCAAATATAATAAAAATTGCAAAGTTGGTTGTTTGAGCAACAATTTCAATTTTTCCAATCATAACAAAAGTTAAAGCTAATATTGCTACTAGTAAAATAGCATAAACTGGCGTGTTAGTTTTTTTGTTAATAAAAGATAACCAGTTAATTTTTTTATAATCTTTGCTCATGCCGTAAATTAATCTCGACATTGCAATTAATTCTAATAAAATCGTGTTACTTGTTGAACATAATGCAATTAAAGCAAGTACTAGTCCAGCTTGGCTACCTAACAATGCTTTTGCAACGTCTGCAATTGGTGAACTTGAAGCACCAAGTATTTGAGGGTCTATGACACTTACGCATGCAAAAGCTACTAAAATATATATTAAAGTGCTAATTATAATTGATAATAAAAGAGCTCTTGGAATGTTCTTTTTAGGGTTTTTAGTTTCTTCGCTTAATTGTACAACTGAGTCAAAACCTATATATGCAAAAAAGATTAAAGATGAAGCTTTAAAAATTCCTTGTAATGATTTAATGTCAAAATAATTGACAGAACCTAGTTTCGGCAAAGCAAAAATAATTATTCCTAATAAACCTGCAACACTAATGATAGTAAATAATGAGTTCAATCGCATTGATTGTTTAATACCTACCATATTAAGTAGTGTAAAAAATATAATAGCACACACTGCAATCATAATGATATTACTAAACCCTATCAATGAACTTAAATAACCTGCAAATCCCAAAGATACTGCTGCGGCTGCTGTAATTCCTGCAAACATGACAAGGTAACCTACAATAAAAGCGTATTTTTTTCCAAACGTGTGCTCAACATAACTGTACTCACCTGAATCTTCAGCGTATATTGATGATAACTCAGCATAGCTAAGTCCAGTAAGAAAAGCAACAAACGCTGCTATTAAAAACGAAACCCAGACTGCGTTACCTGCCAAACCTGATGCTGCACCAATTAATACATAAATGCCCGCACCAACTATAATCCCAACACCTGCAATGGTTGCTTCAAACAAACCCAGATCTCTACGTAATGTTAATGATTTTCGTTTATGTTTTTTGATCATTAAAAAAATCTTTGTTTGTGGAGTTTATAATATTTTTGATTGAATAATTTATTACTATTCAGTAACACTTATAAATAAGTTATTTACTGCAAACTTATGGCTTTATTTAAAAATCCTTTACTGAATGTTTTAACTGAAAAACAATTTAAATTACTTACTGAAACAGATTTAAACTCGATTTATCGTCTAGATGAAGAAAATATAGAATCCGGTAGAACACAAGAGTATATAGGTGCATTTCCATGGATAACTCCAGCAGTATCTACAAAAACTGGTGTTTCTAAAAGAGAATTGGAAATAATTGCATCTCAATTTGGAAAGGAAACATGGACTGCAGCAGTATCTTACAATGAAGCATTAGATTATGTTGATAGAACAAGTAAAGTAATAGATTTAATGCAAGAAAGTAACCATCAACAAATTGTTTTTTCAAAATTCCAATCAATTGCTGATGAACTCTTACCAAATGTAAATCTTATTAGAGGCATATCTGAAGTAATAGGGACAGCAATGGAAGTAGGTGTTGAAATACCTACTCAATTGCTAACTGTTGGCCAGATTAGTGACCTTGAGAGTAGTTTACCTCATGAAGTTCTGGCTCAACTTGATAGAAAAAGACAGTTTGGAGAGTTACAATTGCAATATTTACTATCTCAACAAGGAACAGTGTTTCCGGCATCTGGAACTTCTCTCTATGATTTTCCTGGAGCATTGTTTTATTATACAGTTGGAACAAAATTCAATCCTGGTTTTCGTTACTTAAATTATGAACTACAAGCACTAGAAACTGCATTTCAAAGGGGCGATTTAATATTTCCTGTTCCAGAAGTAAATATGGTATTTTACGGTGCTTCTAGTTTGACAAATGAAATTAGAGCAATCATACAATTTCTTGAACATAATACTGAAGTCAGAAAATTAAATATCTTTGACATTGACTTAAGTGATGAAATGTCACAACAGGATGTTGCAGAAATGAATGTACAAGAAGTACAAAAAATATTTCCAGATGTTGAAATAACTTATAGACACCATCAAAAAAACTTTTTTGATCTTAACTTTGATGAAGATATAAGATCATATGGAGGACATAGTGCACCGACTGTTGTATTTGCTCTGAAAAACACGTTAGGAACATTCAGCACAGAATTCCAAGATAACCTAGCTCAACTAACTTTTGACAATCTTAAACCAGGAGATAAGTATGTTGTAGGAGTATCTTTATGGGGTGATGACACATATTATAACCATTCTCGCAATGGACTATTTGAATTATTACCTCTAACTTTAGCAGGTATTCCTCCTTTCCTTTTCGTTAGAACAACTTCACAAATAGGCAGATTTTCCAACGGACAACAAAAATCAGTAATGTTATTAAGTTATGGACTAGAATTTGATTTTTGTGGTTTAAAGAAAGATACATATTTAGTTATACAAGGCGGTGAAAGATTTGAAGCTCATCCAAGCTGTTTGTCCAGAGGTGTGCCAGAACTAATAAAACCTTTTATTAATAATGCCCAAGTGTACGTTACCTTTGAAAATAATGAAGGGCACACTCCTTTGTATTCTGTTGTGGTGGGTACTAAATAGTAGGCATGAAACTTGATTTGTGAACATTCCGTATTAAAGATGATTCAGTTTTTTTAACAATTCCTGAAAATTTTGACTTTATTTTATTCATAACTTTTGATAGTTCAAGGTGATTTTTCACGACAATTTCAAATTCCAAGTCAAATTCATCTAAAGCCCTAACTAAATAAAGTACTGCAGAGTTTGACTGTAAATAACTAAGAAGTTCCTTTTCATCTTCTTTTTGAAAATCTTTTAAATATAAAAAAACATGATAGTAATGATAGCCTAGTAAAGAATAATTAAAAATCGATCTATATTCTTGGATCACTCCTGTATCTTGTAGTCTATCAATCCTTTTTCTTATTGTAGAAAAATCTTTTGATAATTGTTGTGACAATTTTACTATTGTAATTGTACAGTCTTTTGACAATTTTTTAAGTATCAATAAATCAAGTTCATCAACTTCAACTCTTTTTAATTTCCCAACTGCATAAGAAAAACTTGGATCTTTAAAACCATGAATAATCATATTTTTATAGCTTAACACTGATGTTCCGACAGATAAATTTTTTTCTTCAAGAAATTTACTAAACAAAAAATTAAATTTTTGAACCCAAGTTTCAAGTTCATAAATGTCTTTTACAAGTAATGTTGCTACAATATCATAATATCCTTCTTGAGTACCTAACCAACCAACAAAAGGATTTTTTTTAAGGTATTCTAAAACTGTTTGTTTTGTAACATTATCAAATTTTTTTAATTTGATAAAGAACCTTACATATAGATAACCTAAACTAGTCAAGTTAATTACTGGATAATATCCTTTTATTATTTTTCTATTTTCTAATCTTTTTATTCTATATCCAACAACTTCCCTTGATAATCGAACCTTTTTAGCTAATTGAGTTATTGGTTGTCTACAATTCTTATCAAGTTCATATAAAATCCTTTTATCATATGTATCAAATTTTTTCATCTTATATTTTTACATTATTATGAATTAATATAAATATTTTTCTAATTTTATTAAAAATTATTGTACTAAATTTTAAATATTAACGATTATGTCTTTCAAAGCAAAAAGAGGTTCTATAAACAATAACAAGGTGAAAAGAAATGAGTGAAATAGATTATGTAATTATGTGGCAGGCAAGAGATCCTGACCATGAATGGGGCCCAGAAGTTAAAATGGCCACTATTGAAGACAAAACAGGACTGTATAATGCAGAAGGAGAATTAGTGCATTCAATTCCAAAAGAAGAAGGAAGAAATGTAGTCCGGACCTTCATTGATATTGGTCTAGAAGATTATGTATTTATTAAACACTGTGAAGGAACTGTATCTGCAGGAAAATTCTACATGGCAGCTTCAGCTAATAGTGGAGATGTATGGGGTGCTGCAGATCTAAGATTAGAACCAGACCAAGCAAATTTAGTCCAAGCACAATACCCTGGAATAAAATTAGTACCTTTAGCAGAATCAGCTTACACAAATATGTAATTATTTTATTTTTTTATTTACTACCAAAACTAATCTCAGAATTATCTCCAACATTAATTTTTTCTATAATATCTTCAACAACCGCGTTTTCTCCTATCAAAGATTCTTGTAACTGGGCATTTTCTATTAATGCGTTCTTATTAACAATACTGTTTTTAATTATTGAAGAATTAATTTTGACACCATGATCAATTGACACATGCGGCCCAATGATTGAGTTTTTCAAAACAACGTCTTTACCAATATGTACTGGAGGAATAATAATTGTGTTATCATCCACAACTTTAGTGTCACCGTTACTTTTTTTTTCAAGCAAATATCTGTTGGTAGAGAGTAATGTTTCAGGTTTACCACAGTCAAACCATCCGTCCATGTTAAAAGTTGTTAAATATGAACCTTTTTCTAACATAATTTCAAACGTATCAGGTAAATAAAACTCTCCTTTAGTTTTCCTATCAGTTTTAATCATTTCATTGATAGCTTCAAATAATAATTTTGAATTGTTTATGAAATATATTCCGATCATTGCATCCATTGGTTTAACAAAATCTGGTTTTTCAAGAACTTTTGTGATTTTATCATTTTGTTTTTCAACAACACCAAACCTACGAGGATCTTCAACTCTTTTAACTGCTATGCTACCGTCTTTAGCACATTTCAAACCTTCAGATAAATCACCAACAAAGATTGTGTCTCCAAATATGATTAAAACTGGTTCATTATCTGTGACAAAAGGTTCTGCTAACCCAACAGCGTGCGCAGGTCCTAGTGCATGTTCCTGTTGAGCATATGTAAAGTTCATGTGAGAATATTCTGATTCAACGTATTCTTTGATTTTTGTACCAAGATAACCTAGTATCAAAACAACGTCTTTTATACCTAATTCACTAACCTGGTCGAGAATATGACCTAAAATAGGTTTACCAGCTACGTGAAGCAATGCTTTTGGTAAAGTAAACGTGTGCGGTCTCAACCGTGTACCTTTACCAGCTACGGGTATAATAGCTTTCATTATACACTCAAGGAAAAATAATAATATTTAAGTGTTTTGAAGATAGGATTTTGTACTACTTTTTATCTCCTCGATAAAACTCTGCAGCAGCTTCAGGTGTCATAGCATTAATAATAGTACCTGTACCATGCTCAAACCCTGCCCATTTAGCAAGTCGAGGAATGACTTCAATATGGAACCGCATTTTTTCAATACCATACTGAAGATAGAAGTTGTAATCTGCGTTTAGTTTTTTTAGTTTAAGTAATACTTTCTTTAGAATTTCAGCTAAATCTTTTAACTCATCTTCTGAAAAGTCTGTTAGATTAAGAACATGTCGTTTAGGTAATATCATGACTTCAAACGGAAATCTTGAAGCGTATGGACAAAACGCAATGATTGTTTTATTCTCAAAACATTTTCTATGAGAATCATTTTCAGCATTGATTATTGCGTCATAAGGATCATAATCATATCTAGAAACTGCATGTTCTTTTTTTCTTATTAATTCAGGTATTGTGTTATAAGCTATTAACTGGCAATGAGTATGATGGATAGAAGTACCTGCATCTTTACCATGGTTTTTGAACACTGACACGTATTTAATATTAGGATCTTCAAGATTAGCCAATATTCTTTTTTGAAAAACTTTCAGAACATTCTTAATTCTTACTTTAGATAAGTCAGCTAATGATTTCTTAATATCTGGTGTTTCAACAATAACTTCATGGTTACCATAAGCAGATGCAAAAGTAAAAAAATCATTATGTGTTTCAATATTAGAATTGCCTTCTGCTTTCACTGCTGGAAACTTGTTAGGGAAAACTCTAATCTGCCATTTCTTACCTTTTTCAGGGTATCTGTACACTTCTGGCGGTGTTTTATCTTCATTACCTGGCGCAAAATAATCTATTTCTTTTTCATCAACAACTTCCTTTTCTTGTTTAAACTGATGCGGTCTCTTACCACGCTCAGTTGCAATAATAACATACCTGTCCAGAATATAGTCTTTTCTTAGTTCACCCATTTTTTTAAATGAATTAATCAGTAGAGTTATATAAAACTTTTCAAAAACTATTTTAAATTAAACAATTATTCATTCTTCAATAAATGCCAAAAAAAACCAAAAAACAATCTAACAACAATTTTAAATACATTATTTACTGTTTGACTATATTAGCAATTATTTTATTTATTCTAATGTCAAAAACAGCAAGAGCAGCTGTTTATGTTTCTATTTTTATTGTTTTGAACATGCTAATTTCTACTTATAAGAGAGTCGTACGATTCGCAATAGAGTTTGAGATATTAACATTAGGAATTGTATTATGTACTATTACATTTGGTATAAAAGCTGGTCTTGTTATAGCTATATTAGGAGGTATACTAAGCTTTTTTTCAAGTTTAAATTTCAGCCCGTTCTCGTTCCCAATGCTAGTGGGATACATTTTAATGGCAATATTATCATATGCATTAAGTTTTTTGCCTATAACAATCCTTGGTTTAATTGTAACATTAGCCAATAATTTATTTGTTTTCTCAGTATATCATTTATTTTTCAGGTATGATATTATGAAGAACGTATGTTTTGGCGTGTCAAATATATTGTTTAATTTTATAATATTTACAAACATTGCACCGTTTTTAATAAAAATAATTGTTTAAGAAACTTCGTCAAGTATTTTTGACGCGTAATCATCTTTTTTAGGTTCAATTGTTCCTTCTTTACCACAATAAGGACATTTCACGAACTTAAAATCTTCTCTCCTGGTAAACTCGTAGTTACAACTGGTGCACATGTATTTAACTCTGTCCATAACAAATTCATTATTTCTTAAATATTTAAATTTTACTCAGTCCAGTAATACAATCTTATTGTTTTAAAATTAGTATGTGTATGATTACCTATTATAACTATTGAGTCAATGAACACTTCTTTTTGAGGTACAGATTCAATTTTTGGCCCAGTACATAACGTGTAATCAAATTCTAATGGTAAATAACGTTCTATCAAACCAGTTGCTGTGTTAGCTGGTGTTGAGTTAAAACATGCATTGTTATTTGTTACAAAGTTCCGGAAATCGTCATTTGTTTCCAGGTTAATCAAATATGACGGATGTTTAGATCTTGTTAATGATTCCTGCCCAGGTATGATCAAAACAAGAAATACAGTTGTTAAAACTACTACTAAAAGAATTTCTATAGTTTTCATGTACGCTTTTTTTACCATATTCGATAATTCACACTTATAGGTTTATATTCGCCGTTGTTTGTCAACTCAAACAAGTCTTGTGTTTCTGCATAAACTGGTTTTCTTCCTGGGTTAAAAGATCCTAACGTGTATGCTGGATCGTAAAGGTATGAATATGCTGAAGAGTTTTTGTACACTCTAAGGTTAAAATTTCTTGGAAAGTTCCATTGTTCTTTGTAATAACTATAATTAGTGGAGATGTTGTTTAGGTATATACCTTCCAAGGTTTCAACAACACCAAACCTTGCATCATAATACACTTTTTCAGTGTCATCGTAATCACCGTCGTGGAACGAGAATCTATATTCGTAATTATTATCAATTGGCATGTCAATTGTTAAGTCTAAAGTAGTGTTATAATACGTGAAATTAAACTCGACATTATTTTCGAAATACATGGTTAATGCAGTAGAACCATAAATAGTAACATAGTTATGCGAATAATTAAGACTTTGAGTATCATTAGTGTAACCAAAATCACCGTAGTTGTTGTTATCTGAGTAATACGATGCATAATTGTCAAGGTCAAGATCTATTGTAAATGTGTAACTAGAATCTGTGTCAGCTGTAATAAAATTATAAACGTCTTGATTATCTAAAAACACTAATGATGTATGGTTTAAGTTTCCTGTCCTGGCTGTATAAATTCCAACAAAACTTTTTTCTTCATACGAGTTACTTGTTGGTGTAAAAGCAACATCATTAATTTTATACTGGCCATTGTCAAACTTTTCTCTGTCTTTATAATTAGCAGAGTCTGGCAATGAATCATCAAATCTAACACTAATGTTTTCTGTTGTAACAACGTTTTCTTGAACATTTAAGCCACTATAATTAAATGATTGGTTGTAAGAACCTCCTTCCAGGATCCAGTATGTTTTTACTTCTGAAGAAACGTTTGCAAGTAATATCATTTTATTGTTCCATAGCACAAAATTAGTACTATCTGTGAACTTAATATCTGTCCTGTTACTTGAATAATTAATTAAAATTGGTTCAAGAATGCCTGTGTCATTAGACTCAACGAACAACGGAAATTTGGTTAGTTCCCATTCAAACTCTTTGTTAAACTCGCTTTTTAGTAAAATGCCTAACGAGTTTTTGTTTGAAGAAAAGTTCATCTGCGGGCTTATAAACACAAAAAACCATGCAATGTACAATAAAAATATTGCTAAACTCACTATCCAGTCTATCTGAGAAGTACCTCTTTTTTGCATTTAATATTAAAAATGAAGGTTTTACTTTATATAATTTATCAATAAAATAATTATTTTATTTTTTCAAAGAGTAATTCTTGATGATCTCCTTTATCTTGGTATATTACCTTCCCTTGATCAAACCCAAAATAATCTAACCAACTCTCTGTTAACCAACCAGATAAATCTGGTCTAAAATTATGTATTAGATCTCTACCATCATTCACCCATAATAAACTTCCCACCAACATAGAGTTTCTAAAATTATCAAAAGTTAACATTTGACCGAAATAATAAATTTGATATAATACATTTCTAGACACGATTAAATCAAACATACTTCCTAAATCTGTAACAGCAACATCTCCTTGTATAAAACTAACTTTACCTTTAGTTAATTTTTCTAAAAAGCCATTTGGCAAAGGAGCTGTTTCAATTTTCCCATAATTTCTATTATCATCATAATCCAACCCAAGCAAAGTATGATAAACTTCCCATGCCTGTTCAAAAATTTCTAAAGTTGGATCCCTTATTTTTTGTTTTTCCATATCTACTTCCATTCTCCTTATTCTATTGACATTATCAAGAACTTGTTCAGAAATATCTAATACTGTTAAAGTATAGTCAATTCCTCTACTTTCCAAATGGGCAGTTAATTCATAAACTTCATAAGGTGTTTTTCCCCCAGGACCAATTATCAAAATATTTGGGTCTGGATTCAATCTTTCTAATAATTGAGGATATTCATTAAGCACACACGTAATTCCACCGAATATTGTCATGTCTATTACACTTTGAGATGTTTTCGCTCTTTCTTCTTGATACTGTTTTCTCACATATGCAAGACGTTCATCAAAAAACATTTTTTCTAAGAAAAAGTATCTTATTTAAAAATTAATTTAAGTTCTTTCATCTTAAAAACACAGTATAGTTTTTTAAATAAATTATTGTTATTTCATTTTATAATGGGTTTTGAAGACATTCTGAAAGGTGTTGTACAAGAATATGAAGTTATTTTACAAGCAAGAACTAAAGATAATGACATTTTAACTTTTGACACAGCAGATATTGAAGCATACCAGCAAACAGTTGCAGGAATTCATAAAAGAGTATTAGGGTCTGATCCTGAATTTTTTGATAAAGGATTATTTCAAATGTGTCATATACCCTTTCCAGAAGGAGATGTGCTTTATTATGGTGTTGATAATGTCCCCCTCAGAGGCGGGTCTCCGCACATTTGTTTACATTACAAATATACAAGTGTTAATCCATGTGCATCAGAAGATTGTGTTATTGATAATGTGTGTTTAACTTTTTTCCCTGGCTTATGGCCAACTCCTAGAACAAAAACTGAAGAAATGTGGGAAGAACAAGGTCTTAACCTAATTAGTCGAAGCGAGCATGGATTCATTGGTATACTTCCAATTAAATATTCTGGTAACTTTTATCCAACTCATGATGAACTTTCGCGCGTAGGTATTAAAGCCAATCTATTATTACCTAATAATGACCCACACATATTTACTATAAAAGTTTCTCCAAAAGTATTAGGAAAAGGATCCCTGACTGCTTTCTTCAAACATGTTCAGTATGATTGGTTGGAACAGCTTGTAGTTGGATAGATAAATTCTAGAAATCTTTTTATAATCAACTACTTCACTTTATGATTATGAAACTCAAAAAACTCTTTTCAACAATAAGTAAAAATGTTTATGTCAAAGACATCATGTCCAGGAACGTGTTGAACTTGGACAAGGAAGATAGCGTGTACAAGGCTATCAAAGTAATGGCTAACAAGTCTGTTAGTACTATCGTAACGTCGCACGGTAGCATGCCTATTGGAATCTTAACAGAACGTGATTTAGTCAAGAAACTGTTGCTAAAAGACCAAGATCCTAATAAAGTAAAAATAAAAGATATCATGACTAAAAATCCAATTACTGTTAAGCCAAACACAAGTGTGTTAAAAGCAAGTAACATAATGAAACATAAAAAAGTTAGAAAACTTGTTGTTGTGGATAGCAATAACAATTTAGTTGGTATTCTTTCCCAGACAGACATAATTCAAAGTATGCACAGGCTTGACGAAACATACAGAAAACTGTTTTTTGACCCGTACGTTTCTCTTATTTTAATAATAATTGTATTAGTACTGTTTTTCCTTAACTACGTATTATTTAGAACATGAAACTAAACTTAAAAAAAATTAAACCAGAGAAACTTGTAAAGTCAAAAAATTTCAAGATAGGGTTAGTTAGCTTAATTTTCATTGTATTATTTTTTTCTGCGAAGAAACCTTTCTTATACCTTATTTTTTTAGTAATAACAGGCATCATGACTTATTACAAAAAACTATATCATTCACCTGTTGATTTCACACCATTATTTTTTCTTGAAATTGTTATAACAAGGTATTATGGTTTTAAATTTCTGCTAATCTTTATAGCGCTTGGTTACGTGGTACCAAAATTACTAGCAGGCGGTGCAATGAAATGGGACTCGTACGCTTTTGTTAGTATCTCAGTAATCTGTTGTTACATATCTTTGTTTATGACTAGTTTAGACTTACAAATAGTTGGTTATTTAACAAGTATAATTCAATACATTGGCGGTGTCATTATAGGAGCTGCTGTCAGACCATTACTCGTAGCAGTAGCTGACGGTGTTTCAAATGTCGCTAATAATCTTATTTGGTTCTTAATTTTTACAGATTTAATAGTATGGTTGTTCAGAGGAATCTAAAGACCTATTTGTTTTATTAACTTATTTTTATCAAACTCTTCTAAATCGTCATAAGTTTGGCCCATACCTAAGTACATGATAGGCTTTCCAGTTACGTAAGAAACAGAAATAGCTGCGCCGCCTTTTTCATCAGTGTCAGCTTTTGAAAGAATAATACCATCAATGCCAACAGCTTCATTAAACAGTTTAACCTGTTCAACAACATCATTACCTGCTATACTTTCCCCAATAAAGATTTTCAAGTCTGGGTTAACAACTCGAATTACTTTTTCAAGTTCTTGCATAAGGTTTTTGTTAGAATGCAACCTACCAGCTGTGTCAATTAACGCAACATCTTTATTTTTAGACTTTGCATGTTGAACAGTGTCAAACGCAACTGCTGCAGGATCACTTCCATAATCATGTTTTATTAGTTTAACACCTAGTTTATCTGTGTGCTCTTCTAACTGTTGAATGGCAGCTGCTCTAAACGTATCACAAGCACCTACTACACAGCTCAAGTTATTTTTTTGTAACAAATGAACAACTTTTGCTAATGTTGTTGTTTTACCTGCACCGTTCACGCCAATGAACACTATTGTGTATGGTTTTTTAGATTTAGCTTGTTTAATCAAATCAATTTTTTCAGTGGAAAATAATCCTTCAATAGAGTTTCGTAATGATTCAATGATTTTATTTTCTAATTCTTTTTTTGGAATTTTGTTACTGACTAAATCTTGTTTTAGATCATTCTTTATTTTTTCTATAACTTCAACTGCAACATTATTTTCTAACAATGTTACTTCCAGTTCCCAGAACAATTCATCAAATTTACTTTCAGACAAAGAAACTTTTGTTACAGTTTCTGTAATCTTCTTAAGAATTCCTTTCTTCTCTTCTTCTTTTGGTTCTTCCTTGACTTCTTCTTCAACTGGCTCAGGTTCTTCAACCTCTTCCTGAACAACAGATTCTTCTTTAACCTCTTTTTCAACAACTTCTTCCTTTGGTTCTTCTTCCTTAGGCTTTTTCTTAAAGATCTTTGCTAAGAAACCTTTTTTTTCTTCTTTAGGTTCTTCCTTAACCTCTTCTTTTACAGGTTCTGCTTTTGGAGGTTCAGGTTCTTCGACTTTTTCTTTAACTGGTTCAGGTTTAACTTCTTTTTCTTCCTTGACAACTTCTTTTTTTACTTCTGGTTCCTCATCCTTTTTTGGTTCAGCGGTTGGTTCCTTTGGAACCGATACTTTTTTTTCTTTCTTTACTTCTTTAACTTCTACTTTAGGTTTCTCTTTTTTAACTGGCTCTTTTTTTTCTTTAACTTCTTTCTTTTCTTCAACAACAGGTTTTTTAACTTCCTTTTTCTCAACTTTCTTCTCTTTTTTCTTTTCTACTGGTTTTTCTTTTTTTTCAGGTTTCTTTTCTTTCTTAGGCTTTTCTTCAATCTTTTTATCTATTTTTTCTACTATTTCATCTACTTCAACAACATCAGCTTCTTCTTCAGCTTTCTTGCTAAATTTACCTACTGCTTCCTTTAACTTTTTCTTTAAAAATCCGAACATATGGCAAAGAAGACAAGAAATGTTTATAAAAATTACTAATTAATCTAACAATATTCTGTATAAAATTTATTTGGCAGTCTTAAATTAATTGTGCTACCATGTACATCTGCTCTAAACCGAAGCGGCCACTCTTTAGGAAGTGGTTCATGGTAGGGTATAACATGATCACCAATACCTCCAACAGGTAATAATCTTCCAAGATCTGACTGACTAGGTTGTGAATGGTTCATAGTAACTATCATATCACTCCCTGCGCTCCATGTAGCTTTTAGTAAATGTAACACAGGTACGTTACACCCATCTTCTGGTTTATATCCCATAACAGCTAAAGAAAACTCTCCTTGCCCGTTATCAAATATTGTTCCAACATTTTCAAGTATAGGTTCTTCATGTTTCTGACGAATTAGACCCATTCTAACATCATGTATTTTTTCTGGGTTAAAATATACAAACTTATTTCTTCCAACATTTTCTCCCCAAACATATGAGATGTATCCGTTAGCAGACAAATCTCTTAATCTTTCATATAATAAATTCTTATCTACACCTTCAGAAAAAAATTCTTTTAAAGAATGCTGTGCGTTTATTTTACTATAAATACATTTAACAGAATAAACACCTGCCATTAAACCAGGAAAGTTAACATCTTGTTTAGGATCACCATAAACTATATTCAAAATCTCTGTATCAAGAGCTTTTATTTTTTCAGCTTGAGCAGCTAAACAACTGTCATCATAATCTTCAAGTATTAGATCTTTTAATGTAATTTAAATCACCGTCTATTAAAGGATAAATAATTTATATAAAAATACTTTGAAAATCAATATTTTTATAATTAATTCACTCAAACTCTTTTTGTATTTCTTCAATTCTAACAATAAGAACTTTCATCTGAGCAACAACATTTTCTCTGTAAGAAACAAGTTCAGTTATTTGACTGTCTAAGATTTTAGTAATTTCATCAACAGATTTTTCAACTGTGACACCTGCACCAACGTTTATCATTAATTTTTTAGAATTAGACAAACTAGCTTTAGCATAAATACCTGATGTTAAAGGCACTCTTAGATCATCGCCCTTTTTTAGTTCAGAAAATTTGTTAACTACTATTTTAGAAGAATTCAGATCAGATATTTGTTCGTCTAAATTCTCAAGATGACTGTTTAATTTTTTAATTTCATCGTCTAACGCTTTTAACTCTGTGTACAATTCTTGTTTTTTTTCTTCATTACTTACTGACATGCACTTTCTCCTCCCATGAAAACAATTCTCCTAATGATTTATGATCGTGTATTCTTTGTATAACCTGCGCCATTAAACTTGTTATAGATAAAACTTTCATTTTTTTAAGCGTTTTTTCTTTTGGTATAGGTAAAGAATCTGTTAAAACAATTTCTTTAGCTTTACATTTATTTAGTTTTTTAACAGCTTCACCACTTAACACAGCGTGTGTTGCTGCAATGTATACTTCTTTTGCACCTTTACTTATTAAAGCATCTGCACCTGCTGCTATAGTACCGCCAGTGTCTATCATGTCATCTAATAATAAACAAGTTTTGCCTTTTACATCCCCAATAACATTTGTAACTTCTGCCTGGTTATGCCTTGGCCGTCTTTTATCAATTATTGCCAAAGGGCAATTTAGTAATTTAGCAAACCGTCTTGTTTTTTTAGCAAACCCTGAATCTGACGCAACTGCCACAACATCTTTTAATTTCTTTTTTATAAAATATTCAGCAAACACAGGATATGCTTCAAAATGGTCAACATCAATGTCAAAAAAACCAACTATTTGCGGACTGTGCAGATCCACAGTAATTATTCTATCAGCGCCTGCAGTTGTTAATAAGTTTGCAACAAGTTTAGCAGTTATTGGTTCACGTGCACTAGCTCTTCTGTCCTGCCTTGCATAACCGTAATAAGGTAAAACTACATTGATACGTTTCACAGAAGATCTTTTTAACGCATCTATCATAATAAGTAAATCCATCAAATTCTCATTAACTGGCCGTGATATTGGCTGTACAACAAAAACATCATCCCCTCTAACTTTTTCAACAATTTTAACATAAGTTTCAGTATCTTTAAACTTTTTAATCACAATGTTTGACAAAGGTATTTTTAGGTATGAACATATTTTTTGTGCAAATTCTTTGTGAACTTCTCCTGATATGATTTTTATTGTCATTTTCAGCTATTCCTCCAAAAAACCTAGTGCTATATCCATATTCTGTATTTCAGGTCCACCTGATATGTCGCCAACAACAAAACCATTATTGTTACACACTATCCCTGAACCAATGTACGGTGAGCCAAAGTTAACTGTTCCAGTTGTTACATTTAGCTTCAAATTATTTTTAAGGAACTTTTTTTCAAACTCTTCAATATCCGCGCTAACCAAACAACCTTTATCATTAGCAACTGCCATTGACCCAACAATGTTAAGTTCTGATATTTTCCCTGTTTTTACTTTGATTTTCAATGACTTTTCAATATCTTTTAACACTGTTTCTTTATAATCAGGGTTAGCTATACAAACACCATTCTCAATCAACAGGTTATTGCCCAATGCAGTTAACTCTGAATTAATTACTTTGTATTTAATTTTAAATGTTTCTAATTGTTTAAGTTCAGTATCAAACATTATCTTTGGAACAAGCAAACAATCGTCTGTACCACTGAAAAACACGCCTAACAAATCTGTACCAGCAGCTTTTATTTCATAAACAGGCACATTAAACACTTTTTCAAAATCTTTTTTTAATTTATCAGGAAATTTAGGTGGAACTAAACAATATTTGTTAGTAGCATAACAAAATAGTCCAATGTTCGGGTTCTGATTATAATTTGTGGTTAATATGTGCATAATTCAAGAGAAAACTCATACTTTATATAAAGGTTTTTAAGATATCTTTTTGAATAAGTTATTTTTATAGTTATAGATCATGCCTAAATCTAATGATAGGTGGGTTGTTGAAGTAGAGACTTTAACAGGCGATGTTATTGAACTTGACCCTGGCGATATTTGTTATGTTGCGTTTGGAGAAAATGGATACATAAAGAAACTAGCCAAAGATTTGTCTGACCAAGACGTTGTTCTTAACATTGAGTTCAAGAAAAAACCTGAAATGCCGTTAGAGAGAGCTGTTCCTATTCTTTATGAATCAATTTCAAGGTACAGGACTGCTCGGGATTTTTGGTATATGAATCTTAACGGTGAAACTGTTACTTTGACACAATATGAACTGTTCATAGGTATGGAAGAGATTCTTGAAACTGAAGAACAATTACATGATATAACTGATATTTTAACAAATGAACATAGAGTTATAGACAGAGGAAAAGTTGAAACAAGAATAAAACTTGAAATTAGAGCAGCAGCTGAAAAATATAATGATAAACATGATTTAGAACCTGAAACTCCAGGTTTCGTTGGTTTATCAGATGAACAAATGGATAACTGGTTACAAGGCAGAACTCTAACTGCTATGAACTGGAGATTATACCAGGCATTGTCTGACCACGCTGGTTATGGTCGTTTGAATTTCCTTAAACTTGGAAGGAAAAAACCTAAATGGACAGGATTTAAATCATGGGAAAGAGGAAACGGAGCAGCTTACGACCAATGGAACATTCTTGGTAGTTATCATGCACAGTTTACTAGGGTACTAGGTGAACATGGTATTGATGTTCTAGAAAAAAATAGTAATAACAAAAAACCAAGTGTAAGATCTGATCCAAAAAGAACTGGGTTTGCTGACGATGTAAATGAATTACTAATTAAAATGGGTGTCAAGAGAAAAGAAAAGATTGCTGTTGTTGTTGCTGGTAAACCTTTAATGAGACAAGTTTCAAGAAAACCAAGAAGAACTGCTGGGTTGGTACATAGAAAACAATTAGTAGGTGACGACGTTGAACAGTTTAATGAAGAAGAAATTGCTCCATTAATCAATGAATTCGTTGACCTTCAGACGTCATTATTATCTGCTTCAAGAATTTATTTATTTGAAAGACCAGAAACACACAGATATTCTGCAATGGATAAACTTGAAAGGGACATCACATATGCTACTTGGAAATTCATGTTAAAATTGCTTCCAGGAGATACTACTGTTCAAGTTAATTTAGAACGTGCAGAAGCGCTCATTATTGGATACGACGCATCAACAGAACAAGCAGACTTGTTTTACGATGTACTTAACCAAGGTTATGAAACAGGAGAGTTAGATGATTCTTTAGTTCATGCTTTTGGAAGAAGAGGACTTGAATTAACATTTGATCTTTTGACTTCAGACGGAATTGATTCAAGAAAAGTGAATTCTTTACATAGGTTTGTTGAAGAATGTCCTACAGTTGATGATGCTACTGAAAGATTATTATCATTGAGACCAGCCATACCAAAAACATTTGGTGATTTGTTATCTAATATGTATCTATATGAGTTATCAGGAAAAATCAGAGATGGAGAACTACCCAATCTAACCGATGACTTACTTGAAAAGTATAGTTTAACAGGAAGTCAGAGAAGCAGCTTGAATTCATATATAGGAGACGTAGTTAGAGCATTCGAACGAGAATATGATGTGAAATTGTTTATGCGCTAATCTAACTCATACCTTATTTTCATCAAAAACTTAGCAATTTCATTACCATAAACATAAGGAACAGCTCCTTTTAACAAAACTTCGAGCCAATCTTTAAACTTTTTGCTAACATACTTTCTTTTACCTAGGATGATTTGTTTACCTTCATAAAATATGTCATCGTCAAATTTAACTTTTCTATGTGCTTTTTTCCATTGTTTGTTCAAAACATTATAATAATCATGATCTTCAATGAACTTAAAAACAAATTTCTTTAGTTTACTTGGAAAATGTAACTGCATCTCATCTTTATGTTTTTTAAACTCTTCAATAACTTCCTGTTCAATTTCTTCACCGTCTATCATTTTTACCATTGCTTCCTTGGCAAACATCGGCACTTTCTTAACATTCCACGCTAATCTTTTCAATTCTTCAGTTTTATCTTGTTTATCTTTTTCTTTACCTTGTTCCATTAACTGCCACATTTCATGATAGTTTAATTCAGCTTTTACTTTAGGATTATCAATCTTTTTCATAACTTTTTCATGCATTCTTCTTAAGAACTGCACTTTATCTTCTATCTTGAATATATCTGAATACCCTTGCATAACTAAATGAAATGAAAAAGGAGAAGGAAAGTCTGTGTACGTTTCTTTTACCTTAATTTTCTTTCTCTCAACTTGTTCAAAAATATAACTTGCATTCTCTATATCCATTAAATCATTCAATACTTCTCTGCGAGCTTCTTTTAACATTGAAAAATCTTTACTAATACGTTTCACAGCGTTCAATAATAACATTGAACTTACTTGTTGCTTACCAACAGACTTTTTCCTGCCCTTGTAATTCCTTAATATCATCATTCCTCGACCTGCACAATGCCTGAACCGTCTCTTTAAAACTTCAGTTTTTTCAAGTGCTAGTTCCATGATTTTTCTTAGATCACCACTTTTTATTAACTTGAATGCATTAAGAGCCTGCAAACTACCATGATATGTTAACATAAACCCGTTGTCAGAAATTGAGATTTCAACATCTTTATGCTGTTTTCTTGAAACTGCGTACGCTAAAGCTCTTGACATAACATCATTAACACGCCTTCCGTATAAAGTATGAAAAACAACGTATTTAGTGTTATCTTCTTTAAAATGTTCAATCACGATTTTTTTATCATTAGGAACTTCTGAATACATATACTGCTGTTTAAAATATTCATAGATTGAGTTAGCACCGTTCTTATCAACGTGCAAATATTCGTTAATAAATTTCATGACTTCTGCTTTTTTCTTGTTACCACGTAATTGTTCTTCCATGTACCTTCTAAACTTCTGGATTTCTAAAGCTAGATCAAAGCTTAATGGTAACATCTCACTAACCCAGGAAGGTACAGTTGGCGGTCTACCTGCACTAGTTTTAACAACAGCAGTCATACCACGTGCATACTGAAACTCGTAAGTTTCTCCTCCTAATACAAAAACATCACCTCGTTTTAATTTTTCAAGAAAACCTTCATCTAGTTTACCAATAATATCATCACCTATCTTAACTGTAATGTAAGACTCATCTGGTATAGTACCAATGTTTGTCATGTAAATAACTCTAGCTAGTTTACCTCGTCTACCTACGTTACCTGTTTCATCGTCAACCCATATTTTTGCATAAACATTCCTATCTTCTAATGATACATGTTCACCTTTTAAATAAGAAATCACAGAGTCAAAATCAGTTTTTGACAAAGTTCCATAGTTATAACTTCTTTTAATTGTTTTATACAACTCATCAATATGAATCACTCTTTCAATTGCCATGCCATAGATTTGTTGTGCAAGAACATCAAGACAATTTTTTGGTATACTAACTTTGTCAATTTTTTTATCAATGGTTGCTTTTAACAAAACTGAACATTCTACAAGATCATCTCTATCCATAACAACAATCCTACCTTTTGCAGTATCATGTAATTTATGACCAGATCTTCCTATTCTTTGTAATGCTCTTGCTACAGATTTCGGACTTCCTAATAAAATCACTAAATCAATATATCCAATATCAATACCAAGTTCTAATGATGTTGATGACACAATAGCTTTTAGTTTACCTTCTTTTAATTGCGTTTCAATCCTTAATCTATGAGATGCAGACAATGATCCATGGTGTGCACCTATTAATGACCGCGAATCTTTTTCACCACGTTTTTCAGTGTACAGTTTAGGATATTTATCTTTAAGATTATGCACAACACGTTCAGTCCCTGCTCTTGTGTTAGTAAAAATCAACGTTGTCTTATGCTTCTGTACTAAATCGTTTATTAAATCATACATTCTCTGGTACAAATCTTCATGGCTTGTGTTAATAATATCTTTCACAGGACTCAAAACTTTCAAGTCCATTTTTTTAATAAACTGCGCATCAACAATCTTACAATTCCTAAATTCACCATTTTCTTGCCCAACCAAAAACTTCGCAACTTCATCTAATGGTGATACAGTAGCTGATAAACCTATTCGAGTGAAATTAGTTAGATTTTGCAATCTTTCTAAAGACAATGATAAATGAACTCCTCTTTTACTTGAAGCAACTGAATGTATCTCATCAACAATTACCCAGTCTACGTTAGCCAATTTATCCCTGAACTTAGGTGATGTTAGAACAATACCAAAACTTTCAGGTGTTGTTATTAAAATATGAGGCGGTTTTTTCAGCATCTTAGCTTTTTCACTTGTTTTAGTGTCTCCTGTTCTTGTAGCAACTCTAATTCCAAGCGATTCACCTGCAACGTCTTTTATTGCTGACAATGGCTCCATTAAATTAACCTTAATGTCACGTGATAAAGCTTTCAACGGAGAAATGTAAACACAATACACCCTATCTTCTAACTCATCTTTCTCTGAAAGTAGAATTAACTCGTTAATTATAGACGTGAACGCTGTCAATGTTTTTCCCGTCCCAGTGGGTGCAAATATTAAAGTATTGTCTTTATTATGTATAGGTAAGATACCGTATTTTTGCGGTGCAGAGAACTCTTTAAAAGTAGTTTTAAACCATTTCCTAAGATAAGGATGCAAAATACTATAAATCTCTTTGTTTGTGCTTGGTTTTTTTACAAAAGTGAGCATCCAAAAGAGAAATTTGCGTTCTAATAAAAAAGTATGGTTTAGTAACCTAATATAATTAGTTTTAAATATAACTTTATTAGAACAATAAAAAATGAGTGAATCAGAGGGTAAATTTCCATTACAAGTAATAACAGCTGAAGAATATTTCAGAGTATTAAATATGTGGAGGTTTCGATACCCGTTACCTACTCAAAGTTCTAGTAACTACGCTTATGTTTTAATCCAAAAACATCAAATTCATCCTGACTCTACTGATAAAGCATACTTGGACATAGTAACGCAATTTCAAGAACAAGAAGGGGCTTTCACACTAACAACAGTTGCATCACCTTCAGGAATAACTCATTCTTACTCTGTTAATAACCAATCATATCTTCGCGGTCGTACACACTGTGCTCCCATTGATATTGCTAGAACGTTAGACCCACAAACAGATGTAATTGATGTTTTATGCATGGGACTAGAAAAAGATGATAGATATTCATGGATTAGTTGTGCTGATGTTCCAAGTACAGGAAATCATAGTGCTGGAGTAATGATTTATCATATGCAA
Source organism: uncultured Methanosarcinales archaeon (assembly GCA_964512765.1). Lineage (GTDB taxonomy): Archaea > Nanobdellota > Nanobdellia > Woesearchaeales > GW2011-AR15 > GW2011-AR15. Next base: position 43,942 of record CAZEKF010000008.1, read on the forward strand.
GTTCATTCTTGTATGGCAAAAGAATTACTTGGTATTTCAGACTTTGCTCAGAATAAAATAATAAAAGCTGTATGGATGCCTGATTTCATTCCTGAAAAGCATTATAAGAAACTGGATGTTTAACTAAATGTTTTGTTCTGAATTATTAAAAAAACAACTCTAAACCTGATTCCCACACATTGGACAGAATTTATGACTTTTCATTAAAGGAACACCGCACTGGTGACAGAACCTTGCATTTTGATTTTTTTGCGGACGGTGCACTTGCTGGGTTGTTGTGTGATGCGCTGTTTGCTGAACTGGATGGTGCTGTGGTTGTTGTGCTGTCTGGTGAACTGTATGATGCTGTGGCTGCCTTACTGCCTGAGTTTGATGATGTTGTGTATGATGATGTCCTTGCCCTTGCATAACTTGTTGCCTTAAATATGGGTTATTTTTATAATCATCAATGTTTACTTCAGTTTCACTATGACCTTTCTGCATATGCTTCTGCCTCATTTCATCGATCATTCTACCTTTTGTTCTGTTTTTTAATTTTAGTTTAATAAATCCAAACAACATCATAGCAAAACCTACAAACGTCATTAACTTGAAAAATATACTATTCTCTACTGGTTTTAAATATCCTAAGAATAAAGAAAATAGTCCTACAAACAATCCAACAATCATCCAAACAGGACTTGGTATTTCTGCCATAATAGATCTTTTTTATAATTAAACTGTTTAAATATTTTTTTGTTTTTTATTATCTAAAGTTAACTTTGTTTTAGTTGACGGATATCCTCTATCAATTATTTCTTTTCTTATTTCTTCATTTTGACGTATATCATCAATGTCAATCTCAGCATAATTATCGCGAATTTCCTGGTTCCTGTACTGCATTTCGTGATAAATCTGTGACTCTGATTTTAAATTTATTCTTAAAAAAACAGCCAATAATACTGTTAAAACTAAAACAATTGTTAAAACAACAAAAAAAGCAGACATTTTTCCTAAAATAAGTAATAATAACAATCCTAGCAAAACTAATGCATAAACTCCAACCACTCCCCAAAAACCTAACAAGATTATGTTCATTTTATTTCAAAACGCGTTTGAAGCTGTCTCCATTTCTAAATATTTTTTAATATCAGTCATAAAATCATGCAAGTAATAATCCATGTAATCTGCCCATTTTAAAAACATGTAATGAAACAATATTTTCCAAAAAAGGAATTTTTCAATTTTTTTCAACCCTGCTTTTTCAAAGTCACCGTCATAGTCCCATATAAAACCACCGTCAATGTATACTTTTACCCGGGCTTCTGTTAATTTTTTTACTTTACCATCTCTAATAATTTCAACAGGTTTAGCTTCCCAAACCCAGATCTCTGGTAACATAATAAACATACTTATGAAATTCACTTTTTTTCTACCTTCTAACTTATGTATTTTATAAGGCGGATAATCCCATACTTTTTTTTCATAAAAGTCAAAGTCATGATCTTTTATCCACTGAACTATGTATTTATACAATCCATCATAATCAAAAACACCTCTGTACTTAATAGTTCTGTCCAGATGCATAGGTTTCATAGTAATAGTTATCATACTGAATCATTTAAGGGATAACAGAATTATAAATGTTTCTTATCAGAACACTTCAGTTATCAAGAATGTAGCATACACTAATAACAATCCAATACCTTCTTGCCAGTTAATTTGTTTTTTCTTAATATAGATCAATGCAATGTAAACTGCCATGACCATGAACAATGCAGAGTTTCTGAACAGTGTTTTGTTAACAATAACAATTGGTCTCAAAATAGCAGCAGTGCCAAGAACAAGCGAAGAGTTACAAACAACACTACCTAGAATGTCACCAAACGCTATACCTGAACTACCTCTTAAAATGGATTCTATCTCAACTGTTAGTTCAGGTATCGTGGTTCCAACTGCTACAAGTACTAAGCCAAGCATAATTTCTGGTAATCCCAGATTATGGCCAATGTAACGCGCAGATCCTATTAACAAGTTAGCACTAATCAATAAAACTATTAAGCTGCATGTTATAACAAGCATATCTTTCCAGATATCTTTCCATGCAACGTCTTTTTTAATATGACCAAAATGGCCTTCTTTTCTTAACAAAGAATAAATGTACAATAAAAACGCAGCAATCAAAATAACACCATCAATTCTTGATAAAGTACCATCGATTCCTAACAATAAAGGCAACATTGTCATAAACAATACTGTCAAAACAGTTTTTGTCAAGACTTTACCATGGATGAATATTTTTTTGCCAACAATAGCAGTCATACCTAGTACAATTGTAACATCTATAATATTCGCACCTATAACGTCTCCTAAAACTAAGGCGCCTGCATTTCGAAATGAAGCAACAAACGCAGTAGTTAGTTCAGGTATTGAAGTACCTATAGAAACAACTACAAATCCTATCAAATATTCAGAAATACCTAATTTTTTTGCATAATGAGTCACTGCAGTAATAATGTAACTTGCTGAGAACATTATAAGTACAAGACTTATAATAGCGTACATGATGTTATTTACTAACGGTGTTAAAATACTGTATCACTCCTCTTTTTTTTATTTCCATGTGAAAAATTTCACAAGCCAATTCAAAAACCTTTTGATAAACCCAGGTTTTTTTTCAGTTTCAACTGTTTCCTTTTCTGTTGTCACTATTTTTTCTTTTGTTTGTTCAACTGGTTCAGTTACTTCTTCTATGGTTGTTTCTTCAATAGTGTTATTACTGTTCTCATTAATAACCTTTACGGTTATTTTGTTTGAAAACGCTCTAAACGTATTATCCAAATAATCATATTCGTAGTATAACCTTGGCAAAATATATGTACCGTTATTAGTATACGTAAACTCTTCAAACATAATTTTCTCTGTTTTAATAACTTCTTTGTTACTTAATACAATGTTATCAGAACCAATGTTTGTCAAATTAAGTTCTAACAATGTCCTTACTCCTGTATACACTGACTCAGACGCGTTTTGATAAACCATTAAAACAGGTCCAGTTATAGTATCTTCGCTTACTGTTACACTCGGACTGTTAGATGTTTCATTAAACAGTCTGGAATATTCGTCTTTGTAGTACAATAATGAAGCTTCAATGTCATGACTTCCTTTAACCTTTGGCCGTATTTCTTCACCTGTAAACGTGGTTTTCTCGCCAGGATCAAGTTTAGGTATGTTATGTTCAAACAAATTAAGTGTGTCAAAATCTTGGTCTTGTGTCGTTATTAACCTTAAATCATATACAGACGCATCTTCATTATTTGTTATTGTATACGAAACATCAACTAACTCGCCTTGGTAGACTGTACTGTCTCCCAATGATTTTGTTATTGTTACGTCTGGTTTTTTTGGTTTAACAGTTACTTGGTTAGAATTTATGATTGTATAATTGTCATCGTCATCTGTGTAACTAACAGTAAAATTCACGTCATACTTTGTTTCGTCATTAACAAGATCAGGTGTCAAGGTAAAAGTTAACATCTCAACAGAATCACTGCTGTTAATGTTTGCGTACGCAGACGTTGGCCCTTTTACAGTGAATATCTCAGGAATGTACGATTCCAAAGAAACTGTTTTTAAATCATTATCGCCTGGGTTATCTAGTTTCACAGTAACAGTGATTGAATCTTTTTCATAAACACTTGTTGAACTAAATGTTGGTATGACTTTTACTTTTGGTATGGGCCTGACAACAATTGTTCTTTCTAATGTACTTGAATATTTTTCACCGTCTTCAGTGTTGTAAGTCACGTTAAATTTAATAGGATATGATTTAACAGACTCTGTTTCTGAAGCAATAATTTCAGTATTTAATAAGAAAACAGACTCATTAATACCAAGTTCTGAATGATTACTATTTTCAAAAAAGCCAATGTCTGATGTTGTATTAAGCGCAATATTATTAATCTTTGAAAACGAGTTAAGGTTTTTTACTTTCAAATATATTCTTAATAATTGACCTGCATTAATGTACTCTGTCGTGTCTAAAGATGTGTTTAAACTTATCCCTTGGTTTGACAACACAAAACTTTGTTTAATATTATCAATATTGTTTGTTTGCGTACGATATTCATAATCACCATTAAGAATCACGTATGATAACCCTGTTTTTTTTCCGTTTAGATCAAAATTAAATGTTTTGTTAGTATTATTAGAGATTTCACCTGACCATATAAATCCATTAGTAGCCTCGTCCAATGAACTGGTTCGTTCTTCAACCATAACTGAATCAGGTATTAAAATGTTAAACTCATTAACATCAATATCACGGTCGCCTGAATTATACAGTACAATTGAAAGATCAATGTCTTCATTAAGCTCGTACTCATCTTTATCAGTTGTTACAGTAATGTCTAGTATTGAATCTGTGTACAATCTAATTTCGTCTGAATATTCTTTTACAGTTTTAACACCGTCGTAATATTCAACACTTGCTTTCAAATATTGGTTAACATTTCCTAGGCTTTTTACTTCATACCTTATCTCTCTACTAGTGTTTTTGTTAAGATCACCTTTCCAATAAACTGAATTATTAACTATTTCTGCGTTTCTTACTGAAGTAATTTCAATAGTATCAGGAAAATCTTCAGTAAAAACTAAATCATTTGCATTTATGTCCCCGTTATTTACAATTGTTGTAACAAAACTAGCTTTTTCACCTATTTCTAAAAGGTTAGTGTCTACTGTTCTTGTAATTGTAATGTCTGGCTGCAAATAATAAATGTAAAGATATCCTTTATAATCATCAATGTCAATGTCAAACAATGACACATTATAACAAAACTTTCTGTAATCTGTTGTTGTGCATTCGCCTAATACAATAGATCTTGAATCGTCAGATTTTAACAGTAACAAATCACCGTTACTTGAAATAAGAACATCATAGTTAACATTGTCAAATGAAAAAGATTTTGTGTTAAACAACCAACCTTCGTAAGCTAATTCTTCACCAGCTACAATATTAATTAAAAGAAATAATAATATAGGATAAACGAATTTTTTCATTTTAGGTATTTTATAGTTTTAATAATCAATGTTTCTGGGTAAATGATTATTTTACCTTCTTTATAATCAGATATTATTTGTTTAGGATCTTCTTTATATTGCATTATAAGGATTAGGAACGCATGCGATGACGGATCTATTTGTACAGGTATATCAATCAAACCAAGGATTTCAATCCCATCAACAATAATCTGGTTAAGTTCTCCCTCAAACGCATCAGTTTCAAAAATAAATAATTTGTATTTATCTTCTAAAATCTTATCAAGTTCATTGTTTTGGTAATAATCTTCTAACTCTTCTAAATTATCAATCTGTGATGTTTCATTACCTTTATTTAATATAAAACCTGTTATGAACTCTGTGTCATCTTTTAGAATGAAAATGTTTTCACCTTCCAATATCCCGTTACTTAATTCCCTAACATCTTTGTAAACAAAATATCCAAACACACCTGAAATAATAATAAAAGCCAGTAAAAAATAAAGTAAAGTTTTAATCACGTTTTTAATAATTTTAAACAGCAATATAACAAGAATAAGTGCAAGAATAATTATCAATGGAAGTATTATGTTCATCTGCCAACCTCTTTTTAGTTTTTTAAAGAATTGTGGTTAATAAAGTTTATGTATATTTTACTAAGTGTAGCAGTTATCTTTAAATATAAAGTTATTATTAGTTATCATAAACTGTTTTCGGGGGGAAGTTGAGATGAGGAATTTTTTACTTGTTGGTTTGAATATAGAAGCGCAAGAATCTATAAGTTCTGACATGAGCTTGCTTGAATATGCTGTTCATGTATTAAGAAAAGGTAACATTGTTACTGATGCTGCTTCAATTTCTGAAACATTAGAACTCAGCAACCTAGGATGTTATCCTACAATAGTACTAGACTATAAGGTTGATTCTGGAGATGCAGACTTAGAAATGTCCTCTCTGGATCCTGACGACACAGGGTTTCATTTAGCAGGGTTGCTTAGACAAAGAGGTTTTCAAGGAGACATAATCTTATTACATGAATATGATGTTGATGACTGTGAGATAACAAGGAAGATAGCTCAAATGCAGGAAACATATGGAATACAGTCAAAAACTGTTTATTGTTATGACCTAAGAAAACCTGAGCAAGAAAAACAAGCTATTCAAAATATTTGTGGCCCACTTGTGTTTATATTGCTTGGTGGTGACTATGTAAATGGGTATGAGAAAGCAATGTCACTAGCCGCGCAAGCTGAAGACATTAATATGGCTTAATGACACAAATTACTCTTTTTTTGTTCTTTTAACTTTCTCTTCAAAACATATTTAAACATAGTTTATATCTTTGAACTTAATGAAAATAGACAAAATAAAACATAAGTTGCATCCAGACTTATACAATAAAATAGATTTCAAACATCTAAGACCTGCACAGTCTAAAGCAATTGACGCAGGTTTGCTCGACAGAAATAATTTACTAATATGCACACCAACTGCTTCTGGTAAAACATTAATAGCAGAGATAGCTATGCTGCAAAACATTTACAATAACATTGGGAAAGCAGTTTACATTGTACCATTGAAAGCATTAGCTTCAGAGAAATACGAATATTTCAAAAACAAGTATAAAGATTTGAAAGTTGCTTTATCTATTGGCGACACTGATTCTTCTGACACTTATTTAGAAAAGTTTGATATTATAATAACTGTAAGTGAAAAGTTAGACTCATTAATCAGGCATAAAGCACCGTGGTTAAGGCATGTTTCAACTATAATAATAGATGAGATTCATTTACTCAATGATCCGCACAGAGGTCCGACTGTTGAAATAGTTATTACAATATTAAGACAAGTTCTTAAAAAAGCACAGTTTATTGCACTTTCTGCAACAATAGGCAATCCTAAAGAACTCGCTGAATGGCTTAACGCTGAACTAGTTATATACGACTGGCGGCCGATTGATTTGCATAAAGGCATATATTTAGATGGTGATGTTGAGTTTTATTAGTACTATTAAGTAACAAAAATAGAAAGATTTAAATAGAGAAGGTGAAATCTTTAATAAAATGGTTAATCCAATACCTGTTACACACTTTGCACAGATGGGTGGAGTTGCTGTAGTAGAATTAGGTAAGAATTTTCCAATTATGAAAGCCATATCTTCTATATTTTCTGCTGCACAAACTGAAGAAATGTATGAATTATTAGAAACTGCAAGGAACTATTTTAATATGTCATTAAGTGAAGGAAGTCACAACTCGGCTATGGACCCATATTTATTTGAAGTCAATCAAATTGATTATTTAGCTTATGTTCTTGACCAAGGAGGTAATCTTACAGATGAAAGAGCCGCTATCGATGATGGGTTAATAGATCATCTGCATTCTGCTTTAGAAGTTGTTGTCAGGGATGTTATTGATTTTCATATTGCTAAAAACTTAAATGAACAATTAAGAGCTGGTTTTTACCTTGACCAACCAGATATTGAAGATATTAGAGACGCTGCGTACAGAAGTGTTTCAAGGAATAACTCTAACAAGAATGCATTATATAATGCTGTTCAAAGTATTAATCAATTAGTTGGCAATGGCAACTGGCAGAAGGTCAATGATGAAGGTATGATAAATATTGAAGGTCAAACTTTTAAACCTGTGGGAGTGATGGCTGCCTCGTATGTGACTCAAAGTATTGTTGAATCTTATCCAATACGTCAACATTTTGATAGAGCTTTTGATAATAGTTCAACCAATAGAGGTTCAGAAAATGACCCTGCAAGACATTTTGGAGTTGGTTACCTTTTCTTAGGTGAGGAAAAAACTCAAGTAACAGGAAAAAACATGGTCACATCAAAAACAGCAATTTTTTTAAGAGAAAAAGATGAAGCAGGTATTAGAACTCTGGGTGCATATTCTAAGTTACCTGGTATTGAAAATCTCAGTGAATTAGGAAGCGCATTTGGAAGATATAGAAAAACATTAGATATTTCTAGAAATAGCGCTGGCGCTTATGTTTTCAAAAAATAATTATTTTTCTAATTTAATATTAATTAAAAGAAAATAATAAAATAAATATTCTTAACCAAAAGTACCCATTCCGCCAGCCATCATGCCAGCGAACATTGCTGCGAAGGTTGCTGCAAGTACGAATGCTATTACTCCAAAGACTATAGCTGGTAATAGAAGTACAAGTACTGCTTTGAATGTTGTTAATTTATGTACTGCTTTTAGAACAACAACATTAACAACTATGTACCATAGACTAACTAAACCAGATAATAGTGGCCCTAAGATAGGAATTACTGCGATCCATGTACCCACATAACCAACTCCAATTGCTCGATAATATTCTGTAAACGATGCTTGGCCACCAAACAATTTTGCAAATAAATGCAATATTCCTATGCTAATAAAAAACGCAATTAACATAAAGATCGGCATCACAATAATACCAAACGGGTTTAATGTTCCAATTGCACTGGCAACTCCTGCAAGAGCAACGTATAATAATGCATAATTAGTTGCTTTGGGATCTTTAGCAACATTCTCAGCTGCTTGAACATTTAATTTCAGTATTTCAACACCCTGCCTGAAATATCCCTTACATTCTTCCATATTCATATATAATCACCCCAAAAATATGTAATTTATACCAATTGACTATAAAAATGTTTGCATGTTAATGCGTTGTGAAGATAAGACTTAAATATAAATTAATCATTTTTTTCTAAATTCATGTCAGACATTACTAATAAAATAATTCCAGGTGCTTCGTCAACCCTTGATTCTACTGTTTCTGTATCAAGAGGGTTAAGATTCTCAGCTTACACAATTTTTACTTATTTAATTTTTTCATTAGCACTAACTGGTTGTGTTGGTGCTACAGCTACACCAATCCCCACCCCAAGTTCAACACCGACACCTCCACCAACAGTTACAAAGTTTTATATTCCAATTGACACACCAGTTCCAACTCCAAAATTTGGAATGATTTTTTTTAAAGCAGATGAAATTGGAAACTTAAGTTATTTTTTTGATTATTCAGAATATGCAAAGCTATTACACAAGCACTATGGCGGATCTGGTGGAGCGAGTTTTACTCAATTTATTGAAGATTTCTTGGAACAAAATACTAATGTATCTGATCCTGATATTCTCGAATCTGGAGAGTGTTACAAACTAGAAGTTCCTTATCATCTTTTAATTGAATACAATTTTTCTGATTAAAACTCAAACCTAATAACATCTCTATAAATCTTATCCTGGCAGTTATGTAATTTATCAATTAAATCATGATCTTCTGCAGCGTGTCTTATCTGTCGTATCATATCAATAACTCTTCTAATCAATCTAATCAGGTCACCTTCGTCAAGACTGCACAACTCAAGTAAATCTTTAAACGCAACACCAGATGTAAAGTCACCAATTACTCTAGTCATTCTTTTCAAATGAAGTTTGTTTAGGTTTTTCATAACATAAGTACGTTTTGAAATAACTTTTAGAATGTGAGAATTAATGCGTTCTATTCCTTTCAAAGTAAAATAATCTTTTCTTCTTGGTTCATAAATAATAGCAGCTATTAAAATATTAATTTCTTCTTCATTTAATTCTTTGTACAAATCAGTGCAAAACAGTTCTGTTATCAACATCTCAGTTGAATAGATCTTAGTAGCAAACTTACCTTTCTCTGTCAACACATCCCCAGATATGTAACCCATTTGTTTTAATAATTTAACACGGTTATTGTACGTAGCCATTATTCTAACTTGCCGATTGCTTTGCTGTTTTTTTAAATAATAATCAAAGTTCATTCTCAATATTGTCTCTCGTTCTTCAGGTTTATGATTATTGATCAAGTTTAGAATAGTGTTAGTACTAAGTTTAAACTGTGACTGGATAGGTATGTCATCCCTCAAAGAAGTTTGTTTTAATTTTTCAAGATTAACCCTGCCACGTTCAATAACAGCAATTGCATAACCAATCTTATCAATTCCTCGCCTACCAGCTCTGCCTGCTAACTGAAAATATTCTTTTGAATTCAAATCTCTAAAAGTAATACCGTCAAATTTGCGTAATGAAGCAAAACATACTGTTTTGGCTGGCATGTTAATACCAACTGCAAATGTTTCTGTAGCGTACAACACTTTTATTATTCCTTCACTAAATAACAACTCAACAAGCTCTTTTGCTTTGGGTAACAAACCTGCATGGTGAAACGCTATACCTCTAGACAATGCTTGTTTAAGTTTTTGTATACTTTGCAATGACCTGTACTCAGCAGAAATTAATTTGTTAGAAAGTTCAATAACATGTTTCCTGTCTTTATTACTAAGAAAATCTCTTTTTCTAGCAAGGTCAACTGCTCTTTTCTCACAATCTTTTCTTGAAAAATCAAAAAATATGCAAGGTAGTTTATCCTCAATCAAAGTGATTAAATTATTATGGTCTGGTTTAGGAACATTCTTATCTTTTTTCTTTCTCCTAAATGATTTATGAAATGTTGTATTTTTCTTATCTTTAATAACTTCATCAACTTTTGTTACTCCAAGATACATATCATAAACATAATGTTCTAATGGTACTGCTCGTTTATCATACTTAACAACATCAACAGTATGTTTTTTAATTGTCTGGATCCATTTTGCAAATTGTTTGGCATTAGGAATAGTAGCTGATAAACATAAAAATCTAATGTGATCAGGTGAAAAAATAACAGATTCTTCCCAGATAGTACCACGTTCAATGTCATTAATATAATGTATTTCGTCAAAAACAACGTATGAAACATAATTAATAATTTCATCTTTTGTTAACAACATGTTCCTATAAATTTCTGTTGTCATTATTAGAACTGGCGCGTCAGGGTTAATAACAACATCTCCTGTCATAATACCAATGTTTTCTTCACCGTAATCTTTTTTAAAATCTCTATACTTTTGACCAGAAAGTGCTTTGATAGGTGCTGTATAAATGATCCTTCTTTTTTTCTTAAGATATTTATCAATAATATAATCAGCTATCAATGTTTTACCAGTACCAGTAGCAGCTGAAACAACCACAGAATTACCTTTATCAATTGATTTAACAGCGTCAACTTGAAAAGGGTCAAGAACAAAGTTTTTGAATTTCATTAATAGAATTATTTATTCAGTGTTTTAATAATGTTTTCTTTTTCCTCAGATCTAGCATACTAGCAAATCCTTTAAAATTACCTTTTTCAGTCACAAACACAAATATTGTACTCAGTAAAATACTGAACATGATAACGGATAATACAATTGTTGAAAACGCTTCACCGTGCGTGACACCGTACTGTGCAGGCAACTGTGCAAGAACTGCAGCTGCTAATCCTTTTGGAGTTAAAATTTCCATGAAGATTCTATCTTTATCATCTAATCGATTCTTCCTATTACTGATTTTGACAGCTATTGGCCTAAACAATAATAATAGTATTGTTAACAAAAACCCTAACAACATTAATGCATAGTTGCTTAAATCTATTAACAATCCTAGATAAACAAAGAAAAACACTTTAACAAAAAACGAAATTTCGCTGAAAAAGAATTTTGCTGAAGGTGTCATTGTGTATTCTTTAGTATTTTCTAAAAATGAAAAGATTTTTTTTGAATTACCTAAGATAATACCAAAAGATAAACATGCAATTGCACCGTTTGATTCAAGAAACTCAACAAAACTGTATAACAATAACATTGCAGCAATGGTTGTCATGTAACTTTTAGAAAACTTTTCCATGTGTTTTAATAATTTAACCCAGGCCAAGCCACCAATAACACCAATAAAAATTGCTAATCCAAATGAATATACTATTCTTTGAACAACATTACCCACATTAAACGAGTTAAGTATTATTATGTTCAAAATTGTTAATGTACCAACAATACACAAGACATCGCTAATAGCTGATTCAAATGTTAACACTAATGCTGTGTTAGGTTTGACATTAATATTCTTTGCAATTGGAATAATAACAGCTGAGCTAGCTCCTCCAATTATTGCGCCCAGTAACATCCCTTCTAAAAAATTCCAGCCAAGAATTCTCATAACAAGCGAAACTACGGTCACAGAAATAACAAAAGTTAATACTGATAAGCTAGTACCGCCTGTAACACCTTTCACCAATTTTTTAATGTCAATGTTCAACGCACCTTCAAACAAAATAAATATCAAAGCAAAAGTTGTGAACACTGGTGCTATTTTTGAAATAGCAGGGTCTGTCGCGCCTGGGAAAAAATGGCCTAGAACAGCTCCTAATATCATTAGCCAGATTACATCTGGAATGTTAGTTTTCTGAAAAATGTATTCTCCTGCAAACCCAATAAAAATAATAACTCCTAAAATTGCAAACAATGTAATAAGTTCCATTGTTTATTAGTTCAAACTGAAAAGTATTTAAAATTTTTGGATTAGGGTTACATTTAAATAATCTTAATCAATTTTATTACATGGGGTGACCACTTATCGAAATCATATCAGACTTACACATGCATTCAAAGTATAGCAGAGCGTGTTCTAAAGAATTAACAATACCTAACATGGAAAAATATGCTAAGATAAAAGGTGTTGGTTTAATGGGCACTGGCGATTTCCAGCATCCGAAATGGCAGCCAGAAATTAAAGAGCATTTAACAGAGGATGATACTGGTATATTAAGAACAAAAAATAATTTTCCTTTCATGCTAACAAGCGAGATTTCTTTAATATATTCACAAGGTGGTAAAGGTAGAAAAGTTCATAATGTAATCTTTGCAAAAAGTTTTGAAATTGCTGCACAGGTTTCTGACACGTTACTTAAATACGGTAGAATTGATTATGATGGCCGACCAATTTTTGGTATGAATTGTCCTGAATTTGTTGAAATAATGAAAAGTGTTGATAAAGATATTGAAATCATACCTGCACATGTCTGGACACCGTGGTTTAGCATGTTTGGTTCTAATTCAGGTTTTGATACAGTTAAAGACTGTTTCCAGGAAAAAACTAAAGAAATCCATGCAATTGAAACTGGACTATCTTCAGATCCTGAAATGAATTGGAGACTAAGTCAATTAGATAATTTTTCAATTGTAAGTTTCTCAGATTCTCATAGTTTTTGGCCATGGCGGTTAGGTAGAGAATCTACTGTTTTTGATTTAAATGAACTTACATATGATAATATTATAAAAGCTATTAAAACTAAAGAAGGATTAAAAGAAACTATTGAAGTTGATCCAGGTTATGGAAAATATCACTACGATGGTCATAGGAATTGTAATGTAAGTCTAAGCCCATCTGACTCTAACAAAATTAATAAAATGTGTCCAAGATGCGGCAAACCATTAACAATTGGTGTTGAGAACCGTGTTGAAGAATTAGCTGATCGACCAATGGGATATAAACCTGAAAACGCTGTTCCGTACAAAAAGTACATTCCATTATCTGACATAATATCAGCTGTGATTGGCAAAGCAGTTGCAACTAAAAGTGTGTGGTCTGAATATAATAAATTAGTTGGTAAACTTGGTAGTGAATATGACATTATCAGAAAAGTTCCTGAACAAGAACTAGCTAAATATGTTGACAAACGAATAGTTGATGCCATTATAAAAAACAGGAACCAAAAAATTAAAGTAATACCAGGTTATGATGGTGTTTATGGCATACCTGTTTTAGATGATAATAACGTAATGCCTGAACAACCTGAGATTACTATCAAAAATAAACAAAAAGGCTTAAGTGAGTTTATGTGAAAAAAGTTAAAAAAAATATTGGTAAAGCTTTTAGAAAAAAACGTTTCAAGAAATATTTTAAAAAAGCTTGGAAAGAGTTAAAAGAAGAGGCTGAAGATTTTTACGAAGATTTTTTTGAGAAAAAAGAAGTTCACAAAAAACTTAGAAAAGTTAAATTACACGGAACTAACATTTTAGTAAAACCTGCATATGTTTTTGCGCAAAGAATTGAAGGTTTGATGCATTTTATTATTGGTTCATCAATTTTTGTTTCTGCGTTAATGGCAACTTTCTGGGGATTTACAAGAACGTCTGAACTGCTTACTGCATTGATCAATTCAATATACGGAAGAATAGTTATGGTTATAATTGGATTTAGTTATTTTGTTCTAGGCATATGGAAAATGTTTAATTTGGGGAAATAACCAATATGTCCTCAAAAAATAATTAATAAATGTGGACATATAAAACATAAATAATTGTGTTCTTAAAATATGTGCCAGTGTGCGCCCTGAAAAGTATCTATATCAATAGGGCGTTGACTACAATAAAAAAATTAAAATTTACACTTTACCTATTACTTTTACCCCATTCATGTACGGCCACAAAACTTTTGGAATATTAAACGAGCCATCTGCATTCTGGAAATTTTCCATCATAGCGACTATAACTCTAGAAGTCGCAATAGCAGTTGAGTTCAATGTATGCACGAACAATCGTTTACCTTTGTCTTCGTACCTTGTGTTCAACCTTCTAGCCTGGTAATCTGTACAGTTACTGCATGACACAACTTCACGATACTTTTTCTGGACAGGCATCCAAACTTCAATATCGTATTTCTTAGCAGCTATACCACCCATATCACCTGTACATACATTAACAACTCTGTAAGGAAGTTCAAGTTTCTGGAACATTTCTTCTGCGTTTTTTAACAATTCTTCATGTATGTCCCATGATTCTTCTTGTTTACAAAACACAAACTGTTCAATTTTGTTGAAATGATGCACACGAAAAATCCCTTTAGTATCTTTACCATGAGAACCTGCTTCTTTTCTAAAACACGGAGATACGCCCGCATACTTCAACGGCAATCTTTTTGCATCCACTGTTTCATTGATATGGTATGGTCCAATACCATGTTCAGATGTTGCAATTAAATAAAGATCTTCACCATCAATTTTATACATAACCTCTTCAAAATCATCCATTGAAGTCATTGCTTCATACGGTTTTCTTCTGATCATCAAAGGCGGTTCCATTAAAACATAACCTTTCTTATGTAAAATGTCAAGTGCAAATTTCATTAATGCATAATCTAATAATACTAACTCGTTTTTTAGATAATAAAACCTGCTACCTGCAACCTCTCCAGCTTTCAAGGTATCAGCCAAATCTTTTTCTTCAAGCAAATCAACATGACTCTTGACCTTAAACTTAAAAGAAGGTTTTTTGCCCCAGGTTTTATGAGTTTTATTATGTGTATCATCAAGACCTATTGGAACAGACTCATGCAATATGTTCGGTACATCCATCATTAATTCTACAATTTTGTTTTTATAACCAAATGTTTTTTCTTCTTCTTTCTTAATCTTGTCTGGAATGTTCTTAACAATTTTAAGTTTTGAAGAAGCATCTTTACCTTGTTTTTTTAGTTCAGCAATCTCCTTGCTCAAAACATTCCTCTGCCGTCTAAGCTCTTCCATGACTTTTAATGAATCACGCCATCTAACATCAAGCTCTATTACTTTGTCAAGCTTTTTTATCAAATCTCTTCTATCACGTTTCTCTAGATCTTTTCTTATTATATCTGGATTTTCTCTAACAAGTTTAATATCAAGCATAGTTAATCACCTTTTATATATTATTTAATAGTTTATGAAAGTAATAACTCAAATATATATGTATGTATCAATGAATAAGAACTAACTCGAAATTGAGGTCTTGAATTTCATAACAAAAGAATATTATAGTTTATATTTAAATATTATGAAAAAATATCATATTAAAGCCATGAATTTCATTTATAAATCTTTGCAAAAATGACCCTTTTTCATGTTTTATTCACTAACAAGTTACCACCTGCTAAAACCTCTGGTTTCAAAGGTTTAGAGAGTTGTTTCTTGAATCGAGTTCTTATATATTAATTCCTTTGCGAAACCTTTATAAAGTAAACTTTACACTCAATGCCATAAATAAGCAGATTTATAGAGATAACAGTGTGGTTAAATTACAGCAAGACGAGAAAACACTATTAACGTTAATTTATTAACACGGAGGTGTTAAATAAATGGAGAAAAAAAATTGGGCAAAGAAAATTGTGGCCCTGAGCACGGGAGCATTAATGCTCGGTGCAACGCTCGCTGGAGCATTAGCTGCTAACGATCTTGCAGCCTACCCGGCACCATTCGTAGAAGGTGGTGCACTTAGCGACACAGTAATCGTCGTGGGTGAAGGCGCAGCAGTAGCTGATGTATTAGGAGCTGTTGATGTTGCAGCAGCACTACAAGCAGCAGCAGTGTCACAAGAAGCCGTAGAAGTGTCATCTACTGTAGCACCAACGGTTGACGAAGGTGTTAAAATTGAAAAGAGTGGTGACAAGTTCAACTACAATGATAGAATCTATGGTGTTAAACCTGAAGCAGTGGACAAGAACGATCTTGACATGCTAAAAGACAAAACATTTGCAGATTCAAAAGGAACCAACAAAGACGATAGAGACTACACACAGGAAATACAGTTTAGAAGCTCAGAAAATGTAGGTAACTTCTCATTATACCAACCTGGTAAAAACGATAATTACCCAGACGGTAGAGACGCAGGAGATTACTTGTATTTCAAAAGAGGACAATTCCTATATAACTACACTGTTGACTTTAAAACAGCTGTTACCACAGCTAATGCAGCTGACCTTGAAGGTAACACAATTGAACTACAAGGAAACACGTACACCATAACAAGTGCAACAGTCACAAGTACAAATGTAGATAAACTTACATTAGTAGCTGGTGATAACACAGTATGGTTAGTTCAAGATCAGCCTTACACAATTGGATCTAACACAGTTACAGTTGTAGACGTTGACTCAGGAGCAACTAAATGTGGTGTTAATGTAGATGGTGTAACAAAATGGGTTGATACAAGTTCATCAGAAACCTTTGGTGACTTAAGTGTTACTGTATTAGACGCAGTAGCTGTTTACACAAAGGATTATGATGCTGATACATGTCAGTTAAGTCTTGGATCAAGTGAAATTGTTCTGGAAGACGGCCAAGTTGTATCAGTCGCTGGTGTAGAACTTGATGGTTCAAGTGTTGCATTTAGAGATGGATCATGGGACGGTTTTGCAGTTACGTACAAACTAGGTCAAGAAACATCAGGTCTTAACCAAGCAGATGTATACTTAGCACCAAACGAAGCATGGGTAGATCCTGTGTTTGGGAATTGGAAAATTGAATTTGCTGGTGTAACAGCAGATTATGAAGAAATGACATTTGACGTAAGTTCAGATGACGCAACCTTCAAGTTCCCTAACTATGATGGAAAAGAAGTTGTAATTCCATTCCACCGTGATTCCACTTTAGGAATTATCTTGGGGGAAACAACATCAGCACCATTATTAAAACCTGGTGAAAACTATACTGGTGACCCTGTAGGAGTACAACTATTGTATACCACTTCAGGACACGAAGTTCACGTCTTAGAAATTTCATCTTTGACATGTGATGGATCAACAAACAAAACTTCTATTAGAGACGTAACATACGATAATACATATGTTGCAAAAGATGAAGCACTTGCAGTTGATTGTCATGGAAGAGAAGTTATTTCATTGGGATCATTAGGAAACATTGATCTGGACATGAACGCAACACACATCAACTATACTTTAGGTAACACAATTGGTAATGGGTCAATATACACAAAGTATGAAGGTGTAGTTACACTTGATGACGCAGCATCTGCTGCAGATGGTCATGCACAAGTCTCTTACACAGAAAAACAGGATGTTAAAACTCCTCAAAAAGTCCTATTAAACATGACATGGGACTCAACTGATGAAGAGATTAACTTTGGTACAATAAAAGCAGGTACTGCAGGTACTACAGCTATGTCATGGGTAAACCACGTACAAGGAGATAGTGATACTCAAAAAGCAGTAACTGAAAAAGGTACTATGGTCACAAAAGACAATAAGTACAAGTTATCAGCTACCATAAAAGCACCTGAAAAAGACGCATACGCAAACGTATTTGTCGTACCAATGTCAGCAACCATTAGCTCTGGTGGATCAAGCTCTGTTATGAGTGATAGTGTTAATCCATTTAGTGTTGGTCTAGCTGTACTTGACTCAGACGCAGAAGCATTGGACAAAAACATGATAGTTGTTGGTGGTCCATGTGCTAACACAGTAGCAGCTGAATTAATGGGAGACCCTGCTGACTGTACAGAAGGATTTGAAGCTGGAAAAGCTATGGTTAAATTCTTCGACAGAAGCGGAAAAGCTGCATTATTAGTTGCTGGATTCGGCGCTGATGACACATTAGGAGCTGCATATGTTCTAGCTGATTACGAAGACTATGCTTTATCAGGAGATGAAGTAGAAGTTGTTGTAACAAGTTTAGACGAAATCAGTGTGAGCTAAAGAAAAATTTAATTTTTTTCTTTTATTTTTTTCTAATACCAATTAAACAAGAACAGCAGTAAATATATTATGTTTGTCTCGAATTAATTTTACTTTAACATTACCTTTTTCTTTAAAACAGTTAACAACTGTAACAACTCTGTCTTCAGCGACAGCTATAACTGTGTTTCTTAACCTTGCTTTGGCTTTAATCTCAACAGTTATTATCTCTCCTTTTTTAAATGGTTTTATTAATTTAGTATCTTCTTTAAATTCTAATGAATTGTCAAGTGAAGTTAAATCTACATTTAGTTTACTCTCTAATTCTTTAAGATTTTTGTAAAATAATTTCATAGGTACTGAATTAACTGGTCTTTTCCCAAATTTGTATTCTAAAAAGTTCTGTATTCCTAAAAATGCACCAATTCCTTTACTAAACTTAATTATGTCTTCGATATCTTTATCATTAATACTTGGCAACCAAACTGGAACTAATAATAAATGTGCTTTCTTAGCCATGTACTCGCACACTTTTTTTACTTTTTTAACAGGATATTTATAGTTTGCAAGTTCACTTGCTTTATAGGGATGAAGAGAATGCAAAGAAACGTGGAAGTGCGTCATGCCTGCATTAACTAATTTATCAAAAATCGTTTTAGTAATAAGGATCCCGTTTGTAACCATAGAAATTGCGTTTACTTGCTTTATTTTCCTACTCTTTCTAACCAGACTAACAAGGTTTCCATACAAACTAGGATCTCCCTGGCTACCTATATGAATATTAACTTTATTTTGTTTTAACTTAATAACTTTTTTAAGCTCATCAATCAAATAATCTTGCTCAACAACAATGTCCCGTTCACGTTTTGTGTGGTCAACTGAACAAAAAATACAGTCAATGTTACAAGTTGTAATAGGTTTTACTTCAATAGTATTAGTTCCTCTATCTATAATCCCAAACTCATTGCTTCCAATAAGAGGAATACCTGAGTTTTTATGAACATATAATGTGGGTTTATTGTTTAATGTACATTTTAACTCAGTAAAACCTTTTGTTAGCAGAAAATCAAACTTTTGTTTTAATGTTTTTTTATCAGATTCAAAAGATATTGAATGTTTCTCAATTTTGAACTTACCAAGTTTGTTAAGTTCATCTTTTTCTAAATTAAAATAATATATTTTTAAGAACAACACTATAATATAATCACCAGATTCAGTAAAGCTCAAATCTTTATATTCTAACTTCATAATTTATTAAAGTGGTAATAGAAATTATTTAAATCTTGTTACAAACTCACAATCCAAAATTAACCTGGCTTTTATTTGACTTAACTATTCTATCTGTACCTTTTTTTGTTCTAAACTTAATCTTAGCATTTGGCAGGGTTAATCCTCCAACAATGGTCATTTTTGTTTTAATCTGGTAACTAATTATCCTTTCTTCAAACGGTTCCAATGCATCTAATTTCCATTTAACCAAAGTCCCTTTTTTCATATGTTTAAGAATTTTTGAAGGTGCCATTGATCCAAGATATTTTGTTTTAAGGAAAGTTGACATTGCAGGTATTAAATCTGTTAAAGTTAAGTTTTCTAATAAATCCGGGCTCCTGTTTCTAACGTGTAATAATATTTTTAACTTTGAAATTCCTTCATCTGATGGATCTATTACAACGCTATCTTTTTTTATTAAAACAGGACTTCTATAAATAAAATACATCATAGTAGCCAAAACCACAATTAACAGTAAATAAATTGCAGGTCTAAAGTTTTTAGTTACTGTAATCTGAATCTCTTGCATTGGTTCAAGACTCAGTTCCCATTCAAGAGTCTGTTGCCTGAAATTAACAAGATCATGGTTTGGTTTAGAGTTTATAAAAAATCTTTCAAAAAAACCAGCATCTAAACTGAATATATCTGCTTTATTTATATTTCCTTCATTAACAACTGTATATTCTGTAGTTTTCTTAAACAATTCAACAATTGTGTCTCCTTTTGTAACAAACTCTGAGTAAGCAACAATATTATAGTTAACAGTTTCCTTATTAATTGTCTCATTATTAATAATTAAAGTAATTTCTAGTTTATCCTGTGCTGGTTTTGTTGTTGCAGGTATTTGATATATTATTTTTTCCCTGGTTTCTGCTAATGGACCAAATGGGAAATTTTTCTGGTCTTCAAAATAGCTACTTTTAATAAGTATTCTTAAATCATCAATATCCAACCTGTTTCTATTTCTTAAATGTAATTCAACAGGTATTGTGTCTTTTGGATTAATAGATTCTGGGAAGCTAACTCGTAACTCAACTGAGGGACTGTAATCTTTTTTATCACCATATGATTTAACAAAAATGGGTAATTGTAATGTAATTTTTTCGTCTGTATTTGGACTTTCAACAATAACTTTTGCAATTTGTGCACCTTGTTCTGCCCATGCACTTGGTACAATTGTAAGTTCAACTTCTTCAATAGTTTTCGCACCAATTCTATTCAGTGAAGGTTCAATGTCAACGTACCATTTAATATCTTGAGTGTAAATAGAAAGAACTTTTGAGTATGAATCTGTATTATTGATATTTAATTTAAAAACTGCTTTCTCATCAAGGTAAATACTATTCTCTATTGTTTCAACTTCTGCAGATATATCTATTGCATAAACTGAGGTTATTAAAAATAGAAAAATAAGACTTACTATGATTAACTGTTTATTCATTATTACTCTCCCTATTAATAATTGTGAATAAACTTGTTTATTAAACTTTTTGTTTTTTTCAATAATTTACTTTTAATTAATTATTGTACCATAGAAATCTTTATTTTGTAAGTAATTTTCTAAATTAACCAAGTCTGTACCTTTAAGGATTACAACTTTTAATTTGTTTTTTTGAGCTTCTTTACTAGCTATTGGGTCAAACGGTGTGTTCAATCTCGGTGTCCATTTATTACCAATTATTTTCCTATATTCTTGCCAAGATACATTAAACAGTTTTATTGCATCTTTATACTTTCTGGGATCTTTATCATACACATATTCCGTGTTTGTTAAGTTAATGATTTCTTTTGCTTCATATTGTTGTCCCAATAAAACAGCATCATAATCAGTTGAACAACCAGGTTTCCAGCCTGCTACTATTATTATATTTTTATCAGTATTAATTTTTTCATTTGGATCATGTATAACTTTTTCATACGCCAACTCTCCAAATATAATTCTTACAAGTTCTGCGTTTAGCCTAGTTGCCATTATCCCTAACCAGTCCAAGTCTTCTTGTTTAGTGTTAGATATTCTTTTTGCAGCTTGATTATAATATGAATTAGTTTTGCCACCTCCACACACTATTATGAACTTGTATATGTCCAAGTTTCTAATAATAAAGTTCTTAAACTCTCGTAAAAAGAAATAATCTGGTTTATCTGGAGCTATGATTGAACCTCCTAACGAAAGGACAAGAGTTTTCATAATCTTTAGAAAAAAATGTTCTGATATATAAGAATATCTCATAAATGAAACCAAAAGAAAACCTTTTAATATTATTCTATCTTCATTATATTAACATGGATACTGAACTTGAGAATATAATTAAAGAGATTAAATTGTATGATAAAAAAGCTGATTTTAAGTTAATTGAAAAAGCATACTCTTTTGCGAAAAACGCTCATGAAGGTCAGAAACGTAGTTCTGGTAAGGATTTTTTTCAACATCCTGTTGATGTTGTTAAGATACTTCTTGAGTTAAGACCTGATACTGCTACTATCTGTGCAACTTTACTACACGATGTTATTGAAGAGACTAAATATAGTATGAAAGATATTGAAAAGGAGTTTGGGAAAGAAATTGCTTCATTAGTTGAGGGTGAAACTAAAACAACAAAGGTTGTGTTCGAATCTCCTGAAGATTATACTGCTGAAAATTTAAGAAAAATTTTATTAGCAACAACCAAAGATGTCCGTGTTATCCTGATCAAACTGGCTGATAGACTGCATAATATGAGGACATTGAATCATATTAGAGAAGATAAACAAAAAAGAATAGCTAAAGAAACCATGGAAATTTATGCGCCTATTGCGCATAAACTAGGGTTATACGCGTTAAAAGGCGAACTTGAAGATTTGTCATTACGTTATATTAAACCTGAGATTTATCAGTATATTAAAAAAAAAATTAACGAAAAACGAGCTGAAAGAGTTAAAAAAGCTGATAAAATAATTAGTATTGTTGAAGAAAAATTAAAAGAAAAAAACATTGATTATTTTGAAGTTTCTGGCAGAGCAAAATATTTTTACAGTATTTATAGAAAAATGGTTCTTGAAAAAAAAAGTTTCGACGAAATTTATGATTTAATCGCAATAAGAATCATTGTTAAGTCTATCCCTGAATGTTACAGAGTGTTAGCAGAAATTCATCATTTATGGAAACCTGTTCCTGGCAGGTTCAAAGATTATGTTGCTGTGCCAAAATCAAACCATTACCAATCATTGCATACAGACGTTGTAACACAGTTTAATGTTATTCTTGAAATTCAGATTAGAACAATGGAAATGCATTACACTGCAAAGTACGGTGTCGCAGCTCACTGGAGATATAAAGGAACTGAACGGGATAAAAAGTTTGACAAACGTATATCCTGGCTTGAACAAGTTCTGGACTGGAAAAGAAAAGCTCCAAACGAATTTCTTGATTCACTCAAAGTTGATTTGTTCCAGGATGAAATAGTAGTCTTCACACCAAAAGGTGACCCAGTCATATTACAGGAAAGCTCTACTCCTATTGACTTTGCCTACGAGATACATTCAAGAATTGGTGATAGTTGCACAAAAGCACAGGTTAACAAAAAGTTAGTGTCTCTAGACCATAAACTAAAAAGTGGTGATGTTGTATATATTATCACCTCACCTAAAGCTAAACCTTCTAGAAACTGGTTATCATTTGTAGTATCAAGCAAAGCTAAACAAAGAATTAGGTCTGCGTTAAACATTGAAATTGACTTGGATCCTAAACAAATGCGTAATAAAAGTACAGAGATTAATCTTACAAAATATATTTCTCACGATGGTAAAAAATCACAGTTAAAATTGTCAAAATGTTGTAATCCGCAGTTTAAAGAAAATATTGTTGCATATAAAATGAAAGATGGGACTATCACTGTTCACAAAGAAAACTGTCCAAACATTCACACATTATCAAAATCAAGGAAAGTTAATGTTAAATGGAACGTTCCTGATAAACATATTAAAACAATTAATGTTTATGTTGAAGATAAACTTGCAATGGTTGAACAAATCCTTAATACTTTGACAAAATTTAAAATAAATGTACTATCAATTAATTTAAAACCTCATAAACGTTCGATTTTGATTGCCCTAAAAATCAAAGCTGATAAAAAAGAAGAAGTTGAAAAAACAATTAAAATCATAAAAAAAATTAAGTATGTAACTCATGTATCAACAGATTAACGCTTTTTTTCGAGTTTTTTAACTTTGTTATTTACTAACCTGATATCATCTGATAATATTCTGATATCATCTCTAATTTCTTTTAATACTCTACCAACCATCCTGGCCTCATGCCATCTTATAAATATTAGAATTAGATATAACCCGAATAATCCACCAGCTAACCATTGTAGTGACATAATAACTACTCTAACTTTTTCAAACAATGGAGAAAGTACGGGTATACTTTCAATTAATAATGTTTCATTAACCATTTTAGAACAATATTGGTAAGGTTATGAAAGTTCCTATTACCATCCATATGTACGGTGCTGCAAATATTAATCCTCCTATCATTATTGTATGGTGAAACCTTACTCCTACTCTTCCAGCAATTGCAGCTGCAGTTGCTATTTTTAACATACCAATTATTGAAACAACTGCTCTAACACCAATATCTACCCAGAATGAACTTGAAAACGGCAAAAAACCTAAAACCCAGGTAACGTTCATACTTGCGAATGTAAATAACATTGTAAAAGGGAACGCGTGTAAACCGTGCATGAACCATCCCATACCTATTTCATCTGAATGTACGAAAATCATTTCTATTAGTCCGATGATTGCACCCATAATTAAAGCTGGTAAAATTAATAATGATACTCCTTCAGTTGCCATAATAACATTTCTAGGTATAGTGGTATTTATATTTTTTGTTTTTAAAAAGAGAAAAATAATATTTTAATTTGTTCACTCTTGCATGCTAAATTAAATTTTATAAGTTTAAACAAAATGATGTTGTAGCAACTGACACAGACGGCTTTTCTTACGAAAATCCTATCTCATCGACCAGAACCGTACACTACGTATACGAACCTGTTCGATTTCATCTGGTCAGCCGCAACATCATTTTTAATAAGCATTCCATTAATTCACTATAGAATTTCCAATTAGGAATGATTGATTAGGCTCCACCTCTAGATTCGTAAGATTACAAGGGTGGATAAAAAATTAAAATTAAATTAAAAATTAATCACTAACCAAAATAACTCATTTGTTTTTTATCAGCTTCTTTTTGAGTTAATGAACTTTGTTTTAATATTGATTTAAACTTCTTTTCAAAAGTTTCTGCTTGTTTTAACAATGGTTTGTAATCAACTTTCAAGCCAAGGTAATCATTAAGCGCATTTATTATGTTAGAAGCTGCTTTACTATCAGGCATATCTGTCCTTGTTTCAGCAAACAAACATGTTAAAGGTGTTTTTGAACGTAACATTAAAGCTCCTGATACGCCAACTATAATAGATTCTTTTAACGGAAACAAACCTAATTTTTTTAGTTTTTCTTTTCTTTTATTATCTTGTGTAAAGAAAAACACTTTCTCAGACTCTGTTACCTGTGCAGATGACACGCCTTCCAGACTAATTATTTCTGTTGCTTGCAGATCTTTAGCCATTTTAGATAAATTTTTACTTAACTCCCATTCTAACCCTGCTGAGTTAAGTATTGTGTGTAAAATTACTAGATTATATTTTTTAGTGTAGAATATACCCATTGGATCAACAAGTTTTTCATTATGGATAGCGACTGTGGCTGGTAACTCATCATAATAAAAAGTACCTATTTTTTCAGCATTTAAATGCTCAATTAAAAACTCAGTTGTAATCGTCCCTATTAACCCGAATCCTGGAAAACCTTCAATTATTTTACATTTAGTAGGTTTTTTAGTAAGTTTAATTTCCATAAAAAACACCTCAATATTTTTAATAAATGTGTGGTATTTAAAAGTTTGGTTTTAAATATAAGTT
>CAZEKF010000009.1:0-64185 GCA_964512765.1 uncultured Methanosarcinales archaeon
CCCCCAGCTTTCATCTCTCACCGTCAGACCCGTTCTAGTTAGACGCCTTCGCCACAGGTGGTCCACAAGGGATTATCGCATTTTACCACTACCCCATGCATACCTCTAACTCCTCCCGGTCTCAAGATCAGCAGTCTCCTCTGCATGCTGTTTGGTTAAGCCAAACAATTTCACAAAGGATTTACTAACCCGGCTACAGATGCTTTAGGCCCAATAATACTGGTCCCCACTTGTGGCGCTGGTGTTACCGCGGCTGCTGGCACCAGTCTTGCCCACCACTTATTCTCCGAGCTATTTACACTCGGCAAAAGCTCATGCATTGCATGAGCACTCAGAGTCCCCTTATCACACTTGCGTGTATTGTAAAGTTTTCGCGCTTGCTATACTCCGTGGAGTCAGAACCCTTATCTCAGTGTTCTCCTCGAGGCTACCTCTTTCAAGGCCCCTACCGATCGTTGGCTTGGTGGGCCATTACCCCACCAACAACCTAATCGGCCGCCGTCTCATCCTTAGGCGTAATCTTTCAGGGAAAGAACATTCCAGTATAATTCCCATATCAAGTATTAGACTCAGTTTCCCAAGCTTATCCTTGACCTAAGGGCAGATTAACGACGTGTTACGGAACTTTCCGCCGGTGACCGAAGTCCCCTTGACTAGCTTAGCTAAATCGAACTCTGATAGCAGCGACCTCCCGCAGGATCAACGGGTATTATTTTAGAATAGCGTTTGTTATGCCGCACTACTCTCTTGTTTTACATCCTTCTGTATTATGTACGGTCTTTGGTATCAATTGTACTTTTGAATTGTACGAGTTTACATCGTATCAAATGCCTTTTTCATACAAGATTTTCACGTCTTGTACACATGATTAACGTAATAGAATATTTGGAGATGATTAAGACTTGATAATGAAATTTCAAGTGGTATATAAACTTTATTGTTTCAGGACTATTTCTGTGCTCTTTTCCGCATTTCTTTCTTCATTCGCTTACGCTGCCATTTCCAGCGCATCTGTCGCTTCTTTTTCCATCGTCTTGAACTTCGTTTCATTTATGTACCATCTCAGAGGAAAAACTTGGTGTTTTTAAAGGTATCGAATATGTCCAATTTATTTTAAATAGATTTTTATGTAAAAAATATTTTCAGCTGGAAGATGAGTAATCCAGTTTATGATGAAGTCCATGAGCTTCTTATGGCAAAATATTTTGAGAAAGGATATTTACAGAATGGCTACTCAGGACAAAGAGATTTTGCTGAAACAATGTCAAAGTCAGTTATAAGACGAATTTCTAATGAATCTGGAATTGTTCAGATTTTTGTTTTGATGAATTCAGCTGATATTTCAAATATTGTTGTACATTCTTCAAGTGCAATTAAAGGAACAGAATATAGGAGACAAGCTAATGTAGATTTAAATGTATTACATGATAACAAACGATTGATTGGTAAACCTGGGTGTAATTGGTATATGAATAGAAGGTTTGGTAGAAGAATATATGCTTCCGTAGAAATTGATCCAAACAATTTAATTGATCATTTATTAGATTTCTCCATAGGTCATTTTGAAAATAAATTTGGTTGGAGTCAAGAAGTTAAGGCTAAATTATATTTTGACAATGAAGTGGTTGTTCAAGAGTCAGGTTTTGGTCAAACTCAAATGTCGTTTGCAATATCAAAGCGCCTTGAAAGAGGAGAAAGAAACCACAATGCAAAAAGAAATCCAGGTACAACCTATGCTGATAAACTATATGTGTTTACAGCTTGTTATTCATCAGAATCAATAGATGCAGTCAAGCAAAGTTTAGATTTCTGAGTATGAGTAATCTATTTACAAAAAAGTTAATAAATGAAAACATGCCCCAGCTGAGACCTAGAAGAAAAGTTCGTTTCCTTACTTTTTAAGACTCTTTATTACTATATATATATTAATGGATAACTTACTTATTGATCATGTCATATATTTTTTTAGTATTTTCACACATTAATTCAACAGAGAAGTTACTAATTATATGTTCACGTGATTTTGTTGCATGTTCTTTTAGCCACTTATCATTTTTTACTGTAGAAACTACAGCTTTCGCAATCTCTTGATGTTTACCTGGATTAAATAATAAGCCATGTTCTGAAATTATTTCAGGTATTGCACCTGATCTCGCACCAATCACTGGTGTTTCACACGCCATTGCTTCAATAGCTACCATTCCAAACGGTTCACTCCATCTGCTTGGAAATACATATATGTCAGCAGCCCCGTACAATTCAAGAAGTTCCTCTTTAGTTACCCAACCTAATAAATATGTGTGCCTTAAATTCAGTTTTTTAATAAGATTTTTTAGATAATTAAAATAAGGCCCATCGCCAGAAATTAATGTTGTAACACCCTCTTTTTCATATTGCTTAGCAGCATTAATAAGATCTTCATGCCCTTTCTCTTTTGTTAAAAATCCAGTTGATAAAACTAATTTTTTTCCTAGACAATTATACTTTTGCTTTACTTTATTTTTCTTTTCTCCTGGAACAGGTTTAAACTCATCAGTATCAACACCTAAATATACAACTATAATTTTTGAGCTATTAATATTAAATTCTTTTTTTATCTGATTTGCAGTAAATTTACTATTTGCAAGAATATATTCTGAATTTTCCAGTCCTTCTTTGGCAATCTTATAATTTCTCTTTGATTCCAGTGAAGAATTTACGCCAGTACCATGAGCTGAAACAACATATTTTACACCAGTTTTTTCTTTTATTTTGCTGCAACAGTATGGTAAAATTGAACAGTGATTAGCGTGCATTAATGTGTTTCCTTTAACACTTTCTAATCCGGCTTTTGTAAAAATATCAATTAATTTGAAAAATTCTTTATCAGATATTTCAGAAAGTTTAATGTTTATTTTGACATCGTTCCTTCCTTGATAAACCGGAATTTGAAAAGGTATCTCTGGTGTTGTTATTTTTATTCCATCTAATGGTTTGATCTTCATTCCACAAACTAAATGAACTTGGTTTTTTGTTTTGAAATAATTCATTATATACCTTAAATAAATACCACTTCCGCGTTCATAAGGTCTATGGAGAAAAAGATACGAAATATTCATAATTATGTATCCTCATTAAGATTAACAATCTTTTTAATATTGTTTCGAACTAATTTTTTTCTTTTTTCTAGGAAATACTTATTAGCATCATTATACGATTCAAATGAACCTATATCAAACCAAGGACCTTCAAAGTTATATGCATAAACATCTTCTTTTTCAATTAACCATTTTATAAAATTTCCCTGCGCATCAGGATTATTGCCTTTATCCAGGTATTCTTTGAATAATCCAAGATCTTTCTTTGGAAGTATGAAACACGCAGTATTGATAAGACTTGTCTTCGGATTCAATGGTTTTTCTTCAAAATCAATAATTTTTCCATTATTGTCTACATCCACAACACCATATCTCCCTTTGATTTTATCCTTGTCTTTGTAGTCATAAACAGCTACTAAGGGTGCTTTTTTCTCTTTATATTCTAAAAACATTTTTCGTAAAGGAAAATCAAACAAATTATCTCCACCTATTACGAATATATCTGATTTAATATTTAACTTTTCAATTAAAAGATGCAATGATGCAATAGATCCTAACTTATCATCTTCCCTGATAGGTTTTTCTATTAGCAAAGTAGTATTTTTTCTAATTTGATACTTTGAAAACCATTCTTTAAAATGAAATTCAAAAAAAGAATTGGTTGAAATAATACATTCATTGATTCTCCTAACCATCTCTAAATTCTCAAGAGTATATTCAATAATTGTTTTACCTGCTACAGGAAGCAAAGGCTTTGGCTGGTTTTTTGTTATTGGATATAGCCTAGTCGCAAACCCACCCGCAAGAATAATTGCTTTCATATATTAAACAAAATTAGAGGGGTTTTAATAATTTTTCTATAATGAAATACGAAAATATTTATACTCTAGTTAGTTTTAATATGTGTGTTCACATGAAGCATAATTTTGTTGTGTCTGGTCTTTTAGAAAAAAATGATAAAACGTATTTTGTTGTTGATTTTGATAAATTTGAATTCAGAAAATTTTCTGATATAATTAGTATACAAAATAAATATTTAGATAAAGATTCACAAAGAATAATAGCTCTTCTTCCTGTTGAGATTCATAATTCTCAACTATTTAAAAACAAAATTTCTGCTCATTTGAAATCAATAAAACAAAATAGGTTGGTAAATTTAATAAGATCCACATATGTTCGAGAAAATAAAGAAGTATCTCTGAATGTTAAACCTGATTTTGACAGATATTTTTTGAAAAATAATAATTTTTTGAGAGAAATATCGAGATTAACTAGCCCGAACAAAAATGTAATTAATTACGTTACTGAAAAAGAAATAAGAGAATTTGTAAACTGTAACAAAAAAGAACTTTTTGATAAATTATCATACATAAAAAATAATCTTTACACTAATGATACAGTTTGGAAAGAAAATCTAAAAAAAATTTCAGTAGGATTGATTCTTCCAACATATAATGAAGTTAATTTTGAGTCAAACATCCAGAGAGTTCATAAATTATTCAAAACAGGATTAGTTAATGAAATTATAATCACTGATGGATATTCCACTGAATATAAACCTTCTTCTGTTAAATCAAAATTATTAGACAAAGGTATTGATATTGACTACACTATAATCAAACAAAATGGTAGTGGTAAAGGAGAAGCAATTGAAGCAGCATTAAAATATGCTCATGCAGTTGGACATGATTTTGTTATATGTGTAGATTCTGATAATTTACCTTCAATTAGAGAGGTTTATCCAGACTCACCTTTAGACATGGATATAGAATATTTTGTTAGGAAGTTTATTAGTTCTATTATTAAAACCATAAATGGAAAAGGAATAGAGATAGCAAAGAACACGTTCTTTAAAGCATCGTACTTAAGAATGCCACAAATTAAAAAAACTCTTGACATTAGGTTTGGTCTTGCAACAACAAGTGTGAAAGATTTCTTTTCAAGATATATTCATTCAGAAAAAAATCTTTACCCTCTAAGCGGTGAGATTGCATGTAATCCTAAATTCTTTTTGGAGAAATTAAACTTAACAAAAAACTTAGTCAAATTAATTAATGTTGAAAAGGAACAATATTGTGGTGTTAATGTGCCATCTGGATTCTGTCTTGAAAACTTTTGGAATGCAGTTATTGATGTTAACCATTACAATGTATATTATGTAAATATGCTTTTACACCATCATGGTCCTGTCAAGAAATCCTCCAAAAAATCAATTGAAGATCAAAGAGGAGAAGTCATGACCGGCGTTTGTGCGGGTATTAGCGCATCTTTGTCAAAAAATGAAAATATGAAAAAACTTTTTAAAAAAATTCCAAAAGATGTAATTAGATCAAACAGAGTAATTCTAGAAATTGAAGGAAATATTAAAAATAAAAAACTGGTTATTAAAGATTATAAGATCTATGATTAAAATCAACTTAATCTTTATTCCATTGAAGGGAAATGTATATTTAGCTCACTGTCCAACCAAGGAAGTATTTCTATTAAATTTTATCGTCGAGAAAATGTAAAAACATGCCCCGGCCGGGACTTTCGAAAGCTTAGAATCAACTAATGCTTGTTCGAACCCGGGTCACGGCCTTTCTTTTTCAAGAATGAATCGAAAGGGCCGTATGATTGGCCGGACTACACCACCAGGGCATAATTGTTTTTTTTGTTCGTGCTATTTCTTTTTGAAATAGCACTGGGTTTTGCGTATTAAGTGAGCGTAACCAGTTACCGTTGGCTACACCACCAGGGCATACTTTGGTAATATGTTTGAAGAATTTTTGGATGATTTATAAAAGTTGCTGAAATGATCAAATTTTGTTTAAGTATTCTTTGAATGTCAATAAAGCATTTTTTGTACAAATATCTTTCATTTTACAATCTTTCACTTTTTTAAAGAACTTTTTATTAGTACGGTCTTTTTTATAACATGCACTACAAAACGATGGAAGGTATCCTAGTTCAACAATCATTTTGACAACTTCGCTGACTGGACGTGTGTCACCTAAAAAGAATTGTTCAGTAGATTCATCATACTTCATTTTTCTATAACCACCAACAGTGGTTCTGGATCCAGCGCTCATCTCAGAAACAATTCCAGCTAATTCAGCTCTTACTTCAGGCGTTTCTCTAGTTGTTAAAATAATCTCTGTCCATGGAATTGCTAATCTTAAAACAGCAACAACTTTCTTGAATTCTCGCGTAGATAAAGGAGCAGGAGGGTCAAGTGAAAAAGGAGCTTCATTCGCAGGTTCAAGCCGCGGAACAGAAATGGATCTTGGTCCATGACCATATTTTTTGATCAAATAAGTTGAATGTTGTAATAAACATAAAACTTCAAATTTATAATCATACAAACCAAATAAAACACCTAGACCAATATCATGAATACCTGATTCCAATGCTCTGTTAAATGTATTAACTCTAAAATCATAGTTCCCTTTAGGAGTATTTTTTGGGTGCACTTCTTCATATGTTTGTTTATGATATGTTTCCTGGAAAATTCTATATGTAGCGAAACAATTATTATCTTTAGTTTTTTTTGAGAGTTCAGTATAATACTTTTTTGATACTGGCGCAAAATTAACATTAATCTCACAATCATCGTCAAACACGTCTGTGACCATCTTAATATGATTTACAATTTGTTTGACAGTAACTGATTCACCATAAACTAAACAAATCCTTTTGTGAAATAATTCTTTTAGAATTTCTGTTTCTTCCCTGATCTCATCATCTTTTAAGGTTTTTCGCTCTAACAACTTATTATCTTTTCTAAATCCACAATATACACAATTATTGATACATACGTTTGATATGTACAATGGAGCAAATATTTTTATCCTTTTTCCAAAAATGTTATTCTTAACATGTTTTGCAGTTTCTATTATTCTATTTTCTAAAACCTGGTTATCAACATGAAGCAATGCTGCAGTATCACTTAAAGATAATCCTTTCAAATTCTTACTTTTTTCTAAAACTGCAATTATTTTCTTTTCAGTGGCTTTCTTAGATTTTGTAAGTTCCTTATTAATTTGCTGTTCGTTTATTATGTCTTGCATCTTTTACACGTACAATACTTTTGATGTTCTGTTTAATTTATCAATTCTTTTCAACATATCATTTTTTGATTCAACACTAAATAGTTCTAGTTCATCTAAAATAATTTCTTCACCGTCTCTCTTTAACTCTTCAAGAGAAAACTCTGACAAAGCTCTTTCCTTAAATGATTTAATAATAAACTTGTCCTTATTTTCAATTACTTTTATGTCTTCTTTAATGTTCCATAAATCTTGAAATATGTCCCAAAAATTAATATCCCTAACATCTCTAATCTCTGAATATATTTTGTCAAGGAGACTGCTAAGAACAGGACCGTAAAATATTTGATACACTGCATGATTATAAATTCCAACTTCACAGGTACTGATAAACTTAGAGTTAACTTTGCATGAAACATTATGTGTGTAGAAAAATTTTTGTGTCCATTTATCCAATAAATGGTTTCCTTGGATTAAAACGTGAAATTGAACATTATTCTTCTTA
The DNA here is from genome assembly GCA_964512765.1 of uncultured Methanosarcinales archaeon. Lineage (GTDB taxonomy): Archaea > Nanobdellota > Nanobdellia > Woesearchaeales > GW2011-AR15 > GW2011-AR15. Next base: position 7,611 of record CAZEKF010000009.1, read on the forward strand.
AAATCTTTAATTCTGTTAAATTCAGATTTTGGATCAATTAAAGGCCACCAAGAATGTTTAATAGCTCTGATAAAAATTTTTTGTTCCTTAAAATCTTTTTTAGCAAATAAATATTCCATTTCTGACATATACTCAGAAAATTTTTCAAGTGTTGGAAACACTAAAGTACGAGTTGTTTGATCTTTATGAATGTCATTATTTTTTAAGTCTTGTTTCGTGGTATATTTTCCTTGGTTTTGTTCTGATAAATCAGTTTTTTCTATTTTTTCAACAAAAAGTCTTAAATTATTGATCCACTGCGGGTTTAACTCATATGCCTTGTTTTTATGTTCTAATATTTCCTGTTCAACCATCAGTTTCAATGTTTTATGAACTGCTTGGTAAGTAACATTCAAAGCATACTGTTTTTTAAGAGCTGAGTTAATCTTCTTAGTGTTTAAATTGGGTTGTGTTACTAATATTGATATTATTTTATCTTTAGTGGAAGTAGATTCATTATCAAACACAGGTAACATTCTAAACTTTTTGGTTTAATAAATAATATTTAAACTTTTTGGTTTAATTTTATATTTAGGCTAACTTTATTATTCTCTGTAAACGAAACAACGAAAATGCAAGACAGCATTTTCGGGCTTTGTTTTTCTAGAAAAACAAAACATTTATAAATAGTAAGTTCCATATATGTAACTCATTCGGGGGTGTAACAGTGGTTACACCATCATCATGAAAATGCTAAATATGCATTTTCAGGACGCCAAAAAAGCAAAAAATGCTTTTTTTAGCGTAAAAAGAGGTAGATCACTATGAGAATGAGTAAACAATTATTAACAAAAACCACAGAGGAAGCAGTTGGAGAAGACGCTGTTGAACTAGTTTATTATCTTAAAGGTAAAGAAAACATTTCTGAGTTTAAAATTGCTGAAGATCTTAAAATTGATATACACCAAGTTAGAAATATTCTGTACCGGTTAAATAGTAAACATCTTGCTACCTATATCCGTAAGAAGGATAGGCAAAAAGGTTGGTACATTAGTTACTGGACATTGAACGAGAAACGGTTCAAAGAAGTGTACGAACAGCAACAAGTAGACAGGCTTGCGAATCTTAAAACTAAACTTGAAAAAGAGCAAGAGTACAGAGAAGGATTATACATATGTCCAAATCTGTGCACAAGAATGAATTTTGAGAGTGCAATGGAACTGAATTATAAATGTCCTGAATGCGGTAAAATACTTAACCCGCAAGATAATTCAAGAACTATTGAGCATTTGAAAACCATGATTGCTGAAATGGAAGCAACTGCTTAATTTCTTATTATTTTTAATACTGTTTCCTTTTTTTCTTCCATTAATTCGTTAGTGTTAGCTTCTAGATTTAATCTTAAATACGGTTCAGTGTTACTAGGACGTACATTAAACCACCAATTATCATAGTTTACAGTCACGCCGTCTAACCAGTGAACATCACCATCACTAAATTTTTCAGCAAGTTCTTTCATTTTACCTTCTTTATCTTCAACTTTAGAATTAATTTCACCTGACTGTGAATATTTGCGTAATGGTTTAATTAGTTCAGACAATGGTTTGTTTTCACTTGTCATTAACTCTAACACTTTTAATATTACAAAGAACGGTGCTTCTGCATAATGTTCATCTTCAAGATAAAAATGGCTGCTTAACTCACCCGCAAAATAAACACCTTCTTGTTTCATTTGTGCTTTTACTAATGAATGACCAACTTTACACCTGCCAGATACACCACCATATTTATCTACAATTTCTTCAACAATCCTTGAACATCTAACATCAGCTAATATTTTTTTACCAGGATTATCTTTAAGAATAGCTTCAGCTACCAAAGTGATTATTAAATCACTTGCAACACTATTTCCTTGTTCATCAATAAAACTGCACCTGTCACCGTCACCGTCAAACGCAATGCCAATATCTGCATTGTTCTTAACAACAACTTCTTGCAGATCTTTAACATTTTCTTCTTTCAACGGGTTAGCTTCATGGTTTGGAAAAGTACCGTCAAGTTCAGAAAATAAATGTTTAAAGTCACAATCAAGTTTATTAAAAAATTCAGAACAAACAGGACCGCCAACAGCGTTTGCTGTGTCAATCACAATCTTAAACTTTTTCAATGGTATTTTCAAATAATCTAATGAGTGCTTAATATAATCATTCATTATTTCCAATGATTCAACTTTACCTTTATGTTCAGGCAGTTCATCAGGTAGATTATCAATCATTTTACCGATTTCATAAATACCTGTCTCGCCACCAATAGGAACAGCACCTTTTCTAACCATTTTAACACCGTTATACTTTGGCGGGTTATGACTAGCACTTACCATTAAACCACCGTCATACGGATAATTCCATGCAGAAAAATACATCATAGGAGTTGTAACAATACCTATATCAACAACGTCACATCCTTGGTCAGTTATACCTTTAACAAGTGCTTTGAATAAGCTAGGAGATGATACTCTAGCATCTCTACCAACTGTTACTTTATTAGATTTGAACTTTATCACATAAGCTCTGCCAATTCTATAAATAATATCTTCGTTAAGTGTTTCAGGATACAATCCTCTTATATCATATGCTTTGAATATACTCATAATAATCCCCTCCAATTTTTAATTGCATTTTCATATCGTTCAGGCGTACCAGTGTCAAACCATTGGCCTGTAAAAATGTATCCGTATAATTTGTTTTGTTCAGCTAGCTTAGGAAAAACGTCTTGTTCATACATTGAAAAACCACCAGGAATAACCTCAATCACATCCGGTTCCCAAATTGATAAACCTGAATTAATATAATTACTTGGTGGCATAGAAGGCTTTTCAACAAATTCTAAGATTTTACTATCTTGCATCTTTGCAACACCGTAAGCTGAAGGGTTATTAACAGACGTCAGTGCAACTGTTACCAATGCTTTTGTTTTTTTGTGAAATTGTAACATTTCATTGAGGTCAATATCCTTTAATTCATCGCCGTTTGTAACAATAAATGTTTCTTTCAAATGTTCAGATGCAAGTTTAATAGCGCCTGCACTTCCCAACGCAGTATCTTCAATAACGTACGTAATCTTAACACCGAATTTAGAACCGTCTCCAAAATATTTTTTGATCTGATCTGCCTTGTACCCAATTGAAAAAATTAAATCTGTTATATTATATTTTTTAAACAACTCAAATAAATGTTCAGGAACAGTTTTTCCTTGCACAGGTAACAAAGCTTTTGGAATTTCATAAGTAACAGGCCTGAACCGTGTACCTTTTCCGCCTAATAATAAAACAGCTTTCATTTAAAGAATATAACATCAGTCTATGATATTTAAATATTATGAAAGTGTGATTATATATGATAGTTTTGTAAGACTATTAATGATAAATCTTAAATATAGTTTATTTTTACCCGCAGTTATGACTTCAAATCTTGATAAAAAAGTTAGTGCAATAATTGCATCTACAGAACCAACTACTGCTAGAAGTTCATTACTATATTATATTGAAGATATGATTAGAAAATTAAATGCTGATGAAGTTAATATCCATACCTTAGTTCCAGTGAATCTTTTTCAGTATTTTATTGAAGAAACTTCTCCTGATAGAGTGTATCTTGACCAAGGTTTGAACGCAGTGCTAAAATATTTCTCATCAAGAAGCTGTGGATTACTTACTCCTACAGTAGATGGAACACCTGCATATCAAATACCTGACCCAGTTCAAGTTAGATTGCATAGGAATAATCTAGACATGGCTTTGATTATGGAAGCTATTAATAAGAGTACTATAGAAGTAGATCCTAACCTCACACCAAATCATGCAGCTCTTGAATACATGTTTCTAGTATGGAACTTTGGTGTAAAACAAGGTACAATGATTCCAGAGAAACACATAGCAAGATATATTGTAGCGAAAAAAGAAGTTTCTTATCAAGAAGCATTAGAATTATGTAAAGAAATAGAGCTTGAGAAAAGAAATATTAGTGAAGAGAACTTAGGATATCCATTACAAAGTTATAATCAAATGTTAAATATGCTAATTAGATTAGAAGAAACAGGCGCTGTAAGGGAGACAGATTGTATAATTCAAGATTCAGCTGATTCAGATCATGCAGAACAAGATCCTGTTCCTGAACCAGATACAATATTAAAAAGAATAACATATCAAGACGATGAGCAAACTATAGTAGATGATCAGTTAAAGGGATTAATAGAAGAATACCTAAAGACTCACAATTATTTCACAATCCAAGACATAGGTAACTGGATATTGTCTCAGGATAGAGAAAAAGGTAAATTGGAGATTCCTGAACCTAAACATGTGCTTGATCGTCTTCCTCAAGCAATCAGTTCATGTGAGAGTATCAAAAAATCGTATCAAGTGGGAGTGTCAAGTTGTGAAATAGATAGAAGAAGTTATGCTTATTTTAGAAAAGATTCAAAACAAGATCATCTAGAACTTGAGTATGCTCTTACGTTATCTGTACTTGTTAGAATGGCAGTTTCTGATCAAGGAACTTTTTCAGATGAAGAGGTAGATTCATTAATTTTGTCAACAGAACTATTTCAGCCAACAAACGGTTACAATCAGAAACCAGAACAACCAGAACTTGGTGCAATTATAATTAAAGGAGAACATTCTTTAACAGGATATACAGAGACAATTTTGTCCAGTTTAAAAGCTAATAAATTAGTTAAAGTAAGAAAACAGATGTTTTCATTAACAGAACTTGGGAAAAATTTGTGTGTGGCTTATAAACCAGGAAACTCTTGGAGCACACCTCTTCATTCATTTCTTGAATAAATATTAAGATACTACTTTTTCCCACTTTAACAACTTTTAAATATGAATATTGTAATTAAAAAATAATGGGTGGTTTTTTTGGATAGAAATTTAGCACTTGATTTTGTTAGGGTTACTGAAGCAGCTGCACTTGCGTCTGCGCGTTGGGTTGGCAAAGGTGACAAACATAAAGCAGATCAGGCAGCGACTGAACTAATGCGGCACACGTTTAACAAGCTAGATATTAACGGCAAGATCGTCATAGGTGAAGGTGAACGTGATAAAGCACCTATGCTATTCATTGGCGAAAAAATTGGTTCTGGAAAAGGACTTGAAATGGACGTTGCAGTTGACCCATTGGAATGCACAAATAGTGTTGCGTACGGAAGACCAAATGCAATGGCAGTATTAGCAACATCTCCGAAAGGAACAATGTTACACGCTCCAGACACGTACATGGACAAGATAGCTGTTTCCAGTGAACCAAAAGATCAAGTTTCTATTGACGCAGAGGTTGAATATAATTTAACTAATTTAGCAAAAGCACTTGATAAAAAAGTTAAAGATTTAACAGTCATGGTTCTTGATAGGGATAGGCATAACAAGTTAATTAATGACATAAGAAAATGCGACGCGCGTATAATCTTAATTAGTGACGGTGACGTTGCAGGTGCAATCGCTCCCTCAATACCAGAATCAGGCGTTGACATTTTAATGGGCATAGGCGCAGCACCTGAAGGAGTTTTAGCAGCGTCAGCGTTAGCATGTTTGGACGGTTACATGGAAGCAAAGTTTAAGTTTAGAAGTGATGAAGATGAAAATAGAGCAAAGGAGATGGGAGTAATTTCAGACAAGGTATATAAAATAAAAGACATGGTAGACCCAGGCAAAGCAACGTTTGCAGCAACAGGCGTGACAGATGGTCCAATTTTAAAAGGTGTACAGTTCACAAAAGAAGGTGCTATTACACATTCAATTGTTATGCGATCAAAATCACGAACTAAAAGGTTTTTAGAAACGCATCATGCGTTTGATGATGAACCTACGTATTATGAAAAACATAGTTTTAAGAAATAAATGTTTGAGGTGAACAAAAAAATGTCAGACCCAATTCCAGGAAATAAAATATTTAATGCATTGCACGACCATCCAACAATTGTCATGGCGTGCAACACAAGAGTTACAAAAGGTATTGCTAAAGGTATCTTTAAAGCAGCTAAAGAACTTGACGCACCAGTGTTAATTGAACTTGCAAAATCTGAATGTAACATGAACATTGGTTATACAGGGTATACGCCTGTCACGTTTGCTAAAGCTATCAAACAAATTGCAGGTGATGTTGGCCATGATGTCTGGGCATTGCACGCTGATCATATAGGTATTAAAAAAGGTACAGATGACGAACTTGAAGAAATAAAAGCTTTGGTTAAAGCACAGATTGAATCAGGATTTACAAGCTTTGCAATTGACGCTTCGCATTTATTTGACATGAACGGTGAAACTGAAAAAGAACAGTTAAAAGATAACATAAGATGTACAACTATTATCGCGAAGTATATTGAAGAAAATAGTAAAACAGAGTTTGGTCTTGAAGTTGAAGTTGGCGAAATTGGTAAAAAAGACTCAGAAGGAAATGTTGTAACAAGTCCTGAGGAAGCAGTTGCTTTTATTACAGAACTTAATATGAATAATGTGCATCCGCAAGTATTAGCGATTGCTAATGGTTCTAGTCATGGTAATATTTACGATGATGAAGGTAACCCAATTGAACAAGTATCAATTGACATTCCAAGAACAAAACAAGTTGTCCAGGCATTAAAAGATAATGGGTTTAATGTTAGAGTTGCACAGCATGGAATAACAGGTACGCCGATTGATTTAATCTATGAAAAGTTTCCGCACGGTGACATTATTAAAGGTAACGTAGGAACCTATTGGCAGAACATATTTTTTGACGTGTTACAAAAACATAACTCTGACTTGTACAATGAAATTTATGACTGGGTCATGGAAAATCATAGAAAGCCAGAGATGAAAGAGGTTCAAGTGTTTGGTAAATATGCTAAGTTTGCATTGAAAGAATTTTTTGATGAAATCTATGCAATGTCTCCAGAAATGGAACAAGCATTAGAAAATGAAGCTTACACACACGCTAAGAAATTCTTTAAAGCGTTTAAGTCAGAAGGATACGCTTCTAAAGTAAGAGAATTATTGTAAAAAGGTGATGAAAAATAGAAAAAATTAAAGTTGCAATAAATGGTTATGGTACAATAGGCAAACGGATTGCAGACGCTGTTTTACTACAAGAAGACATGGAATTAGTAGGTGTAACAGGACGGTCGTATAATTACAGATTAGAACTTTGCCAAGTACAGGGAATAGACGTGTATTCTTTAGACGACGGTGTTCAATTAGAAAAAAACGGTATTAAACTTAAAGGTAATGTCCGTGATTTGTTAAAAAAAGTTGATATTGTAGTTGACTGTGCACCTAAACCTTTTGGTAAAGAAAACATAGATAAATTGTACAAACCATTAGGCGTAAAGGCTATTTTGCAAGGCGGTGAAAAAGGTAGTGCTGTTGAAAAATCGTTTGTTTCACAGTGTAACTATGAAGATGTTTTAGATATAGATTATGTAAGAGTTGTAAGTTGTAACACAACAGGTCTTTGCAGGTCAATACACGCACTGGATCAAGCGTTTGGTATTATGAAAGCACGAGCAACTTTAATAAGGAGGGGCGGTGACCCGCCTAATGTGAAAAGAGGACCTATTAATGCAATCATACCAAGTTTTGAACTGCCGAGTCATCATGGACCAGATGTTAGAACTGTTTTACCAGAAATGGAAGTTTTTACAACTGCTGTTATTGTACCGACAACATTAATGCACATGCACAATTTGAGCGTTGTTTTGAAACAAAATGCAGATGTGAAGGAAATTATTGACGTGTTTAAAAAAACTACACGAATCAGAGTAATTAAAAAAGATCAACAATTAAATTCAACTGCTGAGTTAATGGAACTGGCACGTGATCTTGGATACAAAAGATCCGACATGAATGAGTTATGTGTCTGGGAAGAAGGTATAGGTAAACATGACGGTGAACTATTTTTTCCGCAAGCTGTTCACCAGGAATCTATTGTTGTTCCTGAAACTGTTGATTGTATCAGGGCAATGCTGGGAACTATGAGTAGAGAAAATTCTATTAAAAAAACTAACAGGAGTTTGAACATACAATGAAAAAGTATTACGTGTGCGTGTGTTTAGAATGTAACAAACCAATTATTTACACAGTTGACTTTTTAGTTAAAGAAAACAAGTGTTGTCTGGAATTTAAAAACCATAAAATACTGAAAACATTTAATGATGAAAACGAAGCAAAAAAGTTTCTTGAACTACACGAGACAGACTAGCATTATAGTGTTTGTTTTGATTGTAATTCTTGATCAAATTAGCAAGTACTGGATACGTACAAATATTTTTCTTAATAATTCAATGGTTATTATAAAACCAATTCTATCATTCACTTATGTAAGAAACACAGGCGTGTCATTTGGACTGTTCAAAGGATACAACTGGATTTTTACATTGATTTTGATACTTGCATTAATATACTTTGTTTTTCTGTTTTTTAAAGAAAAACAATACAGGTTAATTTATTCTATTATTTGTGCTGGTATTGTTGGAAATTTAATTGATAGATTATTTTTAGGCTATGTGGTAGATTTTGTTAACTTTCACCTATGGCCAATATTTAACATTGCAGATAGTGCTATTTTTATTGGAATATTATGGTTGATTGTTTTGGAATATAAGAAATAATGATTAGAAAGCGCTGAACTCATCTAAACTGTCTAACATACCTTTTCTTCGTAGCATGTTAACCTGTGCTTTTGTGTATTTGAAAACAATATCGCCTTTATCATCAGGGTTTAATTCCCATGGTTCTACAAGAATAATGTCACCTGGTCTGACCCATAACCGTCTTTTTAACCTGCCAGGAATTCTACAGTTACGTGTTTTACCGTCTAAGCAACGTACAAAAGATCTTGAACCGCCGACCCTTCTATCTAGCAAGCCAATCACTTGGTTACCTCTTGGTAATCTTGTCCTTCTAATCTCTTCCTGTAGTGCTTCTTGTCTTGCTTTTTCTTCTTTTTCCTTTTTACCCATTAGAACAACTGAAATTCAGTGCTATATATAAAACTTAGTATGTAAAGATAAATTTTATAAGTCAAGGGTTTTTCTCAGGAAGATATAGCGAGGTAGAGCAGTCAGGAGTGCTCGTTGATCTCTTAAACGAGAGCGAAAGGCTCATATGGCTGCAATAAAGCCGAAGACACCCAATTGAGAACATAATTCTCAGGGTATAGGTCGGAGGTTCAAATCCTTTCCTCGCTATAAAAAACGTTGGAGAGGAATTTCCTTTCCAACATTATTTTTCTAAAAGTTTATAATGAAAATCTTATTTTAATTTTATATGCTAATCTGTGGTATTGACGAAGCAGGTAAAGGACCTGTGATAGGTCCATTAGTAATGGCAGGAGTAGTTATAGACTCTGAAGATGAGTTTAAACTAAAGATGTTAGGTGTAAAAGATTCTAAATTATTAACTAAAGAAAAACGTGATGAACTGTACAAAAAAATTCTAGGTTTGGTTAAAAGTTATAAAATAATTAGTGTAACACCGGACATTATTGACGAACATTTGAAATCAGAAAAAAGTAATTTGAATATATTAGAAGCAAAGACAACAACAGAAATCCTTAATGAGTTAGGTCCTCAAAAAGCAATCATTGATTTGCCAGATAAAAACCCTGAAAGATATCAGGAATATATTCTAGAAGATTTAAAGAATAAAGACATGGAATTAGTGACAGAACATAAAGCAGATTATAATTATCCAGTTGTTGCAGCAGCCTCAATTCTTGCTAAAGTAACCCGAGATAAATACATTGATTTTCTAAAAGAAAAGTTTGGTGAAGATTTTGGCTCAGGATACATGTCTGATGAAAAAACACAAAAATTTCTTGAAAAACATTGGAACAATCATTCAATTAACTTTTTCAGAAAAGAATGGGTATCATGGAAGAATTTAAAAAAAGAAAAAGAGCAGAAAAGATTGTTTGAGTTTTAAACAACCACAAACCCAGCTACAACCTTCAGTCCCTTAATACTTTCTTTATTATTGAACTTATATTTTTTTGTTGGACTTATTGTGCTCATGTCAATTGAAGTGGCACCGACTCTGTCCTTAATCTTTGGCTCAAACTCTACTAAAATGTCAAAGAGTTTCTTGTCCAGCTTCAAATATAATTCAATATTATCAGTTTTCTTTAACCCTGCATCTTTTCTAAAGGATTGTATTCTTCTGACTAATTCTCTATAATAACCTTCAGAAACTAATTCATTGCTAACATCAGTGTTCAGGTAAACATTACCGTTATTGGAATTACCCATGTGATAACCTTTAGCTAAGGTTTTTTCAAACACTAAATGCTTATTTTCAAGAACATGTTTACCTAATTTTAGTTTACCATTTTTGTAATTTTTTAACAATTTTGTATTATCAGTATTACTAAGTTCTTTAACTATAGTTTGTGACTCTTTGCCAAAGTCAGGTCCTAATGTTTTATAATTAGGTTTGATTACTGTATCTGCTTTGTCAAATTTCTTAACAATTTTTATAGATTTAACATTAACTTGTGATTTGATTAAATCACTTAGTTTGTTTACAGCTTCTGTTGCTTCTTTATCAGAAACTTCAATAATAACTTCTTGCAATGGCCATCTAATGCCTGTTTGTGCTTTTTCCCTTGCACCAAGCGCACCATTGATTATATCTTTAACCATATCCATGTTTTTTTCTAACTTATGATTAACCATTTTCTTATCATGTTTTGGCCAGTCATACAACTGTACAGATTCTTGTTTTAACCCAAATTCTTTTTTAAAGTTCAGGAATATTGTCTCTGCTGTGAACGGAGTAACTGTAGCTAATAACGTTAGTATTGATTTTAACACATGATAAGTTACATACAACACTAACTGTTTTTCTTTATCAGTTCCATTATTAACTTTTTCCCGCACCATCTGAATGTAAGTTCTGGACAATTCTAAATACAATTCTTCAATAGTCCAAGGAATTTTGTTTAACAAATATTCGTCAAATTCTTTTGTTACTTTTTTAATAGTCGAATTTAACTTTGATAAAATGTAATTTTCTTCTTCTTTAGCATTGTCAAGAATTTTATTAGATATTTTTTCTGGATTCTTAGATATAGTTTTTGCCAGATCAATTACAAAACTATGCAAGTTCCATAATATGTTCAAGTTACGCATCTTTATCTCAATATCTTCATAATTATAATTCATGTCAACTCCTGGTTGTGAAGAACCCATCATATAATAACGCACAGCATCTACACCATACTTCTGTGTAACTTCATAAGGATCAATGACATTACCTAAACTTTTACTCATCTTCCTACCTGTTACGTCGTTTACCCAACCTGTCATATAACAGGCTAAAAATGGTTTACCAATATCAGAAACTACAGCAGTGTCAAATAATAGGTTAAACCAACCTCTGATTTGGTCTTTTGCTTCAAGTATAAAATCTGCTGGCCAATATTTTTTAAAATATTTGTCAGTTTTAGGATAATACAATGAAATCCACGAAGCACAACCTGCATCAACCCAAACATCACAAATATCAGGTATTCTTTTCATTACTGAACCACAATCTGCACATTTGAAAGTAACGTCATCAATCCAAGGCTTATGCATTTTTTTTATTTTTTTGCCTGATAATCTTTCTAGTTCATTTAATGAACCCATGACGTCATAATTACTACATTTAGTGCATTTCCAAATAGGCACTGGCGTTCCCCAATACCTTTGCCTAGTTAATCCAATATCTCTTAAGTTAGCTAACCATGAATCAAACGTGTTAGAACCTGCCCATTTAGGTACCCAATTAATATTACGGTTCCACTCACGCATTTTTTCTCTTAATTTTTCTACGCCAAGGAACCATTGCCTAGTTGTCTTAAAAATAACAGCAGCTTTTGACCTTTCGTGGTGAGGATATTCATGTACATAAGGTACTCTAGCTACTATGGCACCTTTTTTTTCAAAATAATCAGTAAATTTTACATCTTCATATCTTGCTCTCCATCCAGAAAAAACTCCCATATCTTTTGAAAAGTAACCTCTTGAATCAACTTCATTGAAAGCAGGCAGACCATAAGATTTACCAACTTCTTGGTCTTCTGGACCACAACCCGGCGCCATATGGACCAATCCTGTACCTTCTTCAGTATTCACATATTCTTTAGATAACATAACTTTAAATGCCCAGTCTTGTGTCATATTTTTTAATGCAGGAACATCTTTTTTTAGAAATGGAACATATTCAACTGATTCCAGGCTTTTACCTTTAAATTTTTTAATAATTTTAAGTTTCTTGTCTACAACTTTAGAAAGATATTCTACTCTGTCTTTTGCAAGAATCCAGGTTTCTTTATCTGCTTTTACTTTTACATAATCCAGGTCAGGATTTACCATGACACCTAAATTATGTGGAATTGTCCAGGGCGTGGTTGTCCATACTATCAAGGACTCATTCTTATCTTTTAGAGCAAACTTTAATATTATAGATTCGTCCTTTACTTCTTTATATTCAAGTTCATGCTTAGCAGCAACAGTCTCTGTTTCCGGGCACCATGCCATTACTCGATCTCCTTCATACAAATGACCTTTTTTATGTGCTCTTTTCAAGGCCCACCATACACCTTCCATGAAATCATTAGTAATTGGCTGGTAAGCATCTTCATGGTCAAACCAAACACCCCATTTGTGATAATCTTTAGTCATCTGGTTCATAGTATTGACTGCATACTTTTCACATTCGTTAACAAACTTACCAACACCAATTTTTTCAATTTCTTCTTTGCTTTCAATACCAAATTTAGCCATGACTTTTTTACTTGTTGGTAACCCGTGCATGTCCCAGCCACCACGTGCCCAAACATCATAACCTTGCATTCGTTTATATCTGAACAACGGATCTTTTAAAGAAGCATAATTCCAAAAATGGCCAACGTGGAATTTTCCAGATGTATAAGGCGGACCGCATGTCCAGTAAAACTTTTTGCCGTTTTTACCCTTTAATCTTTGTTTGTCAAAAATCTTATTATCTTTCCAGAATTTCAAAACTTTTTTTTCTTGTTTAACAGGATCGTACTTTTGCATTTTATTTACCACCTTTATGTTTGTGTTTTGTTTGATCTTTATATTTATTTCTCTACCAGTTATTGTTCACAGGCTAAGAATGAACATAGCCATAACTAGATAATAATGATAGAAATGATTTGAATGACAGTTGAAGTCATAAAAAATAGTATTCTTGGTTAATATTTAAAGGTTTTTGTGTTAAATATAGTGCAAAGGTTTTTCAAAAATCATTTAAATAAGATATTATTAACCAGCCAAAATGAGTAGAAATAACATTGTTACAGTAATTTTGACAGGTAAAGATGAAGAAAAATATTGTATTGAAGCATTAGACAGTATACTTGGTCAAACCTGGTTAAAACAAGAAAGTAATCAAGTTGAATTCTATATTATTAATGATGGCAGTACTGATGAAATGGCTAGTAAAATTAGTGAATGGTTACTTACTCATGAACAAGATTCTAGAATTTATAAGACTCATTTTAAAAGTGACAGAGCAAAAAATATCGGAATAATTGCTTCACAGAACGAAGCAGTGGAATTGTTTAAACAATATCGGGAAGAAGATGGAATACCAAGAGTAGGAATATGTTTTTTTGATCTTGATGATATTATGGATGAGAAATTTATGTCAATTTTAGTGCCTGAAATTGAAGGGAATATAAGTGTAGCTTATGTACATGGTTATTTAAAGAATAAAGAAGGTTTACCGTTTGTTAATAAACATGGAGTAGAGATCCATGATTTACCAACGCTTGAATGGGACCCAGAAACATATCTTATAGTAGGTAATAACTATGTTCCTACACCATCTATGATAAGAGAAGATTTAGTATTTGAAGCTTTTCCTTTAAAATATGAAAATTTTCCTGACGGAATATCCAAGTGGTATAGACATTCGTCTTTATTTCAAGTTATGATAAGAAAAGGACTTACTGCCAAATATGTTAATATGCCTTTATTTAGCTATAGGATAGGAGATTTAGGGGAGAATACATCTGAAATTGTTCAAAAAATTCATGATATCAGGCCACAACCAGGTCAAGAAGTTGTGGAAGGTGTTGTATTTGATTTCGTGACTGATAGAGTTGATTTAGCTGATATTGAACTTCACTTTCCAAATATACTTACAGGGAACCAAGCAGCATATAATTCATTAAAAAATTAAATAAACTAATTCTTACAAAATCACAACCTTTATATATCAGTATACAATTAAGTATACCAATATAAAATTTAAAGGGTGAATGTGTAAATGATCAAAGATTCAAATGTAAATAGTTTAGCTGAAACATTAGCTAAATCAGGGTTAGTATCAAGCACTAGCCAGGCAGTTGCAATGGCAAAAGACATTATGGGCACAGAGAAACGCGTTTCAAGTCATTTTGACAAGGAAAATGAAAAAATTGAAGATGGTCTGACCAGGGAAAAAGATAAAAAAACCTATAAAGAAGAAATTGACGAACTAATTGAAAAAACCAGTCCTGAAAAAAAAGATTTTCACGTGATGGTTAGTGGGTATAAAAAAGATAGAAAACCTGAACTAGTTAAAGAAGTTGAAGAAGTTCTTGCTCCTGTTAAGACAGAAGTTGAAAAAATGCTTGAAGAACCAGTGGAAGAAGAGGATGAACCTGAAGAAGAACCAGAACCAGAAAAACCTGAACCAGTGGAAGAAAAACCTGTTGTTGAACAACCACAACCAGAAGTAAAACCAGAACCTGTTCAAGAGGTCAAATCTGAACCAGTAGAACCAGTTATGAAGAACCAGGCAGTGTCAGAAGCTATTGAAAAAGCAGTCCCTGTTCATACAGATGTTCTTAACGATGACAGAATGTTAAAAGAAGTTATGGACGAGCAAGCTGAAGAAGTTTACACTAACAAATCTGTTGAAAATACTGAAGAAGCATCTCAGGAAATGTCAGAACCTGAACAAGCACCAGAGTATAATGTTGTTAATATGGAAGCTCCTGTTCAGGAGGAAGAACCTCAACCTGAAGTTAAAGAAGAATTTATTCTTCCAGTTAGTGAACCTGAGCCAGAACCAGTTAAGGAACAACCTGAGCAAATGTTCAAAGAAGTTACTGAACCACCAAAACAAGAAGAAAGTGAAAAAGAATTTAAGAATCCTATTCAAGAGGTAGATTTGTTGGATCACTTTAAATTTGGTTAATATTTACTCTATAATAGTAACAATACCGTAACATTTATATATTACTTTTTCTTCTTTTCCTTCTATTAGGATACTTTAAAGTATATAAGGTGAAAATACATGAAAAAACTGATCAGTATATTAGCATTGGTTTTCATCCTAACTTTAGCTAGTGCATTTGCAACTTATGAAGTTACATCACCTAGCTTTGGTGGAGAGGACCAAGAGAGAGGACAAACAGTCCAGATTAGTGTTCCTGTTAAAAATACAGGTACAAAAAATATTAGTGGAATTGCAGCATCATTTTCTGGAGTAGATGGAGATTATTCTGCAGAAGTTGTCTCAGTACCTGCAAGTATTGCAGTTAATGGTACAGAAAATGTTGTTATTAAAGCATATGTTCCATTAGACTTTGACGCAGTTGATTCTAAAGGTAAAAAAGTTTCAGCAGGAATAGGAAATCTTGTTCTTGAAGGAAACTATTCAGATAATTCTGCAGTTGCTCAAAAATCTGTTAGCATGACAATGGAAGCTGAGAACTTGTTAGAGTTCAAAGATAACAGAATCACTATTGGTGACAGAAGTGATAAAAGTCTTGATAATAGAGACGAATTTGACGATGTCAAAAGAAATGATAAAGTTCTTATTGAAATCGAACTTGAAAACGATTTTTCTGACGATGGAGATTGTGACGATCCAGATGATTATGGTGATTGTGCAATTGAAGATGTAGAAGTTGAGTTTGAACCAGACGATTCTGACTTTGACGATGAATCAATTGACTTTAATGATGTAAATGCAGACGATACAGACACAGAAACATTTTCATTCAGTGTGCCTGATGATGTTGACGATAGTACCTATGAGTTTGAAATGTGGGTAACAGGAACTGATGAAAACGGTGCTAGGCACGGGGAATACATGACTTTCAGGTTAGAAGTTGACGTTCCTAGAGACGAAGTTACTATAACAGACGCATATCTAAGTCCAAGTTCAATTGATTGTGATGATAGACACACAACATTAAGAGTTACAATTGAAAATACAGGAAGAGATGACCAAAGTAAAGCGTCAATCTTTGTAACTTCAACAAAACTTGATATCAAACAATCAGTTTATAACATTGACGTTGACGAAGGAGATACTGCTTCTAAAACATTTGATCTGAGATTAGAAGACGATGTTACACCTGGTCAATATACAATTACTGTTACATCAAACTATGATAATAGTGATGAATCAGACATTGATTCTGTAACATTAACAGTAAAAGAATGTAAAACTGTTGTTCCAGATGATGATGATGACGACGATTCAAACACAGATGTGAATGTTATTGAAGTACCACCTTCAACAGGCGTTATCTACGGTGATGAAAAAGAACCTAGTTTCTTTGAATCAAACCAGTATTTGTTAATGTTAGGCGGATTATTTTTAGTAGCACTATTTATGTTCTTTATATTAATAGTTGCTATCTTAAGAAAATAAACGTTCTAATTTATTTATTTTTTTTCTTGATTGTTTTAATAATATAAAAGAGGAATAAAATGCGTCCGTTAAGAGATCGAATTGCTGAAACAATTTATAATTTGCAACCCTGTACTCATCGTATGTTTCCGCATGCGACAAATGATCAATTGATGGAAATGCACAGATCTCATGTACAAAGGTTCGGATATGCATTAAATTTTAGTAGTATACCAATTCAACAGTACAATAGAATTAGTAGAGATTTTAGGACCTGTCATTGGCCTTAATAAATTCCTTATTCAATCTTTTAATTTTATCTCTTGATCCAAGTAGCTTATTATTTGCTTCTTTAATTAATAATTGAAGATACTCATCAGATAGCTCAATATCTTTAGAAAAAGGAACATCCATTTTTTCTAAGAATAAGATTTCTACAATAATACGTTTCTTAAAACTAAGTAATGCAGATCTTCTGAAACCTAATTCATTAGCTTTTTTTAGTAAATAATATGCAGAATCTAAATCTTTAGCACAAATGTGTAATATTGGCGGTTCTACTCTGAACCATATAGTTTCTTCAGGTAGTTTGTTTAAAGGCAAATCATTTAGTTTTATTGGCTCATGCGAACTAAACAACCATTCAGCTTCATGCTTAATTTTACTTGGTTTAATAAACATTATCCTGCCTGAGCACGAGCTTGTTGTATAATAATCAGGATGGTTGTTGATTAATTTGACTAAATTCAGAATATGCTCATCTAAATCCCCTTTTCTGGACTTGTCCAGTTTTGACAAAGCTTGTTTTTTTTCGTTGAGAAAGTTCATAGGAATAAAAGTATTAATAGTAGTTTTAAATTAGTTTTGGAATAAATGTTATCATTATAAAATGACTAAATTTAAATATAAATTATTTTTTTGTATTAATATGAATAATAATTATATCTATGTTAGGAGGAGATATTAATGGTTAAAAATGTTGTAGGTAGATTGATTGAAACTGTAGATAGAATGGGAGTATATGCAAACCCGCATGGTTCATTAGATGAATTAACAATAAGACGTGACCTTGCAGTTAATGAAGAATCAGATTTTGCACTTGCAGCAGATATACACTTTATTTGGGCTTTTTTATACAAAGATGAAGATTTCCATTTTGTTCCTCTAAGTGAAAATGAAGGCGAACAACCAAAGGATATAGCGGCAGCAGATCAAGCAACAACTGTTTTAAGAAATATTCTTCAGGATTACCTTGATTCAGGAAACAATAGTGATATTAGAAGTCTAGTTGCAGCTGCTAGCTGGAATTATGAAGCTCCAGGTGCAATGGATTTAGCACTAGAGATTGGAGATTATATGCATGAAAGAAACGCTGAATATAATATGCGAAATTCTGAAAGAAGGACAGAAGTAGATAGAACAATTGTTCAAGGTGGCGAACTCACAAGTAATTCTGATTTTAATCCAGTTAGATTAGCTAAACATGAAACAAATTTAAGTGGATTGCTAGAAATTGGGAGAGGATGATATGATAATGGTAGTTTGCAATATGTAGAAGGTGGAGAGCATAACCTAGAAGCAGGAACATCAATTATACCTCTTAAATATGTTAAAGGGAACATAACGAATAATTTAAAAGCAATTGGATTTATGCTTAATAGAATTCTAAGAGCAACATTTATTGCATCAGAGCTGAAAGAGTTAAGTTATAATCCAACTCAACAATTAAGAGAGATAGAGATACCTTACTAGTATAACTTTTTTATTCTTTTTCTTTTATATTATTAACTAAATACACTTTATCATTCTCTCTAACTAATTGATCTATCTTAATACCAACAACATCTCCTTTTGTTGCTTTATCCAGTTCATTTTTATTTTTTTGTATAGATTCAACAGTTGTTTCAACACAACCAGTTTTGTTGCCTATTATGATTAGTTTGACCCCTTTTTTTAATTCATTACTAAGAATCTTTACTTCAGCCACATTAACTTTTTTATAATAATTTAAAACAGGTCCTATGAACACTTTTTTACTTGTAGCAACACTTCCATATTCAGTTGCAAAATCTTTTTCAGTTGGTTTGTTAAAATAAAACCCTGTTGAAAAGCCTCTATTATACACAGATTCTAACTTTTTCTTTAACTCAGTTTTTAATTCATCAGTTAGATCTTTATTATAGTAAGCATCAATGGCTTGTTTATAGCTTTCTATGACTGTTTTTACATATTCAGGTTGCTTGGCCCTGCCTTCAATTTTGAGAGCAGCTGCGCCTGTTTCTATGATTTTGTCAATGAATTCTATTGAACAAAGATCTTTAGCGCTCATGACATAGTTATTCTCTAGTTCTAATTTATATCCTTCTTCTTTATCTTTGATAATGTATTCTCTTCTACAAGGTTGTATACATTCGCCTCGATTAGCACTTTTATTATACAAAAATTGAGAAGTAAAACACCTTCCAGATACAGAAACGCACATTGCACCATGTACAAAGATCTCTATTTCAGCTTTTGTACTAGCAGTTATTTTTTTAATTTGTTCTAGACTAGATTCTCTTGCTAAGACTATACGTTCTGCGCCTAGTTCATGATAAAAATTAGCTGCTTCTGAATTACTTACACTTGCTTGTGTTGAAATATGGAATGGAATACCATGTTTTTTACATAATTGTATAACTGAAAAATCCCAGCATATGATTGCATCTACTTTATATTTCTTGGCATGTTTAATGAGTTTTTCAATATCTTTGATTTCGTTTTCATATACAATAATGTTCACTGTTAAGAATGTTTTAACCTTGTTTTTATGGCATAACTCTACAACTTTAGCTAACTCATCTAGTTCAAAATTCTTAGCAGAAGCTCGCATGTTAAACCCTTTAATACCAAAATAAACAGAATCTACGCCTGCGTTAATAGCAGTGTTTAACATTGCCCATGAACCTACTGGTGCTAATATTTCAGGTTTTTTCATATTAAAAAAGAAATCACTGTTGTTTTAAAAAGATAATGACTGTTTAAACAACTCAATGTCTTTATACAAATGTGTTCTAAACCCAAACAATTTAGCCTTTTCAATAAATTCTTGTTTATCATCACAAAACAATATCTCATTAGGTTCTAATTGTAAATAATCAAGAACATAATCAATCATTTCCTTACTTGGTTTTTTGAATCCAATATCAAATGAAGCAATAACTTTATCAAAAACTTGTAATATTTCCTTATAATATTCTATCCTATATTTTTCATTGTTTGTTACTAGTATGCATTTAACACTGTTATTTTTTAGTTCTTTAACCAATTCCAACATCTCATTGTCAAACATGCCAAATTCAAACCATAGTTTAAGAAATTCGTCAATATCAGCAGGAAAGTTCCATTTTTCTAGGTAAGGTTTTAGCTCTGTTTTAAGATCAGCTTTACCAATCAAACATTTTTCAAACTCTTTTTTAAAAAACTCAGAAATAACGTCTTCTCCAATACCATATTTTTTAGCAATATGAATACTAAAATAACCGTCAGAATGATGCACCATGCCATCCAAGTCAAAGATGATTGCTTTTATCATTACTTCATAACATTTCCCAAAACTATTTAAACATTTTCTTACTCTGATTAAGTTAAATGACATATAAACTAAAAGATTTTGTTGAACTTGAATATACTGGTAAGTTAGAAGATGGTACTGTTTTTGACACAACTGACGAAAAAGTTGGTAAAGAATCTGGGTTAGGAAACGAAAGTACAGTGTTTGGTCCAGCAGTTATTTGTTTAGGTGAAGCGCATATTATTCCTGGCATAGAAAATAAAATCATTGGTAAAGATCCTAAAAGTTTCACTATTGAACTACAACCTGAAGACGCGTTTGGCAAAAAAGAAACTAAACTGTTGAAGTTAATGCCAATGAAAGTTTTCAAAAAACAAGAGATACAACCGTTTCCAGGGTTAGAAGTTAACATTGACAACAATTACGGTACTGTAAGAACTGTTTCAGGAGGAAGAGTTATTGTTGATTTTAACCATCCGTTATCAGGCCGTGTTGTGATTTATGAAGTTAAAAACATTAAAAAAGTAACTGAATTACTTGATAAAGTAAAAGCTGTTTTTAAGAACGAACTTAATATTACTGATGAGATCATAGAAGTCAAAGAAAAAAAGGTAATTATCAATGAAGAAAAGTTTCCAAAAGAGGTTCTTGATAATGTTAAAAAACGTGTCAAAGAACTGATTCCTGAAGTTAAAGATGTTCTTCTAAAAAAAGACTATAAACCACCTAAAAAGTAACTTTTTTTCTATCGTTAACTTTAAATAGTAGTACTACATTGGAGTTAATATAAAAATTTATAAAAAGATAATTGGGTGGAGGTGTTAATTTTGGACATTAAAGTTAATGAAGATTTCAAGTCATCGCCTAAAGGAATTTCTATTACAAAACCGCACGAGATTGATCGTGAGCTAGAAGAAATTCTTGCCAGGCAAAAAGCCGCAATAAAAGTAATTGGGACAGGTGGTGCAGGTAATAACACAATAAACAGAATAACTGAAGTTGGTATTGCAGGTGCTGAGTCTGTTGCAGTTAACACAGACGCGCAAGATTTGTTATACACAAGCGCTGATAAAAAGATTCTCATTGGTAAAGACCTTACTAAAGGTCTAGGTGCAGGTTCTATACCTAAAATTGGTGAAGAAGCTGCTAGAGAAACCGAAGCTGAGCTAAGGAATACAATGCAAGGCGCAGACATGGTGTTTATCACATGTGGTCTAGGTGGTGGTACTGGTACTGGAAGTGCTCCTGTAATAGCTGAAGTTGCTAAAAAATCCGGTGCATTAATTGTAGGTATTGTTACAATGCCTTTTTCCATGGAAGGTCAGAGAAGGTATGAGAATGCTTTATTAGGTCTAGAAAAACTTGAACGGGTAGTTGATACTTTAATTGTTATTCCTAACGATAAATTATTAGAATTAGCGCCAGATTTACCCTTACACACAGCATTTAAAGTTGCAGACGAAATTCTAACAAACGCAGTTAAAGGTATTGCTGAATTAGTTACAAAAGCTGGTTTAGTAAACTTAGACTTTGCAGATATTAAAGCTATCATGGGCTCAGGAGGGGTTGCTCTTATTGGAGTAGGTGAATCAGACACAGAAAACAGGGCAACTGAAGCTGTTGAAAAAGCTATAGAGAATCCTTTACTAGACGTTGACATTGCAGGCGCATCTGGTGCATTAATCAATGTATCTGGTGGTCCTGACATGACATTAGACGAAGCTAGGAAAGTTGTTGAAACTGTTTCTAACAGACTAGACGAAGACGCTCGTGTTATATGGGGAGCTAGCATTGCTGAAGATTTGCAAGGTAGTATTCGTACTATTCTCATCATAACAGGAGTTAAAAGTACTCAAATCTTTGGCAGAGAAAAACGGTTAGTAGAAAAAGAAAAGCAAGATATTGAAGAAGAGCTAGGGATAGAGTTTGTTGATTAAGAAGTATAGAATTACAAAGCTAATCCAAAACATAGTCGAGTAAAGTATCTATAGAAGCATTATTTTGTATTAATATATCCTCAGTAGCGTCCCTAGTAATTTTTGTTGGTGTTCCATTCTTCCAAATATTTGTATGGTCATAAGTATAATTACATGCTCGGTTTGGATGATCACCCTTAAATCTCCAACCAATGCACAACGACTGATCAGGACTCAATCCTATTACATTATGACATTGAATATTAAAAATATCTTTTCCAGGTTCAAGGTAGGCATAATCATCAGATACGCATCTAGCATAAATAAGTTCCATTTTTAATGATTACTATATTTTTTATAAAAAGCTATCTTGATTCTGAATTTAACATAAGTATTGATAGATGCTAACAATAAAGGTGAACAATACCTCTTCCCATACGATTTAGAAACACTAACTTTTTTATTAATTTTTTATTTTTCACCACTAATAAATTACTATAAAATAAAAAGTTTTAAATAATAAGACCTAATCACGTCTAATTATGGGACAGTATCCAATTATAGCAACCACTAATGAAATCTGGGCAATTAATCCTGCAAATAAACAAAGGTTAAAACTAGCGCATGTGAACGCAGGTATTTTAGGGCTCTACGCATGTGACAGAGGAATTTATCATGCTGCTGTAACTCTCTCAGAGAATAGTAAGCTTGTGCAAGAAGGAAGTAAAAGAGTACAAAGAGAGTTTGATTATAACTATGTAACAATATATGATACTATTTCAGGAAATAGCGCTTGTACTGCTTTTCCACCTGGTCAAGATAGAATGCCTCTCGAAGACAGAATGATGGAAATAGAATTCGCATTTTCAAGAAAAGGCGAAGCATTAAACTTTTAGATAAATGGTGTAGAATGCACTCTTTTTGAAAGATTTAAAGGTGACGTTGTACCTGATCAAGCATTTAGCTATAAGAATGATAGAGTCTATTTTGACGGTAGAAGAATTGGAAAATTCGGTAGTGATATATTGTATTTTGGAGTTGTAAGTACTAATCAGTTTCCAAGATTATGCAGGAGAAAAAACACTAATTTACTTGAAAAGTATAACTTATTCTTTAAAACAAAATCTAAAAAAGAAAAGGGTTAAAGTTTAAAA
Source organism: uncultured Methanosarcinales archaeon (assembly GCA_964512765.1). Taxonomy (GTDB): domain Archaea; phylum Nanobdellota; class Nanobdellia; order Woesearchaeales; family GW2011-AR15; genus GW2011-AR15. Next base: position 30,891 of record CAZEKF010000009.1, read on the forward strand.
TAATTAATAAATTCATTCTTATATATGAGACTTGACAATATTGGGAAATTACTTAGAACTAATCATAGGGAAATTACTCCAGAATATGTGAGAAAAACTTTTAGAGATTTTTCACCTACAATGCTATGGTCGTATTTGGAAAGAAAACTATATATGAATGCAAGGGAAAGATACACTAGAGAGAAAAAGTCTATCATAGATTTTTATGCAGCAGGGTTAAACACACCAGAGCTTTTAAAATATAATGATCAAGCATTAGAATTAACTGTCCGAACCTTAGAATTAACAGATCTTGTTGATGTTTTCCAAGATCTTAGAATTCACAAAGATGACAAATTAGATTGTTTTAGACAAGGATTAATACAGTTACAAAAAATTCATAATTTGAACAGAACACACGGTGATCCATACTTTAAGAATTTTTACAGGTTAGATAAGCTCTATCCAAATCGTGGAATTGTATATACATCAGGTTTTGAATACCAACGAGACTCACCTGATCCTAAAATTACAGATGTATTAATATTTGTTGCAGATGCTATATACCTAATCAATGGTCAACACCCAAAAGAAACTCCTGCACCAATGTCCATATTAGAGGAAACTTATGGAACAAATATTTCATTTCCTTTTGATGCAAGAGACAGATTTTTCTTTAGAGCACGTTTTGGCATGAGACATGATTTTTTTGAATATTTCGAATGTTGAACCTAAGCTTCCATCATAACTTTCTGGATCAATGGTTTTTCACTAATAGAATGAAGAACAAGATCATTGTATGTATCTTTGTGTATTTTTTCAGGATGTATTAATTGGATGGACGAAAAACTAATTGTACCGTTATAATTGTTTTTAAGAGAGAAAATTAGACTATCAATATCTTTTAATTCTTTAAACCCGCACATCATAATAACTCTAGTATCAGGTAATGCAGATTCCATTAATTTAATAACTTCTTTTTTCTTTTTAACAGATTCAATAAAATCTGATAAGTGTGTGCTATCCATTATATTAAGTTCAATCATAGCATAAATTGTGATACTAATTTTGTTAACGTCAATGTTAACAGAATAGTTTTTCAGAATTTGTTTTTGCTCAAGTCTTTTTTTAATTTTACTGACTGCTTGTTTAGTAATTTTTAATTTCTGTGCAAGAACTGAAAAATTAATGTCTTTCAATTCTAATAATATTTTAATAAATCTTTTTTCAGTCTTTGTTAAAGCCATTTTTGTATTCTTTAATCTATATTATACACTCTTTTTTTAGCGTGAAATGAGTTTTAATTCATTTAAGGATAAACAGAAGATTCCACTCTCTTAGACTCCCACCCATCCACCCTCTTTTTAATTTAATTAATCATTTAAAAAACTTTGGTTGATCAAAACTAAACTTAATAGTTTAAGTGGACTACTGAACTATAATATAAACTAAAATGTTTAATTTCATTAAACTTAAAAGTTAAACTTTTTTAAATAGTTAACGGAATTGATTAAGTCAACTTCTAAACTAGTATATGGTTTACTATGTCAACCGCACATTTATTAATAGTAATATACGGTTTTGTATATTAAGATTGTAATGTCAGAGAACACTAAAATAAACATAAAAATAGTGTTCTTTCAACACAATTCACCAATCGCCTGTGTTTAAAAAGACACTACCCAATCCACCAACCTAAACGATTGGTGAAGTGTAAAACAAGGGAATGTTTTGCATTCTCTTGTTTTTGTATTGACATTATAATTTATATTATTAATATACAATGAGGTGATAGAGAATTAGAAAGAAAAAACTAATTTTGCTGGCAACAATTGTTCTGCTAGCAATACTAAGCGCAGTAATTATAACTGCCTATGTGAACGGACAAAAGGTTGTGGACGATCCTAAAGTATTATGGGTATCGCACACAGAATATTGGAGTTCCACTGGACCAGGATCAGATGAAGTTGCATCTACGATTGTTAGGATAATGGATTACAAAGGCCAAGCTTATGCTATGGATTCTTGTACAGCCAATATATATTATCCAGACAAAAGTGCATACGTAAGCGATGGTGCAATGAGCCAGTCTCCTGTATCAGGTAACTGGTATAGAACAGACCCTGTACCTGCTCAAGAAGGTACATATGAACAGGAAGTTACTTGTTTGTATGGTGCTGGTAAATCCATTAAGACCTCACAGTCTTTTCACGTGAACCCTGCACTAAACTTCATTAAGAACGTAAGTACACAAGTTCTTGCTGCAGACACATACTTGCACGCTGTTAATGTATCCATTACAGGAAGTGTTGCAACAGCACAAGCTGAGCTATCTTCGCAAATGTCATCAGCTGATTCTAATTTAACTGCTTTGTTAACTCAAATGGAAACTGATTTAACAACAGAAATTGAAGAATCAGAAGCTAACTTGAACACATCATTAAGTAATGTTAATGTTGAAATTCAAGCTACAATCGCTGATACTGAAGATGTACTTGTTGCAAGAGTTGATGTTGCTGAGACTAACTTAACAACTTTGATTAACCAAGTTAACACAGAGTTGCAAGCACAGTTAGCTGATCACAACGCGTCTGCTGGATCACAATTTAGTGATCTTGAAGTAAGTGTCCAAGGTATGATTGATGATGCTAAAACTGAGATATTAGCAGCTATAGATGCTTCAGAAACAGATTTGACTGTTGTTATGGATTCAATTGAATCAAACTTGTCAACACAAATGACAAACATGAACGTTGATCTAGATACTAAATTAACTAATGTTAATATTAGTATAACAACACAATTAACTGAAGCTCAAACAGCTATACAAACTCAGTTAACAAGCGCTGAAACAAACTTGGATAGTGCAATATCATCCACTGAGAATACAATAATGTCGTATCTACAAGATTTCTTACCAGATATCAATGATACAGTTACAGACATTTATGCTGACTCACAGTGGTTGGTTAGTAATGCAATGGACGTGACTGATTACGCAGCTATCTTAGCGCGGTTTGACACGATTGATGGTGACATTGATCAATTACAGGAAATGTGTGGAAGTGTATTGACTCAAGATTCAGATCTCTGTACAGAGATTGAAGCCTTGCAAACAACACTTGACGCAACTAGGGCAGAACAAACTGCTTACTTTAATACATTAAACTCAACAACTACCAGTACATGGGATTTGCTGAGCGGTGATATTACAACTAATATTAACACTGCTTTAACTGAGTTAGGTATTATAAGAGGTCAGACTGAAGATATTAATGCAACAGTCCACGCAATTAGAGATGACCAGACTGAGCGAGTCTACATACAAATGATTGCATAGATAAATATTTTTTTTATTTTTTATTTTTCTTTAAAAAATGGGTAGTGATAATGCAGAAGTCAAGACGAATATGGGGAAAAAAGAGACCAAGACTTATTCTTATTACAAGTGTTATCATTGTTCTTAGTATTGTTTCATTCTTTATTGTTAGAGGTGGTAAAAAAGATTTAGTTCTAGAAATGGTATCAGGTACTGAATATATTAGTGGTGAGTATGGTCAAGTTATAGTTAGAATTGCAGATAGACAAGGTAGTCCGTATCAAAATGCAACTTGTACAGCTGACATTTTATACCCTGATAAGTCATATTTTGTTAATGATTATGTACTTGGCGAATCATCAACACCTGGTAACTATTATGCCGAGTTCATGACACCAACCATCAATGGTATTTATGAAGAATATATATCATGTACATATATTGATAGAGGCAGTCAACAAACATTGGAAATAGCGTCTTCTTTTCACGTTTCGCCTGCATTAAACTTTATTGTTGATATGTCTGCATTGCAAGCTGAACGTTACTGGGACTTAGTTGAGAGAATTAATCAAACCAGGCAGGAGTTGTTAGACGAGATTGAAACTACTTTTAACCAAGATTTTGCTGAACTGTTAATCAATAGAACAGATGCGTTGTTGTTAGAGATCAACGCTGCTCATAACAGGTCTGATGAAAACCTTAATAATAAATTTAGTGATTTTAACACAGATATGGCTCAGTTAGGTCAAAGTATGAATGATATTTTTAGTGATAACTAAATTACATTGAATCTAAAATAATAAGAGACAAAGTTTTTAAAATAATTGCTTAATCTATTCAGGAATATGAGACTTTACAACCTTGGGAAATAGAGGGAACATTGGTTTCAATGAACGGGAGAGTTACTATAAACAGACACTTCACGATTTAATCTATACCCATCTAAATTAAATCTCATAACCAAAGGAAATTCACTCAACTCTAAATTTGTGCCTTGATTCGAAAAAATAATAATCGGTGCATCTCTTTTTAGATATTTTGAAATATTTTTTATAGTGGGTTCCAGTGGATATGATTTAATAGTTTTACCATCAGGAGTATGCCACGGACATGATCTTGAATATGGAGGATCACAAATGGCAACATCTACACAATCAACATTTAAATTCCCATCAGCAAAATTTGGATTCATAACATTTGCATGGAATATATGGTAAGGTGTGATGCTGAATGAGATTTCATCGTATATTCTTTTAAGTGATAGCAAATTAGATAATCTCCTTTTCCATTTTTTTGAAACTTTTGGATTATCGGATATACTTTGTTGTAATTCATTTATTCTTATTTCTAATTTGTCAGGTTCAGTTAGTGTCAAATTTTCTCTTGCTGTGTTTACTGCCCCTTGCCGTGCATCAGAACCATATAACATTTGAAATGTACCAGGAAAATAAGAAGCTAGTGCATACAGTATTGTACCATTACCACAAAATGGATCATAAATTATGGTATTCTTAGACAAGATTTTCTGTTTCATTAGCTCTGATGCTGCTTGAAAAAGAGAAATTGGACTAAATCTGATATGGTCAGCCATTGAAAATGCTCTACCAGGTCCTAACAACATGTTTAAAGTGCTCAAATCTTCTGCAATATGCATGGCAATCAGCAGTTAATTATAGGGTATTTATAAATATGCATTTAAATTCACATAATCCAAGTGTATATTGACACTTTTCACAACATTTATATAACAGAATTGTTCTTAATTACAATTAATATGGCAAAGAAAAAAGAATCTTTTAGCTGGGTGAGTGATGTGTTAGGTTTTTTTAACGGTGTTATTGACAAAGTAGTTGAACATTCTGATGCAAAGATTGAAGAAATTAAAAGAAAAGCCGTGCATTACACAATAGTGTATGGTATGTTTACAGTTGCATTGTTTTTCATACTGGTTGGATTAGTGAAATATCTTGCAGAAACCGCAGTGTTTGCGTCTGAAGGAGTAGCGTTCATGATAGTTGGTAGCGCCATGATAGTTGTTTTAGCAGCTTACTCAATGGTTAAAAGAGTATAAATCATTATTTTTTTATTTAATGGGGTGTGTACAAATTAAGAAACTTATTAGTATCAATGATATATCTAAACAAGATATTATTTCTATATTAGACAATGCTTCTAATTCAAACAATGATCCAGTTTTAAAAGGTAAAATAATGGCTACGTTATTCTTTGAACCTAGCACTAGAACCAGAATGAGTTTTGAAAGTGCAATGCATAGGTTAGGCGGAGATGTTATTGGATTCACAAACCCAAAAGCAACATCGTTTGTAAAAGGAGAATCATTATCTGATGCTGCAAAAATGATTGAAAATTATTGTGACATTATGGTTATTAGAAACCCTGAAGAAGGTTCAGTTAAATCAATGGCAGATGCAGTAAAAATTCCAGTTATAAACGCAGGAGACGGTAGTAACGAACATCCTAGCCAGGCATTGTTAGATTTATATTCTATTCAACAGTGCCAGGGAAAACTTGATGGTTTAAAAGTTGCATTGCTTGGTGATATTAAATATAGTAGATGTATACATTCATTAGCAAAAGCATTTAAACATTTTAACAGTGAATTGTTTTTTATTAGTCCAAAAGAACTTTCAATGCAAAAAGAAATTTTAACTGAATTGGATAAGTACCAAGAGCTTGAAAATGTAAGTGATATTATAAGTGAAATAGATATACTATATGTGACAAGAGTTCAAAAAGAAAGGTTTTCTAATCCAGCAGATTATAAACGGTTAAAGGATTATTATGTCATAACACCTGAAATAATAAAAAATGCAAAAGATAATATGAGAATCATAAGTCCATTACCGAGAACAGTTGAACTAACCCCTGAAGTAGATGATACTAAACATGCATATTATTTTCAGCAAGCATCGTTCGCGGTTAGTGTTAGAAAAGCATTGTTAAAGTTAATGCTAGGTTAATACTCGTCCCAACTTTTTATTTTCAATTCAGGTTTCAAATACAATCCTTGGACAAATGTTCTAGCAAGTTGCATATTTTGTATAATAGGTATGGAGAAGTCAATAGCAGTTCTTCTTAGAACATATACATCGTCATGTTTGTATACTCTTCCAGGAGTTTCAATGGTTATCACTAAATCAATTTTTTTGTTTCTTAAATAATCAATCACATTCGGCTGTTTCTTTGTATGGATTTTATACAATGAGTTCATTCTGATTCCATAATTAGAATAAAACCGTTTAGTGTTTGAAGTTGCGTACAAAACATATCCCATTTTTTTTAATAATTTAACAGATTCAAGCAATCTAAATCTGTTTTTATCACCGCTAACACTAATCAAAACATTTTTTTTAGGTAGTTTGAACCCTGTTGAGATTAAACTTTTTAGCAAAGCTTCGTAGACATCATCCCCTAGACACGCAACCTCACCAGTTGAACCCATTTCAACGCCTAACTGAGGAAACGCACCACGTAATCTTGTAAATGAAAACTGCGGACTTTTAACACCAACATATTCAAGGTCTAATGCGCTTTTTTCAATCTTTTCAACCATTATACCAAGGATAGCTTTTGTTGCATGTTCAATAAAATTAGTGTTCATAACTTTTGACACAAACGGGAAACTACGCGACGCTCTTAGATTACATTCAATTACTTTTAACTTATTTTCATGCGCAATGAATTGGATGTTAAACGGTCCTGTTATTTCTAAAGCTTTAGCAAGTTTTTTTGCTTTTAATTTAACTTGTCTAATAGTTTCAATGTAAGTTTTTTGTGGAGGTAATACCATTGTTGCGTCTCCACTATGAACACCTGCATTTTCAACATGTTCAGATATTGCATGAAGAACTATGTTTCCTTTTTCAGCAACTGCATCAAACTCAATCTCTTTAGAATTTAATAAAAACTTTGATATGACAACTGGGTGTTCTTTAGAGACGTTTGAAGCACGTTTTAAATAAAATTCTAACATACTAGGATCGTAAACAACTGTCATAGCAGCGCCGCTTAACACATATGAAGGTCTGATCAAAACTGGAAAACCGACATTGTCAGCAAATGTTTTACTTTCAGACATTGACGTTAACTCTTTCCATTCAGGTTGGTCAATGTTAAGATCATCGCACAGTTTAGAAAATTTGTTTCTATCTTCAGCCTTGTCAATATTTTTTGGATGTGTTCCTAATACTTTGCACTTTGATTTGTATAGTTTTAATGCTAAACTGTTAGGAATCTGTCCGCCCATTGAAACAATGACACCTTTAGGTTTTTCAAGGTCATAAATGTCCATGACACGTTCATACGATAATTCGTCAAAGTACAGTTTGTCAGCTTCATCATAATCAGTAGAAACAGTTTCAGGGTTATAATTAATAATTATTGTTTCATACCCACACTTTTTAGTTTGCATAACTGCATTAACAGAACACCAGTCAAATTCAACACTACTACCTATTCTGTACGTGCCAGAACCAAGTACAATAACAGATTCTTTTTTATTAAAATCAATGTCATGCTCAGATCCGTTATAGGTTAAGTACAAATAATTAGTTTTTGCAGGAAACTCAGCTGCCAAAGTATCAATTTGTTTAACTACGGGTAATATTTTATGCTTATTTCTTAATTTTCTTATTTCAAGTTCAGATTTATTGGTAACATCACCTATTCTTTTATCAGAAAAACCATATTTTTTAGCTTGTCTAAGCAAGTCTTTACTTAGTTCATTATCTTTCATTAATTTTTCAGTATCAACAATATTCTTGATTTTATACAAGAACCATTTGTCTATTCTTGTTAAGTCATAGATTTTGTCAATAGAATAACCTTTGGTAAAAGCATTTGCAACTGCAAAAACACGTTTATCAGTAGGTTCTTTTAATTCATTAGGTAGGTTATTAAAATTATATCCATTACCAGTTACACCTTGCTGGCCAATGTCTAACATTCTAACTGCTTTTTGTAACGCTTCTTCAAAGTTACGCGCAATTGACATTACTTCACCAACTGATTTCATTTCACTGCCTATCTTTGTACTGACACGCTTAAATTTCTGCAAGTCCCATCTTGGTATTTTAACAACAATATAATCAAGCGCAGGTTCAAAACATGCCTGAGTAACTTTAGTTATTCTATTTTTAATCTCTGGTAATGACTGGCCTAAAGACAATTTAGCAGCAACAAATGCTAACGGATACCCTGTAGCTTTTGACGCTAACGCAGAACTACGTGACAATCGAGCATTAACTTCAATAACTCTATAATCTTCAGAGTACGGGTCCAAAGCATACTGAATGTTACATTCTCCAATAATGCCTAAATGTCTTATAACGTCAATTGCAATCGTTCTTAATTTATGATACTCAGAATTTGTTAATGTTTGACTGGGAGCAACAACAATACTTTCACCAGTATGTATCCCCATTGGATCAAAGTTTTCCATGTTACAGACAGTGATACAATTATCTTTAGAGTCACGAACAACTTCATACTCAACTTCTTTCCAGCCAAAAAGGTATTCCTCAACAAGGATTTGGTTCAATGATGAAAATGCTTTACTAGCCAAAACTCTTAGTTCATGTTTGTTTTTAACAACACCTGATCCTTTACCGCCTAATGAAAATGCAGACCGTACCATGACAGGATAGCCTATTTCGTCAGCAGCTTTTAACGCGTCTTTTATAGAAGTTACAGCTTTACTTTTTGGAGTTTTCACATTTATTTTATTCAATTCTTTAATAAACAAATCACGGTCTTCAGTGTTAATTATTGTCTGGACAGGAGTTCCCAAAACTTGTACATTATATTTTTTCAAGATACCTTTATTGTGAAGTTCAACACCGCAGTTCAACGCAGTCTGACCACCAAAACTTAACAAAATACCGTCAGGTTTTTCTTTTTTAATAACCTGTTCAACAAAGTATGGTGTCACAGGTAAAAAATATACTTTATCAGCTAAATGTTCACTAGTCTGGATAGTTGCAATGTTAGGGTTCATCAAGATAGTTTTTACATTTTCTTGTTTTAATGCTTTAATACATTGGCTACCTGAGTAATCAAACTCACCGGCCTGGCCAATTCTAAGAGCACCGCTTCCTAATATTATAACTTTCTTAACTTTTTTCATTTTTCTTAATTTCATTCCAAACATCAACAGCTTCTTGTTTTGAACTTACTTTCATATCACTAAACACCCATGGTTTCCTGTTTGTGAACTTTTTGTTTGTATTATCAATTAGTTCTTTTACATTAACACCTTTTTCTTCAATTAATATGAGCAGGAACAATGAATCCATGAAAATATCAGCAATTTCTTTGTGTAGGTCATTATATTTTTCATTTTTAAGGTCATGCCTTGCTTCATCAACTTCGCTTTGAACCTGGTCAAGACCGTCTTCAATGGATTGATCACTTGACCATGGACAGTCATTACGCGATTTTTTTAAGTCGTTGTAAAAGTTAAGTATGCTTTTTTCCATTATTTATTCACTTTTTTAACTAAATCAATAAACTCGTCAAACAAAAACGTCGTATCAACTGGACCAGGCGTTGCTTCTGGATGAAACTGTACAGTTCTGAACAATCCTGATTTATGTATTATTCCTTCGTTAGTGTTATCATTAGCATTTACAAACCATTCTTTCCAATCTTTTGGCAATGATTTAGTGTCAACTGCAAAACCGTGATTTTGGCTGGTAATGTAACATCTACCTGTAGTTTTATCAATACACGGTTGATTTTGAGACCTGTGACCAAATTTAAGCTTGTACGTGTCACCGCCAGCTGCCAGTGCTACAAGCTGGTTACCGTAACATATGCCAAATATTGGTTTTTTCATGCCAATAACTTTCTTGATGTTAGCAATTGTTATTTTACATTGTTTAGGGTCACCAGGACCGTTTGAAACCATTAGCCCATCAAAATCTTCTTTTAGAAAATCATAGTCCCATGGTACTTTGATAACAGTTGTGTCTCTTTTAATTAATTCATTTACAATATTATTTTTTGCACCTGTGTCAATTAAAACTATTTTATGTTTACCATTACCATACACAATTTTTTCTTTAACAGAAACTTCGCCTGCTAAATTTCTCAAATTAGGATCAATTAATTCAAGATCTTTATCAATTACTATTTTACCGAGCATGACACCTTTTTCTCGTAATTTTTTAGTTAATGCTCTTGTGTCTATCCCATATATTGCAGGAACATGATGTTCCTTTAACCATTCAGAAAGTGATTTAACAGCTGACCAATGGCTATGATTAAAAGAATATTCCTGAACAATTAAACCCATAATTTGAATTTTATCAGATTCAAAGTTAGTTGATACTCCATGTTTATTTTTAACATCTTTAGGAACACCGTAGTTGCCTATTAATGGATAAGTTAATGATAATATCTGGCCATGATAAGAAGGATCTGTCAATGATTCAGGATATCCAGTCATACCAGTGTTAAAAACTACTTCACCAGCTACTGATTTGTCATAACCAAATGAATGTCCATAAAATACAGAACCGTCTTCTAGAACAAGTTTAGCATTTTCCCCCATACTAAAATAATATGAAGTTTTTTTGTGTTTATAAAGTTTACTGGATGACATTTTTAACACTTTCCAAGAATTATCTTAATAACCTGTTGATTTTATTTTTATTAGATTGTTTATTGTTAGCAATATAATTATTAATTTCTTTTAATTCAAGTTCAATATTTTCCAATCCAAGACTGTTTAATCCGCCAACATGGTTTCTTTTTTTGATTGCTTTGCCCAAATCAGGTATTTTTATTTTATTAAGTTCTTTAGCGGTTTTTTTGTAAGCATCTCTGAAAGAGAGTCCATTTTCTACTAAGTCACATGCATGGTCTACAGCAAATATTTCTTTTGAACAAGCTGATTTACAGTTATCAGTATTAACTGTTAATGTGGTTAGATATTCGTTTAGTGCTGTCAAAGATTTTTTAGTTAATTCAAAACTTTGAAGCGTGTATCTTTTAACTATCTTAGTTTCTTTGTTATATCCTGATGGTAAGTCTTTAATTGCGTTCTTAATTATTGATTCAAATCCTATTACTGCACTTGCATATCCTTTAACAGTTTCAGGAATATCAGGATTAATTTTTTGCGGCATTATTGAAGAACCTGTTGATGATTTACTATTAGGAATTAAATATCCAAACTCTTTTGTTGAAAATAAAATTATATCAGCTGATAGTTTACTTAATGTTAACATTATTTGGCTAAGTCCAGATACAATAACAGATTCAATTTTACCGCGAGAGTTCTGACAATATAGTACATTATTTTGTACTTTACTAAATCCAAGTAACTCAGCAACATATTCTCTGTCAATTTTCTTAGGCACGCCATAACTTGCAGCGCTTCCTAACGGACATTGATCATTTAATTGATAAGCCAGTTTCAATGATTTTAAATCATCAATTAATGATTCAGCAAATGCACCCATCCATAGTCCAACAGAAGATAACATTGCTTTTTGTCTATGAGTATAACCCGGCATTGAAACAAATTCATATTTTTTTGCAAACTTAATCATTGTTTTTGTTAGTTTTATAACTGCTTCAATTATTTCAACAAGTAGTTCTTTGTGCATTAATCTTGCATTAACAAGTAACTGGTCATTTCTTGATCTATAGGTATGAATCTTCTTTCCAGAGTTTTCATCTTTGTTTACTAAATAATTTTCAACTTTTGTATGTACATCTTCATCTTTTGCTGTTAATACAAATTTATTGTTTTCATTAAGCACAATAATTTCTTTTAATCCTTTAATTAGATTATTTAATTCGTGCTCTGACAAAATTCCAATTTTATGAAGCATCTTAGCATGTACAGCACTAGCTATACATTCATATTTAACCTGTGCTTGATCTGCCATTAAATCAAATCCTAGAAAATTCTCTACTTTTTTATCAACATCACTACCTTTATCCCACAACTTCATTTATGATCACCGATTATATTTTCATAGATGTTTGAAAACTTCACAATTTCTTTTATTTCAATAAATTCATCATCAATGTGAGAATTTTTTGAAAAGCCAGGACCAAAGATAATTACTTTTCCAATCTCTTTGTATAAACTAGCTTCTGTCCATGATTTTTTAATTGATATTTTTATTTTATCTCCTATTACTTTGCAGTATGAGTCTTTTGCTAAATTTACAAGACCATGATTCTTATCAATAATATATGGTCCTTCACTTTCAATCACTTTTACATCTGCACCATCACACATGGTATTAATCTTTTTAATTTCATTATCCATGTTAACGTGTGCAGCTAAACGTAATGATATACTAAATGTACATTTATCAGGAAGAATGTTTGTTTTTGTCCCACCACTAATCATTCCAACAGAAAAAAACCCTTTATTATCTAACTCATTTTTCAGATACTCATATAGTTTTAATATGATTTTATTTGCTTTGTAAATTGCATTATGTTTATTATTTGTACTGTAATCTGCATACTGTGTGTGAAGCGATTTACCTAGGCAAGTTACTTGAATTTCAGTAAATGATAGTTGTTCATTAACAACAAAGTTATCTGAAGGTTCACATATGATTACATTACAATTCTTTAATTTGGTATTTTCAATAAAATATTTGCTTCCAATTGAACTAGATTCTTCATCTGCTGAAAAAATAAAATATATATCTTGATTTGGAACTTCTGTTATATTGTTTATTGTTATGATCATGCTTGTTAGTGCACCTTTCATATCATTACTTCCTAATCCATATATTTTATTTTGAATTTGTTTAGGATCAAAAGGAGATGTAATGTTCCAGTTAGATGATACAGGTACAGTATCTGTATGTCCAACAAATAACAAAGGATTTTCTGAAGATTTTCCTTTTATTTTTACAATTAAATTAAGTTGGTCGGTGCCTGGAATTTTTTGAACAATTATTTCTGCTAATGAATTCTTAATTACATTTTTAATATACTCAATAATTTCCTTATTTGACTTACCAGTACTTGTATCCATTTTTACTAAGTTTGTTAATATTTCAACAGCTTTCATTTTACAACCATCGTTCCAATACCATTTTCAGTGAATATCTCAGCTAGTATTGTATCATTTTTTAGGCCATTTAACATATGAACATTAATTTTGTTCAATGCAACTTCTTTACAAGTTTTTAGTTTAGGTATCATTCCTTTTTTAGCAACATTTTTTTTAATCAGATCATCAATTTCTGACACATTTAAACTGGAAATCAATTCATCATTATTATATACACCGTCAACACTTGTCATTAAAACCAGTTTCTCAGTATCTAAAGAGATTGCTAAATCTTTAGCAACAAAATCAGCATTAATATTGTATATGTTTCCTTTTTCATCAGCACCCAAACATGCAATAACAGGAATGAAATTATATTTAACCAACTGGTTAATAAGATCAATGTTAATCTCTTTAACATCACCGACATGACCCAGTTCAATTTTTTCTAAATTCCCGTTTTCATAATTAATTGTGTTTTTAGTAGGTCTTTTTTGAGCTTTTAACAATAACCCGTCTGCGCCGTTCAATCCGATTGATTTAACCTTGTGTTTGTTTAATTTAGCCACTATTTCCATGTTAATCTGCGAATAGATTTTTTTAACAAGATCAAGAGTTGTATCATCAGTTATTCTACTACCGTTTACTTTTTTCTGTTTAACACCAATTTTGTTAGCAAATTCTTCTAACTGAGTACTACCTCCATGGACTATTATAATCTTAATCCCAATTTTTTTAAAATAACTTATTTGCTCACAAAAATTGTCAAGATTATCTTTAACTACTTTACCACCTAGTTTAACTACAAAACATTTGTCATTAAACTGGATTGCATAGTCTAGTACATCTTTTATTTTTTTAATTCTGATCACCTAACAGTTTTATTAGCAATGCATTTTGAGCATGTAATCTGTTTTCTGCTTGACCATACACAATTGAATTACTTGAATCAATAACATCATCTGTTACAACAACATTTCTTCTGACAGGTAAACAATGCATGAACTTTGCATTATTCGTTAAAGACATTTTTTTAGAATCAACTGTCCAATTTTTCAATGAAATTCTTAACTCATTTTCTTTATCCCCTTCACCATAATAATCTTTAGAACCCCAGCTTTTTGCATAGATTACATCAGCGTCTTTGTATCCATGTTCAAGATTGTCTGTTATTAAAAATTCAGAATCATTTTCTTTACAGTTCTGAATTGATTTATCAATTATTTCTGAGTCTAAGATATATTTCTTAGGACTTAATAATGTAACATCCATACCAATTTTACTTGCAGCTAATAATGCAGAATTAGGAACAGCCATTGGCAATGCTTTAGGATGCGGTGCCCATGTTAGCACAAACTTTTTACCTTTAACAGACTCAAACTTTTCTTTTATTGTCATAATATCTGCTAATGCCTGACAAGGATGATACAAGCATGACTCCATACTAATTATTGGTTTATCTGAATATTTGACAAACGCGTTTATTATCTTGTCTTGTTTATCTTCTTGCAAGTTTTCTAATTTAGAAAAAGATCTAATAGCAATTGCATCTACATATTTGCATAGTACTTTTACAGCATCTTTAATATGTTCGGGTTTGTCAGCATCCATAACAACATTTTCATCAAATTCAAGATTCCACATACCTTTACCAGGATCTAATACTAGAACATGACCACCAAGTTCTTGAATACCAAGTTCAAATGAAGCGCGTGTTCTTAGAGATGGGTTTAAAAAAATCAATGCAATTTTTTTTCCAATTAATTTCTTTGGAAATCCTTGATTCTTTCCTTTTATAGCTGAATCTATTAAATTCACAATTTCTTCTTTGCTATGGTCTTGTATTGTTATGAAATGTTTCAATTATAACACCTGGTTAAGTTTTTCTATGAATTCATCAATGTGTTCTTTTTTTATGATTAAAGGTGGAAGTAATCTTATTATACAAGGATCCATAGATGTTCCTACAATGACTCCTTTTTTCAATAGCTTTTCCTGAATTGGTTTTACTTTTTGATCAAATTTCAATCCAATTAAACAACCCATGCCAATTAATTTGATTGATTCTGGTAATTTTGATTTTAAATAGTCAAAAATTAAGTTTGAGTTTTCACACAATTTTTCATTGAGTATTGTGTTAAGAGTTGCTAACGAAGCTGCACATCCAAGTGGTGATCCGCCAAACGTTGACCCATATTCTTCTTTTTTGACTGTGTATGTTATTTCTTGATATATTAAAACAGCACCCATTGGAAAACCAGAGGCTATTCCTTTTGCAGTTGTAATAATATCTGGTTTAATACCATAATTCTGCCCAAAAAACATTTTACCAGTACGCGCAAATGTTTGAACTTCGTCAAAGATCAAAACAATGTTATTTTGTTTGCATAATTTCTTTAATTTCAAAAAATATTTTTTATTAGCGGTTTTTACACCTGCTATGCTTTGAATTGGTTCTAGTATAATTGCTGCTGTGTTATCATTGATTAACTGTTTAACAGATTCAATACTACCAAATTCAACAAATTTTACATTTCCAGGCAAAGTTTTGAATTGAGAGTTATATTTTTCAATCCCAGTTATGCTTAAAGATCCAAGAGTTCTTCCGTGAAATGATTCTTTCATTGAAATTATTTCTTCTTTGTTAGTAACTTTTCTAGCAAGTTTTATTGCGTTTTCATTAGCTTCACTGCCTGAATTGCAAAAAAATACTTTGTCCATACCAGATACTTCAATTAGTAATTTTGAAAGTTTTGCTCTTGTTTCATTATAAACAGCATTTGAGTAAAATATTAATTTCTCTGACTGTGTTTTAATAGCATCAACAATTTTAGGATGGCAATGACCTGTTAATGCAACTGCATGACCACCGTACAAGTCAAGATATTTATTACCCTCTGAATCATAAACATACATACCTTTTCCTTTAGTTATCACTATAGGAAATTTGCTATATGTCTGAAGTTGATACTTGTCTTCTATTTTGATAATGTGGTTCATTTTAATCCTGTGGTTTCATCCAATCCAAACATTAAGTTCATGTTCTGGATCGCTTGGCCAGCGCCTCCTTTTATTAAATTATCAATTGCACTAGTTACAATAACATGTTTTCCAGAAACATTAACAGCAATGTCACAAAAATTTGTGTTAATAACATTATTAACTTCAACAGAATCAATTATTCTTATGAAATAACTGTTTTTGTAATATTCTTTGTATAATTTTGTTATTTCTTCTTTTGACAATTCTTCCTTTAAATTAAGATAACACGTTGTGAAAATACCTTTTACCAAAGAAATTGAATGTGGTGTAATGATTACTTCATGTTGAAGTTCCTGGCAAATTTCAGGTGTGTGTTGATGTTTGAATATCTTGTAAGCTTTTGCATTTTGAGCTCTTACTGGATGGTGTGTGTTAACAGAAGGCGTTTTGCCTGAACCAGAAGATCCTGTTAATGAATTAATAATTACATTTCCTTCAATTATGTTAACTAATGGTTTGATACCTAGTATGGCTGATGTGGAAAAACATCCTGAATTAGCAATATACTGTGCATTTTTTATCTTTTTATTGTTAATTTCAGATATTCCATACACAAATTTACTTTGTAACTCATGTGATGAATGCTTTGTTTTGTAATATTTTTCAAAATCCTGTTTTGACTTTATTCTATAATCACCTGATAAATCGATTATTTTAACTTCAGGATATTTTTTTATTATATTAGGGATAAAATTCATTGAATATCCATGTGGCAATGATAAGAACACAATATCTATATTATCTAAATCCTTGTCATATTTTGTAAATTCTAATTCTGTTTTTTTAAGTAAGCTTGGATAAATCTGTGATATTTTTTTACCAGCATTTGATTCAGATGTTACCTTAACTAACTTTGCTTTAGGATGATTAAGTAATAGTTTTACTAAATTAATTCCAATGTACCCAGACCCGCCAATTATTGCACACTTCATTTTAACATCTCCTCAATTAAATTAGCAAGTTTTTTACCATTAACTTGAGCATTTGCTGCTTTGGTGTTTAACATGTTATTAATATATTCAATTCCAACAGAAGTATCAGTTACTGGACCAGTTAATATATCAATTTTCATGTCACGATCATTGAATAATTCACAAGAACCTTTTGCACCAACTAAATCATTTGCACACACAACATGGTTTTTTACAAATTTCATTAAGCTTTTATCAGATAAAATGTGTTTAACACCATATTCACCAAGTAACCCATCACCTAATTCAATAACAATATAATCTGATTTAACCTTGTTTAACTCTTTAATAATTGAATTGCAGGATTTTACAAGTTGATCTTTTGAAACATTAACTGTAGATGGTAAACCAGCGTCTAAAAACGACATTGTCTTAGCAGCACCGTTATCATGCATATCTAACGTATCTCTTAATAAACCAACACCAGTTAACTTTGCAGCTGCAATTTTATAACCTTTATAATGCAAATATTTGATAATTTTACAAGCAGCTGTTGTTTTACCTGAATTCATACCTGTTGCAGAAATCATGATAATAGGAGCACTTGCCTTTAATGAATTGGAATTTAATGAATAATCTTTGATATTGACTGGTTTACCATTCAATAGCACAGTTCCTAAAACTTTAACTTTTAAGGCTGTACCAACATCAATATTACCAGAAATTGATTTGCCAATAACACCTCCAAGATTTAGTATGTTTAATGTGTCACCATTAGTGATTTTTTTAGGAACTACACCAACAAACCCGCCTTGGGCTTTTCTCTCACCTAATACACCAATTATAATGTTACCTTTGATAATTTTAGACATTCTACCTGAAACAAGTTCCAATTTATTATACACAGATTTTTCTTCAAGTGCTTCAACAACAATTAGTGAACCTATTTCAGATTTTATTTTATCACCTATTTGAATTTCATTTGTAAGAGGTACATTCTTTGTTACAGATGCTATTTTATCTACTTTCATTTTACATCAACAGATTTTGCTAACTTGCTTTGTAATCCATATAACTTGCAGAATCCACGAGCATCACTTCCTGACCAAGCTGGGTTTTCTTCAGCGTACGTAGCAATTTTTTGATTCATTAAAGAAAATTTACTTGAACAACCTTCAACAATAATATTTCCTTTGAACAGTTTTAGTTTAACTATGCCAGATACTTTATTTTGTATACTATCAATGAATGATTCAAGATCTTTTACTAAAGGATCATAATATTTAGCTTCATGCACTAAATCTCCATATAAGTTAGACAACTGGTTCTTCCAGAACAATTGCATTTTAGTTAAAACTAATTTTTCTAATTCTTTGTGTGCTTTTATCAAAATTTGCATTGCTGGCGCTTCAACAACAATTCTTCCTTTAACACCTATTATTGTATCTCCTAAATGTACTGTTTTACCTATTGCATGTTCTTTACCTATCTTGTT
This sequence comes from uncultured Methanosarcinales archaeon, assembly GCA_964512765.1. GTDB lineage: Archaea > Nanobdellota > Nanobdellia > Woesearchaeales > GW2011-AR15 > GW2011-AR15. The sequence continues at coordinate 49,688 of CAZEKF010000009.1, forward strand.
TAGATATTCAATTAGTTTTGGACCTGTTATTGATTTATCATTAACTTTAACAGGGATACCTTTGTTAAACTCAATAGTTAACTCTTCTGCTTGATCACTAGCTTCATTAAGAGGTTTAACTAGTTTATTAACTGAATCAGGAGGTAAACCCATTGAAACATTAGTTTCTTTGCCACCAATTGTTACTCCGATTAAACTTTCATTTATTGAATAGTCCTTTTTATTATTTTCATACTCAAATCCTTTTGATTTAAGGTATTCATACTCGTATTCTCTAGTAAGTTCTTCATCCCTGTACGGAGTAATAATTTTTAGTTCTGGAGCTAGCACAGAGAATGCTGTATCATACCTTACTTGGTCACTTCCTGCACCAGTTGACCCATGTGCAATTGCATCTACATTTTCTTTTTTAGCTATTTCTACTATTTTTTCAGCTTGTATATACCTTGATGCAGAAGCACATAGAGGATACACACCACCCCTTAGAGCGTTTGCTTTAATCAAGTAAGTAATAAATTTATCATAAAATTCTTTTTTGGCGTCAATTGTATAATGTTTTACAGCTCCTAGTTTATTTGACTTTGATTCATTCTCTATTAACTCTTTATTTGTGAATCCTCCTGTATCAACAGTCACGGTAATAATATCTGCATTATATTTTTCTTTAAGATATGGAATACTAAAACAAGTGTCCAAACCTCCTGAAAAAGCTAATGTGATTTTCATTTTTTAACCTCCATACATTTTTTTAAGTGATAAATAGCTTTATTGAAATGGTTCTTACTCTGAACCTGGTTCTCAGCTACTGTACTTACAAGTATTTTTAATAGTTCTTTATCAATCATTTTTAATCAAAAAACATTTAATAGGGTCAATGAACTAACTATAACCTTCTAGAATTCCTTAATGTGTATGTGTTCATTGTAAATCTAAGTTACTCCAATGTTATATATAAATATGATGCCTGATTTGTAACAATATAGGACAATTATGTCTTAAATTAGACAAATTTATATATAAGTTATGCTTACAATATGTTATGGCAACTGAAAAACAAACAGAGTTATCATATTATATGGACATTAGCAGCTTTGTATTTAGCAATTTAATACTGCAACAATTACAAGGTTTTACTGTACAACGAACATGAACATCACAAAACTAACTGAGAAATACATCTCAGACCATCCCAGTATAAAAGATTGTGTAATTAAAGGTATAATTAATTACTCTGCTTTAACTAGAGAAATTTGTGATTATCATATTATAGACAAGTTTGACGCTGTTTTAATAGCTTGCAGAAGATATTATTGGAAAATTAAGAAACAGGATAAGCATGAAAAAAAGATTATGGATCTTGTTAAGAATGTCAAACTAAGAATAAGGAACAAGATTATTGTAGCAATTATTGAAAAACCACGTGACATGGAAAAAATCTATTTATTCCAGAAAAAAGTCAAGAAAAAAAAAGGTGACTTTAATTTAATTGAAGGTGAAGATACAATTACAATAATCACTAACAAAAATTATCTTGATGAAATAAAAGAATTGTTTAAATTAAAACTAATTAAAATAAATGAAAATCTCGTACAGATCACTATGATTTTTGATGAAAAAATTGAAACAACAGCAGGTGTTGTTGCGTATGTATATACTTTATTAGCAGAGAAAGGTATTAACATATACGAAGAAATAAGTTGCTGGACAGATTTAATGGTTATTATTGATGAAAAGGATTTAGTTAAAGCAATGGATGTTTTGAGTTGAATAATATATAGCTAAAATGTATTTAGTACCTATTCATTACTTTATAATAGAAATAAAAAACATACAAATGAGTTTTTAATTTCAAAAACTACAAACCCTGAAACCTCTGAAATCAAAGGATTACATATAACAGTCGTTATGAGCAATTTTTCGGGCAACTTAACCACTGTATGAAGATAACAAAAAAACAAATTTATAAATTCGCTAATTTAACACAAAAATATGGATGCACAAGAACTATTGGTAGATCTAGCTATTGTTGGAGGATGTATTCTGGCTCATTTTGGTATATTGGCCAATAGAAATATAATCAGACCAGCTTTAAAGTTCAAATCTCCAAAATATGATAAAGTATCTTTGCAATTTGAACATGTTGTTCATCATGCGTCCAGTGCATTAGCGATTAGTGTTGCATTAAAATATTTAAAAATGGATCCAGAAAGCATACGTCTTTATTCTGTTGCAGCATCACTTGCAAAAGGAATTTACCATGATGGATTTCAAGAAGAAAAACCACAGCTAGATCAGCTTGTTTCTGATACAGTTGGTTGTGGAATTGGATATTATTTGATCTCTTCATTTTAGTTGCCCGAAAAACTCATCGCAATTTTTTTCCTTTCAGTCAGAAAACCGCTCCGAGCCCTCACTATTGAAATTAAAAATTTCCAAAACTTTTATAAAAACCATTCTAATTTTCATTGTTTAAGAGGGGGATTATAATATGGATGAACTTAAACAAAAAGCTAAATTAATTAGAAAAACAGTTGTTAAGATGCTTAACAAAGCTGGTAGTGGTCACACAGGTGGGTCGTTAGGTATGGCAGATATATTTACAGCGTTGTATTTTAAAGTCATGAAACATCATGATCCGAATGATCCTTATAATAAAGATAGGGACAGGTTTATTTTGTCTAATGGACATGTTGCACCTACTTGGTATGCAGCATTGGCATATTCAGGATATTTTCCAGAAAAAGAATTAATGAGTTTAAGAGAGATTAATTCAAGATTACAAGGCCATCCACATTATCGTTCAGCACCAGGTGTTGAAAACTCAGCTGGTCCTTTAGGCCAAGGAATTAGTGTTGCAATTGGACATGCATTAGCAGCTAAACTTGATAAACTGGATTATACAGTATATTGTTCATTAGGAGACGGAGAATTGAATGAAGGCCAGGTCTGGGAAGCATTGATGAGCATTAACAAATTTAAGCTTAACAACCTAATATGTTTTGTTGATAGAAACGATGTGCAATTATCAGGTGATACTAAAGATATTATGCCAATTGAACCTTTGAAAGATAAATTTGAAAGTTTTGGCACGAATGTTATCGAAGCAAACGGCCATGATTTTGATAAAATCATAAATGCGTTTGATTCTGCAAAAAACTCAGGCAAACCTTCTGTTATTATATTTAAAACAGTTATGGGTAAAGGTGTGTCGTTTATGGAAGGATCATATAAATGGCATGGAATAGCGCCTGATGATGATCAATTAGCTAAAGCATTGGAGGAACTTGAAAATGGACAATAAATCAGTAAGAGACGGATTTGGCAAAGCATTAGTAGAGTTAGGCAAAAAAAACAAAGACATTGTAGCGTTTAGTGCTGATTTAGCAGGTTCTGTTAGAACAAACTGGTTTGCTAAAGAATTTCCAGATAGGCATTTTGAAGTAGGTGTTGCTGAACAAAACATGATGGGAATTGCATCAGGGTTAGCTGCTAATGGTAAAATTCCGTTTGTGGGAAGTTTTGCTGTGTTTAACCCAGGTAGAAATTTAGACCAAATTAGAGCTAGTGTGTGTTATTCTAACATGAATGTTAAGATTATTGGAGCTCATGCAGGCATCACAGTTGGCCAGGACGGTGCAACTCATCAAGCAATGGAAGATATTGCAATTACAAGATCTTTGCCTAACATGACAGTTATTGTACCTAGTGATTATAATGAAATGTATATTGCAACTATTGCAGTTGCTGAACATAAAGGTCCAGTATATATAAGATCTGGTAGGCCTAAGGTACCTGTTTTAACAGATGAAAATGCTAAGTTTGAGATTGGAAAAGTAGTTACTATGAAGCAAGGTAATGATGTTACAATAATTGCATGCGGAATAATGGTTAGCAAAGCAATGGAAGCTGCTGAATTACTTGAAAAAGAAAATGTATCTGTTAGAGTTATTAACATGCATACAATAAAACCTATTGATAAAGATGCAATTGTTAAAGCTGCAAAAGAAACAAAAGCAATAGTAACAGCTGAAGAACATAATGTTATTGGAGGGTTAGGAAGTGCTGTTAGTGAAGTTGTAGTTAACACAAATCCAGTACCTATGAGATTTGTTGGGATTAAAGATACTTTTGGCGAGTCTGGCACTGGTGACGAATTACTTGAAAAGTATGGATTAACAAGCAAAGATATTGTTAAAGCTGTGAAAGAGCTGATTTAATAATGCCAACAAGAGTAAATGCACAACATATTCTAGTTAAAACAGAACAAGAAGCAAAAGATGTAATTGGACAATTAAACCAAGGAATTTCTTTTGAAGAACTTGCTAAAACTAAATCACAGTGTCCTTCTGGTAAAAAAGGTGGTAACTTAGGTTGGTTCAGCCACGGCCAAATGGTTAAAGAGTTTCAAAAAGTAGCTTTTAGTTTAAAAAAAGGCCAGATATCACAGCCAGTTAAAACACAGTTCGGGTGGCACGTGATTAAAGTTAAGGATAGTAAAGGATAAAAAAATCATTTCTTTTTTACTTCTTTTGCTGCTTCGTTTAACTCACTTTCAACTTTTTGTAACAAATTCTCAACTTTGTCATGCTCAGGAGGTTGCATGAAATGTACAAACATCATAACTGTTCTGTATAAAATAAATAGTATGAAAATTGAAGCAAATGTTGTTGCAATTGATAAATTGTTTAGATCTACTAAAATGTCTGAATAAACAACAATAATGGCCATGTATGCTGTGAATCCAATTATTGACTTTGACGATGTTTTAAATGCAATGTTCCTAGGTAGTTTATGGTAAAAGTCAAAGATGCTCATAACAAATGCGTATATGACTATAAAAACTATGAAATAGACCTTAATAGAATTCATAATCTGGTTGTTAACAATTAAATACCTTATCAGATCTACAGACACAAATAACAAGTACATTGTATTTTCTAATGCAGCGTGATATCCCATATCTTCTCTAGGATACCTGCCAAAATAAAGTTCCATTAAAATAACAGTCCCAAACAGTGGAATAAGAATCCAGATCATGTCTGGATAATTAAGAGGCGCAAATAATATTTCGTCAAACTTTTGTTTTAAAGCAGGTAAAAATACAGTTATGCAATATGTTATAAAGTCCATCTTTTTTAATTTTGATAGAAGTAATAGGTTAATTAATTTTTCTAATTTATTTAATAATATATTTAATGAGAATATCTTATTCTAATTAGATTTTTAAATAAGATATAATTTGGTAATAAAAAATGACAGGTATTGGACTTATAGGACAACATCCTAATGCGTCGAATGAAGACTTTTCAAATAGATTAGATAACGTATTACATAGAATTGATGATGCTAGTAATACTAAACCAATAACTTTAGACGAATGGTTACAACATATTTTGTATTTTAAAAGAATAGAAATTGATCTTAGAAATAAAGCTCCTGAGGTCGGAAAAATTGTTATTTATATTGATCAAATTAAAAAAAGACCCAATTTTTATTTAGCCCCACAATTAAATCAGAACTTTACAGGACAATTTCCAAGTTTAGATTATGAACTTATTTATTTAATACATCATTTAAGTGGAAATGAGGTTGAGTTTGACAGTACGAAAATGTATAAGCCAAGATTAAAAGGGCCCGAATTTTGGAGAGAAAGTAGAGGAGATAGTGATTGGGGCAAATATAGAATTAATGTGCATCCGATTCTTAGAGAGGTTGTGTCACAAGTAATCTCACTATTTTCTGAAGAAGAAAGAGTGTCAATATTGGATTTGTTTTGTGCTGAAGGTGTCTTTGTTCTTGGACATGGAGATAATTACGGATTATTAGGAGAAATGCATGACCAACATCCTGAGAGAGATATTACATATGATCTTATGGATATTGAAGAAAGTTTGGTTAAATCTGCCCAAAACAGACTTCGCAAATTATCAAAATATGGAATTGGTAATACTGTAAATATACACGAAATTGATTTAACAAATACAAATTCGTTTATTCGTCTTGACAATAAACCTAAGATTGTAATAGCATCTGGCGCTATGAATCATTCAGTAATTAGTCAAGAAGATGCATTTAATCAATATTACTTCATATTTGATGAATTGCCTCCAGCTGGATATTTAATTGCTACAGGAATCACTCCTTGCTACTGTAATGCGACTATTCTTAGACAAATTGGATTTAGCGAGATTCTTAATATGACACACCCAAGTAATGCATCAACAGTCATTTATACAGAGAGAAAAAGTGTTATGGTTCCAACCCAAGTCTATGTTGCTAGAAAACCTGATAAAGATAATTAGTTATTTTTACTAATTACATACTTCCCTTGATCACTCACTGTCAATTTTTTCCCATTAGCTTCAATCCAACCACCATTATCTCTTAAATCTCCGATAAAATCTTCATGCCTGCTTGATACATTTTTTCCATCGTATGACTTCCCAACTGCTAAGTGAAATGTTCCACCGATTTTTTCATCAAATAACATAAAACCTGTTAAGCAGTCTATTCCCCAGTTTGTTCCAATAGCAAACTCTCCTAGATATTTTGAACCTTCATCTGTTTCGATAAGATTCTTTAATATAGCTCTACCACGATCATCTGCAGCATCATAATCTACTATTTCACCATTGACAAATCTCAGATAAATGTCCTTAACAAAATAACCGTCTATCCAAGCACCGCTGGTTGGCCTGAAATGTCCGTTCACACTTTCTTTTACAGGCGACCATTCAACTTCACCGTCAGGCATATTATTATGCCCGTCCCAATAATCATGTTCTTTACCTTCCAAACTGAAACTTAAATCAGTGCCTCCATATCTATCTGATTCAGGGATGTATATTCTGACATCTGAGGCATTTTGAAACAAATTAGCTATCTCTTCCATTTCAGTTGACATTTGTTGATAATCAAATGTCAGTGCACTAACGTACAACTTTTCTAATTGCTTCAATGAAATACCCATGTCATTTGCTAGTTCTTGTGTTGGGTATGCAGTTACTAACCATTTTAAACCAGCATCTCTAGCAGGAGCTAATACTTTATTTATAGCAGTTTTCCATTGAGAAAACAAAACATTGAATTCCTCCTCTAATGATTCTCTTAATGAAATTGTCGGTGTGTACCATGTTGCGTCTGCTCGCATCCTCACATAAGCAGTAGCTTTTTCTATCAATGCTTTCCACTGTCTAAATTCAGAATTTCCAGTATCAGGGTCAAACGATATAAGCATGTCCTGAAATGATTGAGGTGATAATTCAAATATAACACCTTCTGCACCTTTTGCATGTGCTTTATTTATTAGTAAATCAGTTAGTGAACATGCACTAATATCAGATTCAACAACTAAAAAATCACCAGGACCAATTCTTAAAGAATAATTAATTAATGTATCTGCTATTACATCTAGTTTCTCAACCATGTTTACATCATTATTATAATATAAATAAAGTGAATTACATTGGAAGTTTTGTTACAGGTTTGTCATGCAATACAGTATAAGTTAACATGAATTCTAATATATCAAAAACCCCAGAACCTTGTAATTGCATTAATCCAGGAGCTTTTTGTACAGGGAAATTACCTATTTCACGCACATAATGTTGAGGCCTATTATAATTATCACGCGAAAAACCAAGCAAAAATTCAAAGTCGTGTTTACCTACAACATTATGTTTGAGATGTCTATGTCCGTATCCAAAAAATATACCTTCTCTAACATTTATTTCTCCGTCTTTAGCAGGAGCGAAATATAGTGCATAAAACATATCAACAGGAGCGTCGTGAGGTGCTGTGTGATATCCAAAATCACCTAACATTTTTTGCAATTTTGGTGAATGAATATATGCTCGAACAAATTGTGGTTCAGGTTCACCAAAAACTTGAGGTTCGATGCTAATATCTGGATCTAAATCTTTTAAACAATCTGTCAAATCAACAATGTATTGGGCTAACATTTCATTTTGTTGAGCACTTAATCTGTGAGTCATAACTATTTTGTAATAATAACTAATATTTAAAGCAACCTGAAAAGTTTAAATATGACTTTGTGTATTGTTTTTAATTCCTTGTTTTTCTAAACCCAATTAATATCATAACACCTAGGATTATTATTGTACCGCCAATTAACTGGTGCGGTAAAGGAATTTTTTTGTATAATATCCAGGCATATAACAACACTACAAACGGATAACTAGAACGGACTAATTGTGCTTTACCTACGTCTATTGTCTTGTAAGAATTCATTACTAATATTGTACCTATTATTTCGTTGAACAATGGAATAATGGCACAAACAAGGAGAGTGTTAATGTGAGGTGTTTCAAATTTTCCAGTTAATACTGTATAAAAAGATAAAATAATCATAGTTCCGCCAATTGCAACAGTGTTCATTGACAGAGCAGATAGTTCCTTAATGTTCTTTTTAATAATAACTTGGTTAATACTATAAGATGTAACTGCAATAAGAATATATATTATTTTAATGCCTAGATATTCAATAGGTGAAAACGCAATTATATACACACCAGATAACAAAATTATTGCACCTATAATTTCTCTTAGCTTGAACCGTTCACCTAAAAATATTACACCGAGCATAACTACTAGTAAGGGGCCCACCCTGCCAATAAACGAGGTCATTTCTGCGCCAATAGCTTGAATAGAATAAAACCACAACAGTGCAGCTAACCCGCTAAACATGGCTAAAGCAATTCCTGTTTTTAATTTAATTTTCTTTATGTCCTTGTATTCTTTTTTATAAATAATAAAGATCAATGAATAAACAAAGGCAGATATGCCCCATAACAAAGCGCAGGTTTCTGGATTATTAAACTTTATAATGTAATCAATAGCAACAGGGCCTGTTGATATAAGAAACAAAGCTACTATTATTTGTGAATATCCTTTCCATGACATGACGTGGTTATAAATTATATTGAGTTATTAAATATTACTCTAATTCAAGATAAATTATATAAACAATACCTAATTAAATCTAAATGGGTGATCAATCATGGCATTAATAGGTTCTGAATATGATACATTAAATCATGGAGACACTGCTCCTGACTTTGAGTTAAAAGGTACTGATGGGAATATGCATAAGTTGCAAGATATTAAAGGAAAACTTACATTAATAGTTTTTATGTGCAATCATTGTCCGTATGTTATTCCTAAACTAAAAGAATTGAACAGAATAGCTGAAGAGTTAGATGTAACAGTTATAGGTATTAATCCAAACGAGTCAGAGAATTATCCAGAAGATAGTTTTGAAAATATGCAGGAAATGGTGGATACAGGAAAAATTAAGTTCTTATATTTACATGATGAAACTCAGGAAATTGCTAAAGCATACGGTGCTGTATGCACACCTGATCCGTTCCTATTTGACAAAAATTTAAAACTAATTTTCCATAGCAGAATTGATAACAGCCACGGACCAATACCTGCATTAAAACATGAGATGTATAATGTAATCAAAGAGTTCATTGAAAATGGTTCTATAAGTGTTGAAGAAAAACCTTCCATGGGATGTAGTATCAAGTGGAAGTACTAATTCAAAAAATATTTATATCCAGATTATATTAAATTATATTTAAATGAAGAAGGTTGGGGTTATTAGATCACTTCTAGGTAAGGTTAGTTATTATTATACATGGAAATTTCTAGATTTGTTAACAATCTTAATCTTAGCACGATTTTTGTTTATTGGAGACTTCGCTTTTGCGTTTCTAATTATCACTATTGTTAATTTTATAATGTCGTTTTTTGAGTTAACACACGTAAGAAAAGTCTACAAAATGCACTGTATATCACAGATTGTTATGACAATTACTGCTATAACATTAATGTTTTTTGGTTACGGATATTACGCAGTACTTATTGGATATTCTGCATATTTATTCCTAAGTGTAATCTTGTTATGGAAGAATTTCCAGTTTAAACTAAGACGATTATTTTCTAAAGAAAAGTTATCTGAACTATTACTAGAAAATATATTTAAGTATGGTGTTTTAATTGTAACAGCGTTTGTGTTTGGATTAAATACCTTTGCTTATTTGTTTCTAGCATATGAAATAAGTTATTTTATGTATCTAAACATTACATTGTTTGTTACAGATTTTTTAATGAACAAATTCAAAACAACTGAAGAGCTGTTTAGGTTTAATTTAATTAAACTAATTGAATATGCTTCATTTGTTATTGTACCTTTTACAGTTATTATGGTTACTTTGTCAAAACAGTTTTCTGAGTATGGGATTAAATGGCTTGGATTTTCGGATGTGCTAATAATTTTATTATTTTCCAGCATGTTTAAAGGAATATTTGAAATAACACGTATAGTGTTTTTAACCCAGAAAAAAGAAATAATAAGTTTCAGGATTAAATTGTTTGAACTAGGTTTGTTAGCTGTTTTGTATATTGTTTTTATGTTCTTAGATATATTCGGAATTGCACTTGCTATTTTAATTTCCTCAGTTCTCTCATCTGTTGTACATCTATTGTTGTCTGAGAGAATAATTACACTAGATTTAATAACAGTTTCAAGAGATTATTTTTACATATTTTTTTCTGGGGTATTAACTGCTTTAGCTCTTGGATTGTTAAAAGAATGGTTCGCTGTTAATAATTTTATTTCATTTGTTTCAATGTTTACTTTAGGTATTTTTATTTATTTGATCTTAACGTTTGTGTTTAACAATGAACTGTATAAACGGTTTATTAGATTTGTATATAACTTATTAGAGGAATAAATGATACAAGCTATAATAGGAATATTATTTGTGTTTGTAATTCCTGGGTTTTTATTAACACAGATCTTTTTTAAGAAAGAAAAAATATTAGAGAAATTGTTTTTAACAGTTTTATTAAGCATTACTTTCACAGTTGTTCTTGGATTATTATTAGGGTTTAATGAACTTACTTTTAGATTGACAGGTGGGTTGCATAAATTATGGGTTTATGTAATTATTTTGAACGTGATTCTATTAGGAATTTATGTTTTAAAGCAAAAAAAGTTAATCTTTAAATAAAAACCATGACTTCTTTTGATAATATGGACAATTTATTACCTTTTGAAACAACTAAAAGATCAGTTTATGTTAGAAAACAGTTTAAAACTTCTGACAAGTTTGGTAAATTACCTGGAAAAAGAACAGTTGATGAACTGATTAATTTAGGTGTTGTTAATGTTGACAAACCAGCTGGCCCTACAAGTCATCAAGTTTCTGCTTATGTTCAAAAGATCTTGGGCATCAAAAAATCAGGCCATTCAGGCACATTAGACCCGAATGTTACAGGAGTGTTACCTGTGGCTTTGAAAAAATCAACAAAAGTTATTCAAACATTGCTTAAAGCTGGTAAGGAATATGTTTGTTTAATGCATTTACATAAACCTGTTAAAGAATATGACTTGTATAAAGCACTTGAGAAATTTACTGGTAAAATTAATCAATTACCACCTATCAAAAGTTCTGTTAAACGACAATTAAGAGAACGTACAGTGTATTATATTGATGTTTTAAGTATTCAAGATCAGGACGTGTTGTTTAAAGTTGGGTGTGAAGCGGGAACTTATGTGAGAAAATTATGTCTACATCCAAATACACAAATTTTAACAAATGAAGGTCTTATGAGTGCTTCTGATTATTATTTCAATCCTAAGAGAATATATTCATTTAATAAAGGTAAAATGATTGAAAAAAATCCTTCAGCAACTCAAAAGATCCAATCTCCTGAAAAATTAGTTAAGATTACAATGTCTTCTGGAGTTCATATAATTATAACACCTGACCATGAATTATTAACCTCAACAATTGATGGTTATAAGATGAAAAAAGCTTCAGAAATTAAAAAAACAGATTATTTAGTCAAAAGCCTTAATTTTCCTCATAAATCAAAACAAATATCAATATCCGACTTGTTAGATGATGACTATTTAATACAACAAAAGAATATTAAGAAAGAATGTAAAAATGCTTTCATTAGCAAATATGGAAGTATAAGAGCAATGAATAGAGCATTGAAACTAGATAGAAAAGCATTTCTGTCAAAATCAGACCATGCAATAACTATAAAACATCTTAAACTTGCAGGAATTTACAATAAAATTAAGAAAGAAATCCATACTTTTAAAACACAGAAAGGATCATTAATCACATTGAAAAAATTAAATGAAGATTTATTTTATCTTTTTGGATTAATTGCATCTGACGGTAATAACACAAAAGAAAAAGGAACAGTCAGACATACTAGAATAAAGTTTCATAATAAGAATGAAGTATTAATTGACCAATTTTTAAAAATATACAAAAAACTCTTTCCGAATATTCCAATTTCTAAAACTAAAATGACACCTACTTTATTTCAACTTGATACAACAAACAGTTTTTTAGCTACAATTGCAGCATCATTTGGAATAAAAAGTCCACAAAAATATTCTGATTTATTACCAATAGTTAATGCAAACTCTAATTTAATAAAATCATTTTTAAGAGGTTACTTTGATGGTGATGGTTCAGCATATTTCAAAAAAACACGAACGAATCATAAAACCAAAATCTGTTTACATACAATTAGTTCACAAGAAAGTGTACGATTACATATGATGCTCCTCAAAGTAGGTATACCAAACAAAATATTTACCAGAAGAGTCAATAGTAAACTCGTATCTAAAGGAAAAGAAGAAAAAATGTATGAAGTTGCAATTGGTAATATTTCGAGTGAAAAGAAATTTATTAAAGAAATTGGGACAAATCATCCTGAAAAAGCGAAAAAATTTGAAAAAATATTGAGTTTAAAAAATGCTAGGAGATCATGTGACCATTATTATATTGGATTTCATTATAAAAAATATATTAAAGAAAAAAAATCTTTATTACATGCCATGGGAGGTAATTTATCACGGATTTCAAAAGAAAAAATCCCAATTACTAGAGGTTTCTACAAAAAGGCTTCAACAATGTGTAAATTACCAGAACTTGACGATTTTATTATTGAAAAAATTAAATCAATTGAATCTGTTGTTGGAACAGATTATGTATATGACATGACTGTTCCGAAGACACATAATTTTTTAATAGAGACTGGTTTTGTTTCATCAAATTGTCACGACATTGGCCAGGAACTTAAAATCGGAGCGCACATGGCAGAGCTAAGAAGAACAAAAGCCGGTCCTTTTAATGAAACAACATTGTTTACGTTACAAGATTTGACAGACGCTCTTTATTACTATAAAAAACATCATAATGAAAAGTTTATTAGAAAAGTTATACAACCTGTTGAAGCAGCAGTTGATCATTTACCTAAGATATGGGTTTTTGACACTACTGTTGATAGTCTGTGCCATGGTGCTTCATTAGCAGTGCCAGGAATTAGTAAATTAGAGACAGGCATTAAAAAAAATGAGTTAGTTGCTATTTTCACATTAAAAAATGAACTAATATGTTACGGTGAATCATTACTTACTTCTAAACAAATGATGGCTGATAAAGGATTAGCTGTTAAAACTGATAAAGTTGTAATGGATAGAGAAGTTTATCCGAGGATAAAATAATAGATCATTGTTTTTCTGCAATCATGTACATGTTTGTATCAGGATAATAGAACAGATTTTTATAACCCATTTCTTTTGTAAAAAAATCAAACACCACCCGATTAGAAGGGGGTTTAGTATCTTCTCTGCTTCTACCACCTAATAAATTACTTTCAATTATAATTATTCCTCCTGACTGAAGATAAGAATCTAAAAAAGGAAAAACATCATCTCTTCTATTCCAAAAATAGTTAAGAGCAGCAGAAAATATCATGCTTGAAATACCCGTAGTGCCAGATCTGTCTTGAGCTTCCGATAGTGCATCACTAAATTGTATTTTATCAAAATATTCCAAGTCACTATGAACAGGTATGGGAGAATCAGCATAAAATTTTCTTAATTCACTTACTCTTGGATGAACATCTACCAAAATTCTTACAGGATTTATAGTAGTAGTTGATATCTGTGAAATTGCTTTGCCTATCTGTTCACCATAGTGTAAATCATAACCTTCAAAACAAGGTAGCGTTTCTTCAAAAATAACATTAGATATTGGAGAAGGGCCACAAGCAAAGTCAGCAATTATGTTCCCAAGAATTTTTTCATAAAATAACTGCTGTACTATTCTGAAAATTGTTGGAGGGCTATATGTAGGTCTAATTCCTCTATCTAGAAAATCATCCCAGTCTTTTCCAAAAGGGTCATCTTCGTCAAAGTCCATATCCCAAGGCATAAAACTAAGAAACAACTTTCTGTTTATTAATTTTACTACTAATGAGGTGCAAATGCCTTTTTGAAGATATCACATAGTTAATAACTGCGACTTAATTTCATCAGTGATTTCTTTATCCCTTGTTATGATAATTTTAATTGGATAGTCAGAATATGTCATTTCTTCAATTTTTTTTATTAAATTAAAATTAAAGCTTCTCAGTGAATATACCTTTGACATTTTATT
>CAZEKF010000010.1:0-63766 GCA_964512765.1 uncultured Methanosarcinales archaeon
TAAGCCAATTCATCTGCGGGTCTAACAGACCTGCAGTATTCTTGGCGGAGAATAACATCTGTTGTATCGCCTGTCACTTTCATTTGTTCATCAATGGTTGTTAGTTTATTCTTTTCTTCTTTACCTTTTACAGGTTCCAATTGGTTACCGCCCAAAGCAGTTATCATCAATCTTTGCATATGTACCATTTTTTCATCTACCCCTCAAAAATAATATTATAAGAACCTCTTTTTCATAAACAAGAAAATCAAATAATAATCTTATATTTAAATTAATCTGAAACTTTTTTGTTCATTATATCAATAATTTTGAGCCAATCCAGAAACATTTAAAAGTAGATTATATTTATTATTAATATGGTATTGATAAATTCTTTCTCAGTTAGTTATAGACAAGAAAATGAAAAAGAGTAAAAAAAAACTTAAAATTGAAACTAAAGGAGAATCTCCTTTAGGTATTAAGAAATATTTTACTTTAAGAAACATACTGGTTTTTGTAATACTTCTAATATTCTATTCAATATATCCAAAGTTTGTGCAACCAATTGTATTGATTATTTTATTTTATCCTCTTGCATTGTTCAGTACAAAAGCATCAAAATTTACAAAATTCATTAACACAGAACTTATTACATCATTTACAATATTCATTGGTTATCTTTATGGATGGTGGTGGGCTTTTTTCTTTGGATTTATTTTAGGAAGTTTCATGTGGTCGCAAACTGCACTTAATACACTAACCATAGTGAATTGTATCACTTATATTTATGCAGCTTATTTTGGAGCAAAAGCAGCTATATGGTTTCCAGATAATTTTTTAGTAGGTTACTTAATCGCTGTAACCATAAAAAATGTACTAACGTTCTTTTCATTTTTACTGTTCAATCCATCGATAGTTGAAAATATATCTCACACTATTTCAGAGATGATAACAAATACAGTAGTTGCACCAGTCTTCCTTGATCTATTATATAAACTAATTATGTGGATAACTCCAAAATAACTTTCTTATTTCAAAAGTAACCAAAAAGCTTTTATATTTACAAATAAATGATTTTAGTCATGATTAATATAATTAAAAAGTTTGTTGACAATTTCTTTAAGAACCTTTTCAAAGGCAAGAAAAAAGTTAAATTAGGATTGTACGGCCCGCCTAACGGTGGTAAGACAACATTAGCTAACAGGATATGCCAGGATTGGTTAGGCGAAGACATGGGTAAAGTATCAAGCATTGCGCATGAAACACGTGAAATTCAAATAAAAGAACAAATTAAAATCAAGTCAAAAGGTAAAGAACTTACTTTTAATTTAGTTGACACGCCAGGTATTGCAACAAAGATTGATTATGAAGATTTTCTTAAACATATGGATGAAAAAACTGCTAAAAATAGGGCAAAAGAAGCTACAAAAGGTGTTATTGACGCTATTAAATGGTTGGATGACATGGACACAGTCATTGTTGTCATTGACTCAACTAAAGATCCATTTTCCCAGGTTAACATTACAATCATTGGTAATTTACAAGCACGGAACATTCCAGTTTTAGTTATTGGAAACAAAGTAGATTTAAAAAAATCAAAAATTAAAAAAATAGAATCTGCGTTTCCGCAGTATAAAGTTGTTGGTATCTCAGCAAAGTACGGTACTAACATGGATGAGTTTTACGAAGAATTAATAAAGATTGCATAATGAATTAAAAAAAAGAGGTAAGTAACTATGTTAACATTACAATTTGTCCCGTACAGTCAGATAGTAAGTTTGAATTCTGAGGAACGTATTAAAAAATTAATAGAAGTTGTTAAACAAGAAAAGATTGTTTTACTAGAAGGTCGGTTAGAAGAACCTGAAGAAGCTGAACTTATCAAGAAAACAATGGAATCAATTGATGAAAAGTTTACTGGTATTGAACTCGGTGTTCTGCACCCTGAAGAAAAAGATAAAACATGGTACAAAACAATTCAGAAGTTATTAATTAGGATATTATTAGGTAATAGAGATGGTTTTACTATTATAGGACCTGCTAACATTATCAAAGAAATTAAAAAAGATCCTGACAAGATTCAGTTGTTTATGAAAGACGAAAAGCCTAAAAGAAAAAGTAAAGCTAAAAGGAAAAAATAATAAACTCAATTTATACACTTAATTAAAAATGCCACACCAATGCGTTAGATGCGGAACATTTCATGAAGATGGTAGTACTGAGATTTTAAAAGGTTGTAACTGTGGCGGTAAACTCTTTTTCTTTGTTAAACAAGAAAAACTTAATGAAATCAAGAAAGTACAAGTTAAATTAACTAAAAAAGATAAAAAGCAAATTGAAGAAGATGTCTTTGATTTAATAGGCGCGTCTGCCACTGAAGATAAACCCGTTGTTCTTGACTTTGAATCTATTCGTGTCCTAAAACCAGGTAAGTATGAACTTGATTTAATTAAACTGTTCAAAAATAATCCATTAGTCTACAAGTTAGACGAAGGGAAGTACATGATTGATCTGCCTGAAACGTTTAAGAAAAGGTTGGATAAAAAATAAATTTGGTTAACCTTCAACTTTTTTCATCATTTTAGAAATTTCAATTGCAACTGCTCCCAGTGAAGATAGTCCCATTATTACTAAGATTTCCATGCCTGATAAAGCTACAATGTCAAGCATATTTCCAATAGCAGGAATGTATAACAAACTTAACATGATTGCTAGTGAGCTTATTATTGCTAAAATTAAAAACTTATTTTTAAACAAACCCACTTTTAGTGATGGATATATTGTTGATCTACATGACAATGCCTGGAACAGTTCTGCAAAACCAATTGCAATAAAAGTTGCTGTCTGTGCTTTAAGCAGGTTATCCTGGCCAAAATAATACCATGCAAATATTGATAAACACGCTATTGTAACTACAATTGGATAATATATTATATAGCCGTTTAACCCTTTGTAAATCGGCTCGTCTTTTTTACGCGGTTTTCTAGATAATGCATTAGGTTCAAACGGATCTGCGCTAAGTGCTACAGCAGGCAACCCGTCAGTTACTAAATTAATAAAAAGTATTTGTGTTGCTGTTAGTGGTAGAGGTAAACCAAAAATAACGTTAAATGTTATAATCAAAATCTCTGCAATATTGCCAGATAATAAAAAACTAAAGTATTTCCTGATATTACTATAAATGCCTCGACCTTCTTCAACAGCGTTCACAATTGATGAAAAGTTATCGTCTGTTAATATCATGTCCGACGCTTCTTTTGAGACGTCTGTTCCTGTGATACCCATTGCAATACCAATGTCAGCGGCTTTCAAAGCAGGTGCGTCGTTAACACCGTCACCTGTCATTGCAACTATATGACCTTTTTTCTTTAAAGCCTGGACAATTCTCATTTTATGTTCAGGGTTAACCCTTGCATAAACACCTATTTTTTCAACTTCTTTATCCAAATCAAGCTTTTCAATTTCTTGCCCCTGGACAGCTTTCCCTTCAATGCCCAATGAGTTCGCGATTGCAACCGCAGTCCCCATATAATCTCCTGTGATCATCACAACTTTAATTCCTGCAGTCTTGCATTTCAGAATTGAATCTTTAACCTCTTCCCTTGCCGGGTCAATCATGCCTTGAAGACCTACAAAAACAAGGTCTTTTTCATAATCTTTTTTTGTATCTTTTGAAGAAAGTTCTTTGTATGCAAACCCTAACACTCGTAACGCGTCTTTTGAAAAGTTCTCATTTTGTTTTAAAATGTTTTTACGTTTTTTTTGAGTAAGTTTTTCAAGTTTACCATTAATTATAACTTTATCACATAACTGTAAAACAACGTCTGGCGCACCTTTAGTATAAACAAACTTTTTACCATTGATATTTTGAATGGTTGTCATTCTTTTTCGTTCAGAATTAAACAAAATTTCATCAATCCTCGGATGGTCTTTCTTGAGGTTATGATGATTAAACCCTGCTTTTTCTCCAGATACTAACAATGACCCTTCTGTTGGATCGCCAATTATTTTATAGCCTTTTTTAGTTTTTTCAAGTTTAGCATCATTGTTCAAAACTCCAATTTTTAATAAAAGATCAAGATCTGTTGGATGTTTAGAAAAATCACCTTCAGGCTCATAACCACTTCCTGAAACATCTATCACTGTATTATCAACAAAGATTTTCTTAACAGTCATCTCGTTTTTTGTTAATGTTCCTGTTTTATCTGAACAAATAACTGTTGTACTTCCCAATGTTTCAACTGAAGGTAATTTTCTGACAAGAGAATTTTTTTTAATCATTCTCTTAACTCCAATTGCTAATGAAACTGTAACAACTGCAGGTAATCCTTCAGGGATAGCTGCAACAGCTAAACTTGCTGCAACTTTGAGTGATTCTAAAAACGTTTCCCCTCTGAAAAATAAAACTGTAAATATTACAACACATACGCCTAATATTAGTTTAGTTAAGAATTTCCCTAACTTATCTAAATTCTTTTGTAAAGGTGTTAATTCTTTTTCTGCTGTCTCAATTAACTTTGCTATTTTTCCAATTTCTGTTTCCATACCTGTTTTAACAACAATTGCAGTTGCTTTACCATCTGTAATTATTGTGCCAGAAAAAACCATGTTTTTACGATCGCCTAACTGTAGTTCTTTATCATAATCAGTGATTTCTTTAACAACTGGCAATGACTCGCCTGTCAACGCAGCTTCTTGTGTTTGTAAATTATTTAAAGAGATTAATCTACAGTCTGCAGGTATTTTTTCGCCTGCGCTAAGTAAAACAATATCTCCTGGTACGAGTTCTTCAGCATTAACTTCTTGCTCTTCACCGTTTCTTAAAACAACTGCTTTTAACGATGCTAATTTCTTCAACGCTTCAATTGCTTTCTCTGCCTTATATTCCTGTACAAATCCAATAACTGCGTTCGCAATCAAAATTGCTAGTATAACCCAGAAGTCTACCATCTCACCTAACAATGCAGAAATTAATGCAGCAGCAATCAAGATCCAGATCATAGGATCATTAAACTGTTGAAGTAAAATAACAAACGGTGAAATTTTTTTCTTAGATTCAATTTTATTATAACCATACTTTTCTATTCGTGCTTTTGCTTCAGAATTAGAAAGACCTTTTTCACTTGAGTTAAGAACTGAATATATTCCTTTAATATTTTCTTTATAATAATCCATGTATACCAAACCCTCTTTTAATTATAAGAGTAACAAGTGTATTAAATATATTTCGATTAATTAGAACTAATTTCGTTTAACTTTATCTTTAATTCCTTGAAAGATTTTAGTAAACAACCCTTTCTGGTCAGCAGGCGGTGCCACTAATCTAATAGGCGCGTCTGTGCCAACTGCAGTTTTTTGGTAATATTCAAGAGTTTGCATGAACAAATCAATTTCATTGATTGCGCCGTATACTTGATGCTGTTTCTCAAGTTTCATTTCTTTATTATTTTCTAGCATATCAACTAATTCTTGTCTTCTTCGTTCCAACGCTGATGATATTTCTGTGACAACCATAAGAAAAAAGTGTTATGTTACTAAATATAAACTTTTTGTTTTAACCTTTTATAACACCAATAGGTCTAAACCTTGCAACTGCTTTACTAATGCCAGCTTTTTCTGTAACTTTAATAACTTCGTCAATGTCTTTGTAAACACCAGGTGCTTCTTCAGAAACACCTCTCCAGGAAGCGCTTTTAATATGTATATGTTTACTAGCTAAGTCTTTTTTAACTTGCTCTCCTCTAAACGTCTGGTTAGCTTGTTTACGCGACATTACTCTACCTGCACCGTGCGCAGTGCTACCAAACGCAATGTCCAATGTGTCAGGAGCGCCTACCATAACATAAGAAGCAGTGCCCATACTACCTGGTATAATAACTGGATGGCCAACTTCACGATATGTTTCTGGCACTTCTGGATGGTTAGGCGGGAAGCATCTAGTTGCACCTTTTCTATGAACAATAACTTTTTTATTTTTACCTTCAAACTCATGTTCTTCAATCTTTGCAATGTTATGCGCTACATCGTAAACTGTTTTTATTTCTACTTTGCCGAAAACACGTTCAACAGCTTTTCTAACTTGATGAGCAATAATGTGTCTGTTAGTCCACGCATAGTTAGCTGCAGATGCCATTGCACCAAAATAATCTTGCCCAAGTTTTGAATTAAAAGGTGCGTACGCAAGATCTTTTTCAGGCAGTTTAGAAATTAAATCTGAATATTCATCTTCCATTCTTCGTAAATAATCACTGCATATTTGATGGCCGAACCCTCTACTACCGCAATGTATCATTATCATGACCTGGCCCTTTTCTTTTATACCAAACTTATCAGCTACTTCAGGTTGATAAATTTCATCAACAAACTGGATTTCTAAGAAATGATTACCAGCGCCTAGAGTACCAAGCTGTTTTCTACCTCTTGCTTTAGCTTTTGGACTGACAGTGCTAGGTTTTGCACCTGGTAAAGTACCGTTTGATTCACAATGAACTAAATCATCTTCAACACCGTAACCGTTTTCAACTGCCCATTTTGCACCTTTTACCATTACTTGGTTTAATTTATCATCATCTAACCTTAATTCTGAATCACGGCCTATACCGCAAGGCACTCTCTTAAATAATTGTTCAAGTAATTCATCAATCTTTTTTCTAACATCTGGTTCTTTTAAACTTGTAGCTAGTAATCTAACCCCACAGTTAATATCAAAACCTATACCGCCTGGTGTAATAATTCCTTTTTCTAAATCAAAAGCAGCAACACCGCCTATACTGAAACCGTAACCCATGTGCATGTCAGGCATTGCATACGCAGCTTTTAATATTCCCGGCATTGAAGCAACATTCTTAACCTGTTCAATTGACTTGTCTTCTTTAACTTTGTCTAATAATTTCTTTGATAAAAATATTCTACCAGGTACATTCATACTATCTTGTTTAGGTATTTCCCATTCATAATCATTAATTTTTTTTAGTTCGATTGCCATGTCCAGGTGAAATCCTATAATGTTTAAATATGTTGTCTTTAAATAAAAAAAGGAGTTATAAATTTAGGGGGATGAGATTAAGATAAGTACTAGTCCTGAAGTCCTAGTAAAAAGGTTAAATTTATAATTATCTAGTAGTTACAAAAGATATGCACACTTCATTTGTAGATTTCGAAGATTCAGATACATGGTATTTTTTCTATGATTTAGGATCAACGGGTTTGTTTTGTTTGCCTGGAATTCGTATAGACTATCCTAAAGAAAGTGGCTCCGATTTTGAATCCATCATAGCTTTTTGAGAGCAAATTGAAGATGCCATGAATTCAGTAAGCATAGCAGATGAGGTAAACAAACTCTTATCAGGTTTCAAATTTTTTGGTGAAGCACGCCAAACCAAATATGGTGTATGGGTGTACTTAAACGAACCAAACTTCGATGAAATAGATGTTCACAGAATTTTAATTCCTGACATGTCACAAACACTATTTATGCAAGGCATATATGCTGAGCCTCGTCCAAGTGACCCACTTATTAGAACTCCAGAAGTCACTCATAAAGAATATGGAACACCATGGATAAAAGTTATTGGACTCATTCAAGGTATTCCAGAACAAACGTTGAGAGAACGTATTAATGACGTTATTCCTTATGCTGCTAAACAATTTGAGGGAATGTTAGTAACAGAACCTAAAGAAAGAAAAGCCGCCAGAAAAAATTATGCTAATGCTGCACAAAGAATGAGAGATGGAATCACTTTTCAAATTTATGAACAGGAATTAGTCGCACATGTACATCCAGAGTGTTTTAGTAAATAAAAAGATTAAAAAGATAGTTTTTTGAATTCTTCGGTTTTTTAAATTTAAATGGTATGTCCAGAGTGTAGTTCAAACGAAACTATTAAAGATAGTGGTCAAGTATTTTGCAAGAAATGCGGTCTTGAATTAGATGATGTTATAGTTTCTCAAGGCAGGGCACGGAAAAGTGTTGTTAAGCTACAGAAAATAAAAATTAAGATTGATCCTAAAAAAGAATTGTTTGCACTGAAACTTGGTTTAAAGAATAATAAATTACACAAGAACTGGGAACAGTATTTAGGATTTAAAGTAAGTTCTGGTTATTTAAAAACTGAACTTAAAGAAAAGGCACAGGAGTTTATTCAAAAAGCGTTTAAAAAAAACAATGAGCTATTAATCAATTCTAAAACACGAATTGAATCTAACTGGGCCAATATTAACAATAAATTCTTTATTGAAGTTGAAGATTTGCTTAAGTTAAAATGGCCTGTTGACAGTTTTGATTGTTATCTAAGTTTATGTGCGAAGTACGGGTTTCATAATTCATCTAAGAATTTTATTATTGTGCAACAATCATTAGATAAACTTAGCAATTACGTGATTGCACATGAGCTGTTCTATATATTGTTTAGGAATTATGTGAACAGGTTTTTCAAAGAAAAGTATGGTGATAATGAAAACGAACTGTCAAGAATAGTTGTTACGTTTGTATTATTAGCTCATCCAAAAATTAAAACATGTTTCCCTGAAATGAAATTTACATTTGACATGTTTACTTCAGAGCATAAAGACCTGGCTAAGAAACTATGGCCATTGTGGCAAGAAATGAAATCATTCAAAGAGTTTATGATTAGTTCTTATAAAATATTGAATATTGAGAAGACTTGGGTTAGTTATTAGAAAAATATGGACCTGGGAAGATTTGAACTCCCGTCAATCGGTCCTTAGCCTTTTTTTAAAAGAAGCCGACCGCACTCACTGGTTTAGGATATCCAGGCTATGCTACAGGTCCTTATACAAGTAGTAAGGATTCAGTTCTCCTTTTAAAATGTTTAGTCTTTGTTTGTAAGTTATATTAGTCGGACAAAAACCAAATTTTAACCATATTTTATATCTCGTTGTTTTGGTTGTATTTTTCGGTTGGGTGAATTCCATCAATTTTTTAACTCTCGTAACACCATTTATTTCAAATATGTGTCTAATGTTTTCCGTTTTAATTCTAGGAACATGCTTTCTGAAACAGTAACTAAGTTTTATGTGCTCAAAGAGTATTTTTAAATCATTTGCAAGATTATTTGATACTGTTGAAAAACTCATTCTTGGATATGCATGATAATTCTTTTTAAAAAAACTATATTTTCCTGATTTCTTAAAACAGCAAAAAGAACCATCTGTATCAAAGTATCCTCTTAAGAACCTTTTGACAAAAATCATCTTTTCAAATATGAAATCGGGTATTCTGACAATAAGTGATTTACTTCCATAAGGAAAATCTAAAATATCATGAGCAAATACTATAACCTTTTTTTCTCTAATAACAAAACCATATGTATTACGACCTTTAAAATATCGTCCTTTAATGTTTAGATTAAACGACCTGTTGAATAAGGGGATAACATGTCTGTCATAATATTCTTTTTCATCTACGCTTCCACTGATATCCCATTCTCTCCTTCTCCCGTCGTTTCTTAAATACCCATCACCAGCATGAATCCCACATATTTCTGCTAAATCTGGAGTGAAGTTATTCATAAACAAGTCACCTTTATTTATTTGCATTGGGTGATTTAGTTTATATACTTCACACAAGAATGTCCAGTGGGTTTTTGATGGTATTATAGACGAGAAAATGGTGTCCAGTGGAAACAAATAAAAAGAATGCTATAAACTAGTCTAGTTCGCATATATAAAAGTTAAGAAAAAATAAGGTTTATTTTTTTTTAGATTTTACTAGGATCACTTCAATTGTACTTACCCGGACTTGTTTACCTTCTTTATTTTCAAACTCTTCTGAATCGATTTTAACATCTTTTACTTTTGCTTGTCCGTCAAGGAATCTCTTGCATGCAACTTCAGATACGTCAACTGCCCGTGATATAAACTTACCGCGTGCTTTAACAATCACTTCATCCACATTCTTTGTTGTGAACTGCATTACTACCGCAGTAACATAGTTCATAAATGGTTTACCTCCAATAAAAATACTGTTGTCTTTGTCTGCTGCCATGTCTCAGCACCTCCAGTTATAGTGTTTCTCTTGATTTAACTTGTCTAGTAACATATCCAGTAATTATGTTTCTTAATTTCTTAGAAGGAATGTCTGTGTATTTTTCAACAATTTCTTTGTTCGCATCAAAATCTTCGCTAAACTCGTCAAAATGAGCTTCTACTAAATCGTTTGTTATCCTCTTAACAGCTTTTGTTTTGATACGTCCCATACTACGGACAAGAAAACAGGTTTTGTTTATAAATGTTATTGAAACTATGAGGAGTTAGATAATTTTGTCTCCTCCATGACACAGACGGCCATTGCACAGCAATGTCCTATTACCACTGACTATAACCCTCAACTTCGTAGAGGAACATAGTCAGTTCCATCTGGTCACGGAGACAAAAACAGATTACAATAATAAATTTAATAAATCCTTGATTTTTCTCTACGACATATGCGTCTGTGATCCAATGGCTACAACCGTCAGGTTGCCATAAAAGATTCCGGCCTTCCACGCGCTAAAATTCCTAACAGAATTCGCTGGGTCTTCTAGCGAAGACAGCCGGCTATCCGGGTTCAAATCAAGCCTTAGATCATTCTAAGCTTATGAAAGTCCCGGCGGACGCATATTATTATCATAAACTTTATAAACACTCATTAAATCCAAGATTCTATTATTTTGAGGTGTTATTAATTATGGAACAAGCACGACCATTAGATATGTTGAACAAAGCAAGGAACCAGAGAGTAATCTTAGAACTTAAGAACGGCAAACAATTAGTTGGTAAACTAAAAGCGTTTGACATTCACATTAACGTTGTATTAGACGACGCTGAGGAAAGAGTTGACGGTGCAGTTAAGAGAAAACTTGGTACAATATTCATAAGAGGAGACACAATCATATTAATTTCTGCTGAGTAAGGAAAATGACCAAAGGAACACATTCTATGGGTAAAAAGTCAGGTAAAAAGACCCATATTAGATGCAGAAGGTGCGGTAACCGTACTTATCATATGAGGAAAAAGAAGTGTAGTTCCTGTGGTTATGGTAAGTCATCCAAAATAACAGGGTATAACTGGCAGAAAAAAAAGAAATTAGTTCATTCTTAGCTAAATAGACAGTGTAACATTTTACATCAGACTTATAAACTAAATCACACACTCTTATATATATTTAAGGTGATTTGTTAATGAAGTCTTCAAAAAATATTATATCTATTGATAGCCTAAAAACTACTTACTCAAAATTTCCCAAAAAACACTTACATCTCCTTAATCACAGAAAGTGGTTTCCTTTCAATTATAACTCTAGACTTCTTGATCCATCTTCTTTTATAATTGGAAAAATTATGGGAGATGGTAATCTTGATAGTAAATTTACGTGTAGGTTTGTTGGAGAAATAGATGACCTAAAAAAATTGAAGACTCTGATATCATCAACCTACAGAATAGAGAAAGAAAAGTTTTCTTTATATTTCAGAAAAAATATTGGAGAAAGTCATATCTTGCAAGTAAATGATAGCTTATTTGGAAGATTTTTTTATCTGATTGGTGCTCCTCAAGGAAACAAAACAAAAACTGAATTTTACATTCCAAAGTGGATATATGAATCGAAAAACACTAAAAAATCATTTCTTCAAGGAGTATATGAAGATGAATTAGCCACAATAAAGCTAAAAAGAGAAAAATATATCCGAGAGGCTACTTTCAGAATGGCTAAAATTTTATCATTACAAGATTCTTTACAAAAATTTCTTATGCAAGTAAAAGAAATGACAGAAAGTTTTGAAGTAATGTGCAGTAATATTAGTAAACCTTATTTAGAGAACGTAAAAGAAGGTGAAGACACTTATTCTCAATGCTTCAGAATTCTCGGAAACAGAGCAAATATTCTAAAGTTTAGTGAAGAAATTGGCTTTAAATTTAATCATAAAAAAATAAATGAGCTTGAAAGAGTTATTAAATATGTAGATAGTGTGTGTAGTTAAAGTCATTGAGTTTTGATAAATAAGAATTGAAATTCGTAAACTATATAAAATACTAGAAAGTCCTTTAATCCTATTATGCGGAGATGCCGGAGCGGTCAAACGGGATAGGCTTAGGTATGATGAGCAGAAATGCAATGACATTAAGACACCTATTGGCTTAGTGCCTACGCAGGTAATTATTAAGTGTATACTTCTTAATCTGCAATCGAACCCTGCTCTCCGCATTTCTTTTTCATTATTTTATTAGGGAGAATCAAAATAAACAATATTTGACCTTTCAAGAAATCCTTCTAATGTAGTTCCAGCTGACATGGGAAAGTACGAACTTATTTGATTTTCAGTTATTAAATCAATGATTCTTGTAATAGCTTTAGCTGCGTAAACATTTGGTAAATTATTTTCTCTAACTTTTGGAGCACCACTAAATTGAGAAGTATGAACTATTATGTAAGACAAATATTCTCTATCACAAAATTCAAGTGTTTCAACTGACGCTGTAGGATGGTTCTCACCTCGTTCTCTTGCAATTTCTGCATTGTACTTTCCTGAACGAATCTCAACTTGGATAAAAGGCCCAAAAGGTATTATTACACCAGAAAGATGTTTTCTCTCAGGATCTATTCTAAATCTAAAATCAGTTACTAGTATGTCATTTTCAGGAGGCATATAACAAAAGATTTCGACATGATCATTTGGGTCATCTGCATTACACCCTAAATATGCAAACTCAGGTAGTGCATGAATTAACTGTGTCAAGTCTCTCTGTTCAATTCCGCACCAAATTGTGTAATTATCTCCTACACCAAATCTCTCTCTCAACACTCCTGGGTCACAGGTGTTAATTGCCTGTCTATAGTCTTGAATTAACATTTTCTATGCATAACCAACATTTATATTTAAAACCGTAAGAAAAACCTATTAACTTTATTACTGTAAATCCAAAGTTCTATGGGCAATCACACCACACCTATTAATACCTAGATAAGTTCCAATAGCAGGAGTCAAAGTTGTATAATGAACGCTTTGAACATGTTCTTCCCCTTTAAGAACATCTCTCAGTTTTTGTCCAATACCGTTTTCATCACCTGTATGAAGCACCCATACATCCAAAGGAGAATGTAAACGTAGACTGTGTGCTTCCAAATCATCAACTATTTTCTCACGTAGTTTCTTATCTCCCCTGTAAGGAGGAATATTAGGTTTAAGTATTCCGTCTTCCACAGTAACGAGCAATCTTAGATTTGCCATTGTAGCTGCCATTCCTGCCATAGCACCAACCTGAGCTGGTAAGTCTAATCTCTTGGCTAAATATCTTGGATCTTCAACCCCTAACCCAATGTATATATCTTTCACTGCATCTTGAACTGAATGAATGATTCCACTTTTTCTTTGGTGTCTATTATTCCATGCACACCATGCTTCATAACCTGAACCAGCGGATCCTGTCTTAGTATTTAAAACAATTATGGATTTATGGATTTTCCATCCCAAGGAAATTCAATAGCAATCTGATCACCTGTATAATATCCTTCTTCATTAACTCCAACTATTTGCGGTAGTTCTACTCCTGAAATTTCAGCAGCAGCAACTAAAGCAGACTGAAAAGTGCCACTTCTTGAAGGAAGAACAGGGAACACGTATACATCAGTCGCTCCACCATCAAAAGCTTCTTCAATTGCAGTCATAAACTGGCCAGGACTCGGTTGGCTTGTTGTTGGAAATCTTGATGCATCATGGTCATTTTCTCGCATGTAAGCATAGTATTCATCTTCAGTAACAGAACCATCTAAATGATCAACTAGACATCCTTTGTCCAGAACAGGTTTATCACCTAATACTGCGTTCAAAGGTGCAGAAACAAGTGGAACACCGGATTCTCTAATCTGGCGAATCTGGGATTTTTTAAAAAGAATATCACTACTCCCAACAATTCCAATATTAGACATTCAAATCACCCTATCTTTTCTAAAATACTTTTCTTTTTTAAAATCTGTTCTTGAATTAATTGGGTCATCGTATAATACAACTTCAGTAAACAATGCCGTTAATAAAGGTGTAACCAAAACATTTCCTTTTTGTAATGATTCCATAGAAGTTTGGTCAAGAGCGTGACTTCTTGCTAATAACTGAGCTTGGGCAGGCTTAATAATACGGTGATCATATAATTCTCCGAAAGTTCTTACATTTGGCCAGTGACTTTGCTTAGGCGCCAAATCAAACGCTAATGCTAAAGCATGTTTTAGTAAATGGTGTCCTATGCCAAAATTGACATACTCACAATAACCCAACTTTGAATCTAGCATAGGATAAAATTTCAGAGTGTAAATATCCTGGCAAGGATTTCCATCATTGTCAAAGGCATAACCTAACTTACCTAACCTTTGTTCCAGTTCAGGTGAACCAATAGCTGTCCAGAACTGTAATCTGTCAAAATATGCTTGGTTATGCACTAAAGCTGCTTTTGGATCATGTGTTTTTACATGTTCTAACAAAGCATCACCATGTCTTTCAAGTATTTCACATTGTGCTTCGTCAAGTTTCAACGTAGTTCTCATTTTCATACCACTTTTTCTTTTATTAAATAATCATCCATGACAAGATTTTTTCTTGAATTAATTGGATCATCGTACAATAATACTTCAGTAAACAAAGCTGTTAGTAAAGGTGTAACCCACACATCTCCTTCTTCTAAAGATTCCATAAATTTATCGTCAAAAGTATGGTCTCTGCATAGTATTTGTGCTAACGCATGTTTTTGAATTTGTTGACTATATAAACACCCAAAATATCTAACATTGGGCCAATGCTGTTGTTCAAAGGTTAAGTTAAAAGTTTCAGCTAATACTTTTTTTAAATTAAGATGGCCAACTCCTAGACTTACAGATTCGCAGCATCCTATTTGTGATTTTGGTAATGTGTAGAATTTCAAAGAATAACCTTCTTGAGAATGACTTCCTGTCTCGTCAAACGGTGATCCTAATTCACCTAATCTTTGTTCCAGCTCTGGTGAACAAATAGTTATCCAGAATTGTAACCTAGCAAGAAAATCTTGATTATGAATAAGTGTTGCATCTGGATCATAAGTTCTTACGTGTTCCAATAAAGCATTACCATAACCTTCAAGAACAGTACATTGATCTTCGTCAAGTCTTAGAATATTTCTCATTTTAATTATAAACCCCCATATTATGAAATTAAAGATTAATTTATATTTAAAATTATTTAATAGAAATAAGTTAATATACTTTCTCAACTGAATACGCGTTTCCATATACACCGAAATGGTTAGCAACCAATCTTTGGCCACCTGCTATTACGCCTTGTCCTTGAACAGCTAGTGTACTTGAACTACCACTGTCCATGTCAATTGCAGATGTTGCACCATGTTCTAACATAAATTCACCTGTTTCTTTTATGTTCAAACCTATATAACCTCCGCCTTCCACTACAATAACCAATATCAAAATATTATTTTCTTCATCATAACCCATCGATGTCCTTGCTCTGTAATTATTCTCATAACCTATCTCGTAATCCGGATGACCTTTGTTTAATTTTCCGTTTAGTTTACCATTTTTAACCAATGTTCTAAACCCAGAAATCGCGTTCCAGATTTCTTTAGGTTTGTCAAAAAACTGTACTTCATTATCATTTGAAAAATACATTGTTGGATGTTCAGGTGCAAAGTCCATGTACTCAACACCTTCAGACGCGCCGAACCCTGTGGCATGGTCACTTATAGTTCCACCAACAATATGTCCGTCACCGTTAATAGCAACCTGCAAATTATTCTTTTGCCTGAAAAATTCTGTTGACTGGTAAGGCTCGCCAGGAGGCGTTACAAAAAACTTAATGTCAGGATCATTTACATTCACTTTAACAATATAAGCTCTGATAGGCCTTGGTTCAGTAAGTTCTTCAATTTTTAATCCTATGTTTTCAAAAATCGGTGTAAATCCTTCTGGCATATCAGTTTTAATCTGTATATTAACCTGGGCATTCAAAGGTTGTTGGGTTGTGTCTGCTATTGGATCAACTGTTGGTCCAATAACAGGGTCTGGATAAGCTGACGCAATTGTACTATAATCACCTTCTTGTTTATGCATAAAATTGTTCAATGTTGCTTTTTGTTCAAATTTGGATATGTCAACAGGAAAGTCCATGTTAACGTACAAGTAATCATTAGTAAACTCAATGCTTGGAGTATAACTTCCGTACTCAACATTATACCCTTCATCTCTAATAGATTCAAAATCATTAATACAATCCATAAAATGAGCGTTTATATAAGCAAACAAAGTATCAGAGTCAAGTACCCATAGATCTTCCATTCCTTCTTCAACAACAAACTCCATACAATGTTCAACGTATTCCTGTGTTTTTGTTCTGACATTTGCAAATTCAATCACTTTATCTTTTTCGTCTTGAATTTGTCTGTTTTTACTTGCAATATTTTGGTACAGTAAAAAACTAATAATAAGAAGTATGGTTATGGCTGCAATAACTGGAATGCTAACCTGCGCTCTTTTTTTCATTAATTAATTTCAGTGGTATACTACTATATAAATTTAATCTTCATGAAA
This sequence comes from uncultured Methanosarcinales archaeon, assembly GCA_964512765.1. Taxonomy (GTDB): domain Archaea; phylum Nanobdellota; class Nanobdellia; order Woesearchaeales; family GW2011-AR15; genus GW2011-AR15. The sequence continues at coordinate 16,541 of CAZEKF010000010.1, forward strand.
ATTAACTAAAAATAACCTTCTCCTCTATAAACTATAACAACCTTTAAATACAACCTATGATTCTTTTTTCCTTAGAGAGAAAAAAAACCAAAATATAAATAGATTTTCTCAAGAGTGGCGGATATATGAAAGGAAAACCACTGTTACCTACACTAAGAACAAAGAAAAGATACGTTGTGTATGAAACAATATCAGAAAACGATCTTAATAACAAACAAGTATTCAATGTTATACAAGATTCATACAAAGAATGTTACGGGGTTTTTGGTTTAGGTGAAGCAGGTATCATGGACACTAAAATATATCACAAAAACAAAGCAATATTAAAGATAAACCATAAATACCTGGACAAGTTAAGAACAGCAATGGCAATGATAACAAATATAAATGACAACGATGTTATTGTTAACACTGTTAGTGTATCAGGTATGATAAAAAAAGCTAAAATAAGATTAAATAGGAGGGTGGAATAAAAAATGCAACCGTTACAACATCAAATGATGGGTTATGATAGAGCTATTACAATGTTTTCTCCTGACGGTAGATTGCTTCAGGTAGAATATGCTAAAAAGACTGTTAGGCAAGGCAGTACTGCCATAGGTATTACTTGCGCAGACGGTGTAGTTTTAGTAACTGATAAAAGAATAGTTGATAAATTAGTAGTACCTAAATCTGTTGAAAAGATTTGGCAAGTTGACGATCATATTGGAGCAACAGCATCAGGTATAATTAGTGATGCACGTGTTTTAATTGAACGATCACAGTTATTAGCACAACAGCATAAAGTAACTTATGACGCGCCAATGGACATTGTGTCTGTGGTTAGAGATATAAGTAATATTAAACAAATGACAACTCAGTCTGGTGGCTTAAGACCGTTCGGTGTTTCAATATTAGTTGCAGGTGTAGACAGTTCAGGCATTAAGTTATTTGAAACTGATCCAACAGGAATATATTTCCAGTACAAAGCAACTGTTATTGGCGAAGCTGAGCCAGAAGTTGAAGAAGTATTATACAAAGAATATAAAGAAACCATGACAATGGAAGACGGGTTTAAACTTGCTATCAAAGCATTGAAAAAATCGCTTGATAAAAACTTTGACCCAGATCGTGTGGATGCTGCATTTGTATCAGCTAAAGATAAGAAATTTACGAGGTTAACAAAAGAAAAAATCATGCAATATATGAAGAAGTAAAAAAATGAAACCAGTTAAAACCTTTGACAGAGAAAAGTTATCTGTAAACTTGGCAAAATTAAAAAAATCAGGCCAGAACTTTGAAGTTATTATTGACCCTGACAAGGTTATTGAGTACAGGAGCAAGAAAGCAGAAGTTAAAGATGTTCTTATGTACGAAAAAGTGTTTTCAGACGCTAAAAAAGGTTATGAAGCTTCGCCTGAACAAATAAAAGCTGTTTTTGGTACTGATAATTTAATACAAGCAGCTGAAACAATTCTTAACAATGGCGAGATCCAGTTCACTCAGGAATATCGTGAACAAAAGCGTAAAGAAAAACTTAACAGGATCCTAGACATTATTACTAGGAATGCTATTGACCCACGTACTGGGTTACCGCACCCTCGAAACAGGATTGAAAGTGCAATGGACGAGGCCAGGGTTAGGATAGATGATTTAAAAGAACCTGAAGACCAAATTAGTGATGTTGTAACTGCTTTGAAACCTATCTTACCTATTAAGATCGGTGTTAAAGAGATTCAGGTTAAGATAACTCCGCAGTATGCTGGTAAAGCATATTCTGTTGTTGCAAGGTTTGGAAAAATTAAACAAGATAACTGGCAAACTGACGGGTCATGGATCTGTTCAGTTGAAATACCAGCTGGTATTCAGAATGAATTCTTTGATGCCTTGAACAAATTAACACAAGGTACTGTAGAATCTAAAGTATTGAAAGAATAATTAATATAATGGTGATTATATAAAATGGAAAAAACAAATTTAAAAATTAAAGATAAAGAAGTTGTAGTTCCTGGTGAAATATTGGCAGAAGGTATGTCTTACTTGCCAAGCCAGGGAACGTACAGAAAAGGCGATCATATCCTTGCCTCAAAATTAGGATTAGCAAAAATTGACGGAAAAGTCATAAAAATAATTCCTGTCTCAGGCAAATATTTGCCTAGAAAAGGCGATGTTATCATTGGTAGAGTTAAAGATATTAACTTCAGTGGTTGGTCAGTTGATACTAACTGCGCGTACCAAGCAATGTTATCAATGAAAGATGGTAGCAATGATTTCATAAGAAGAGGCGCGGATTTAACAAAATATTTTGACATTGAAGATTACATTGTAACAAAAATTTATAATGTTACGAGTCAAAATTTGATTGATTTAACAATGAAAGGTCCTGGCCTGAGAAAATTACAAGGTGGCAGATTAATAAATGTATCATCTTCAAAAGTGCCAAGGATAATCGGTAAACAAGGTTCAATGGTATCTATGGTGAAAAATGCAACAAAGTGTAACATCATAGTCGGTCAGAACGGTGTTGTCTGGATTAAAGGTTTGAAACCTGAAGACGAAATCTTAACAGTTGAAACTATCAGGAAGATCGAGGCAGAAAGCCACGTCCCTGGATTGACTGAAAAGATTAAGAAATATCTTGAAAGTAAAGGAAGGAAAACTGGTGAATGATTATGGTATATAAAAAACGATTAGACGGAAGAAAATTTGACGAACTTAGAAAAATGGACGCTAAAGTCGGCGTCATAAAAAACGCAACAGGATCTGCGTATTTTAAAATTGGTGATACAATTGCGTACGCTGCAGTGTACGGGCCTAGAGATTTATATCCTAGGTTTTTGAAAGATCCAAAAAAAGGTAAACTGAGATGTAACTATAACATGATGCCGTTTTCTGGATCAGGTAACAGGGTAAGGCCTGGACCTAGCAGGAGAAGCAGAGAAATTTCAATGGTAACTAATAACGCATTGTTACCTGTTGTTAATCTGGAAGATTTTCCAAACTCTGTAGTTGACGTGTTTGTTGAACTGCCGCAAACTGACGCTGGTAGTCGGTGTGCTGGTATATGTGCTGCTTCAATGGCGCTTGCAGACGCTGGTGTTGTCATGAAAGATTTGGTAGGCGCAATATCAGTTGGTATTGTCGACGGTTCTGTAGTAGTTGATCTTGACTATAATGAAGAAGCGTATGAAAAAGGTGATGTTGCAGACGTGCCTCTTGCGTACATTCCAACTCTGGACAAATTTTCATTGTTACAAATGGACGGTAAGATTACAAAAGCAGATTTGGTCAAGGCGTTAGACCTTGGTAAAAAAGCTGCATTGAAAATTATTGAAGTGCAGAAAAAAGCACTTAAAAATAAATTTGAGGTTAAAAAATGAACACAGAAAAACAAAAGCATGTTCTTAATTATTTAAAAAATAATGTAAGATATGACGGTCGTAAAAAAGAAGAGTATAGAAAAGTTGAAGTTGAGACAGGAATAACAAAATCTGCTGAAGGTTCTGCCCGTGTTAAAATGGGCGATACTGAAGTTTTGGCAGGTATTAAGTTTGAAGTTGGTGAACCATACCCTGACAAACAAGATCAAGGGACTATGATGGTTAACGCTGAACTGATTCCAATGTGCAACCCTGACTTTGAATCTGGTCCGCCAGGTATCCAAGCAATTGAACTTGCAAGAGTGGTAGACCGTGGTGTTAGGGAATCTGGTGCAATTGATTACAAAAAACTGTGCATTAAAAAAGGCGAACTTGTCTGGACAGTTATTGTAGATATAGTACCTGTTAATGACGCTGGTAATTTATTAGACGCGTCTGCGTTGGCTGTTATGTTAGCTATTAAAAACGCTAAAATGCCTAAACTTGAAGGTAACAAGATTGATTACAAATCCTTGACAAAAACTAAACTACCTTTAGTTGAAGAACCTGTATCAATAACTGTGCTGAAAATAGGCGAACATTTTATTGTTGATCCTATCCATGACGAAGAAGATGTTCTTGATGCAAGGTTAACAGTTGCGTTTACAAAAAATGATACCATCTGTGCAATGCAAAAAGGTGGCGAGTTACCATTATCAAAAAAAGATATTGAAACAATGATAGACTTTGCTGCTAAAAAAGCAAAAGAATTACGAAAGTTTCTATGAAGGTGATGTTCAATGGAAGAAATTAAAACTACTAAATATGAAAAAGCAAGAATGATAGGTGCTCGTGCTTTACAAATTGCAATGGGTGCACCGTTCATGGTCAAACTAAGTAAAAAAGATCTTGAAAAATTGCAGTATAACCCTGTCAGGATAGCAACCATTGAGTTTGAAAAAGATGCTTTGCCAGTAGTTATTAAACGTAAATATCCTGATACTAGGAAAACAGAAGAAGCTGCTGGATAAATTTATTTTTTTATTTGCAAAAGATAAACTTTTTAAAATACATTTTAATTTTCTTAAAGTATATGAACATTTTAATAATACGCCACAATGGTAAAGATATATTGGCTAAACTTAAAATCATTCTTAAAGGACACGAATATTTAGTTATTAACAGAGAAGAAATTAATTTTGAACATTACACTAACAAAGATTTAGTGATTGTTATTGGCGGCGACGGTACTTTCCTGAGAGCGAGTCATTTTAATAAAGATGTTCCAATGTTCGGTATCAATCCAGTGCCTGATAAAAAAGAAGGTTTTTTCATGCATTCTAATGTGAATGATTTTGAAGAAAAAGTTAAGAAAATATTAAAGAAGAATTCTACGGTTAAGAGGTTGTTAAGGTTGTGCGTTCATATAAACGGTAAAATATTATCTGAGTTAGCATTGAACGAAGTTTTTATAGGAGATGCTAAACCATATAACATGTTTAATTATAATCTTAAGATAGATGATAAAAAAGAATTTCAAAGAAGTTCTGGAATATTAATAGGAAGCCCAGCAGGCAGTCATGCCTGGATCAGATCAGCTGGTGGTAAAGTTCTTGATATTAAAGAGAACAAGTTCCAGTATGTTGTTAGAGATTTGTTTGAAGGTAAACTAACTAATAATTATAAATTACGAAAAGGAATTCTTAGTAAAGATCAAACAATAGAAATTACAGTTAAAACTCCTGCTATATTAGTAATGGATTCTGTTAGCCCTGAGTATAAGTTAGAAAGAGAAGATAAAGTAACAGTTAGTGTTGCTGAAAATAGTTTAAACTATGTCTAAATTTCTTTCTCAAACTTCACATAACCTGTTTCTTTGTAACCAAGCTTTTTATAAAATTTGATTGAAGCAGCATCTTTATGAGCTACAAATTCAACATATTTCACTTCTTTAAACTGGCTCTTAAATTCCTGCATTAATTTTTTACCAATACCTTTTCTTTGATAGTTTTCAGCCACAAATAATTCACCAACCCATAACCTCCATCCACCTATCCAGAAAAATTTATGACCTGTAACAAAACCAACTACTTGATTATCAATCTCTGAAATTAACATTACTTGGTTTTTGAAATAGTGCTCAATTATGTTAAAAGATTCTTCATCACTTATATCTCGATTGTAAGGTTCTTTTTGTAACTCAGTTCTAAAAATAGTTGAAGTTTGTATTAGATCGTTTTCATTAGCTTTTCTGATTTTCATGTATTATACTTAGTAATTACGGATATATAAGTTTTTTCACTAAAGTGGCTTTGCACAAAAAATACTAATTGCACAATAATCAATGATAAACTGCACAACAAATATTATTCTGTAGAATATCTATATTTTTTCTTATGTTTTGGATTCCATATTTTCCTTTCCAATATAATATATAAGCACAAAAAAGATTGAAAAGATTAGGATATTTTTGTCGCTAAATTCTCATGAAGATATAGTGATAACGATATTCAAATAATGGGGGTAAAAAAATGGGAAAAAAAATTAGAAAGACAAACAAAGCAAAAAATAGATGGGGCATTAAAACAGCCAGATTACTTGAGGACCTACAATATTGGTTAGGGCATGGTCCAGGTGGGGAAGGAAGCGACCCCGCCTTAAATTATGCTGCAGCAGGAGGTGTGTAAAAATGAACAAATATCAGAGCATAATCAAGACGCTTAAGGCAAATAATCTATTTCCAATACAAGTGGATGGTAGTATTGTTAGGTATTTTGGCTTTGAAGTTAATGGTTCTCTTGCACCATATCTTAAGAGTATTCCGAAGCAGAAATGGTTGGAAGAATTAAGAATCATACATAAATTAGGATTGACTTGTCGACAGACAACAAACGCAATGGATCTGACTCAGCAGTTGGATCAACATACTGATCGCGTGGTGCATATTTTGTCAAAAACTGTGGAAGAATTAACAAGACAAAGTAAAGAAGCAATGAGCACAACTCAAGAGGATCTTCTCAAGGCCTTTGACATCCAAAACAAGAAAAGTCACATCAGTGAATTTCTTGAAACTCTAAAGGCAACACTGAAAGTTGAACTTGGTCCTGAATCTGAGGCGGTCAAAAAAATAGAAGGTATGCTTGATTTAAACAACACAAAATCGCCTCTTGCATCGCTGAACAGAGAAGTAAAGGAAAAAATTACTGATTTAAGTGGTAGGATGGAAAAAATTGATAAAACCCTTGCAGTGCAAAAGGAGACACAAAAAGTTATCTCCAAAACACCACTTAAAGGAGAAATTAACGAAGAGGATGTGGGTGCAACACTTACTGCTCTTGCAGCCATCTATATGGATGAAGTTGAAGATGTGTCAAAATCTTATGGTAGCAGTAATAGAAAAACTGGCGATTGGTTGATTAAGGTTAATAGCCACATCACAAGACGGATAGCCTTGGAATGTAAGGATACAAAGTTGTCAAATAATAAAGCGTTAGAAGAGATTAGGAATACTCGGAAAAACAGGAATGCAGATTTTGTTATTTTGACATTTAACGATGAAAATCAGTTTCCAATACAGGGCCAAGTATTTGTTCTTGGACCTAACTACTTGATGTGCTTAAATGAGCATGTAAAAATTGGATATCAGATAAGTCGATCACTTGTATCAAGGCAAGTTAACGACAGTGCTATAGATCTTGTAAAAATACAGACTCTAGTAAGGAACATTATTGATGAAACAAAGACAATTGAATCAATATTGAAGGCACTGGCTAGCGTAATGAAGAATTCATCAAAAACAAGGGAAGACATAGGTAGACTCTGGGAACGAGTATCAGGCTATACAGAGGACATTATGAATCTTACCGCAGAAGCATCTGCCTAGATTATTTTTTTCTTTTTTTTTCTTTTTCTGATTCAATTATTATTCTAGTCTCGTTGGTTAGTTTCCAATAATCCCTATTTCCCGATTTCTTATGTATAAGCCATTTTTTTTGATGAAATACTTTTAGATATTTGCTAGTCGTAGTCCAATCCAGTTCTGCTTCCTTCCTTAATGTGTTTGTGGACTCAAATGAATGATATGTATAAAGAATATCCAAGAGTGCCCGTTTATAATGTGGATTTAATTTAGGACTAGACTCCTTAACTTTGATAATCTTTATTGGTCTAACAGTGTGGTCCTTCTTTGGCTTATTTATCTTCTTTTTCATCATTTACAATGAATTCTCCTTTGAATGGTTTTGATTTTTGTCCTGGTAAAACAATAAATTTGAACTCCTGTCCCTTCTCGATCTCAAGTTCCCTGCTAACCTTTTGGGGAATTCTAACAAAAAATTGCGATTTGTCTTTTTGGACTTTTACTGACTTAATTATTTGCTTTTTCTTTGTTTCAATGATTTCTTTCTGATAAATGTCTCTTAATTCCTCATCAAGTAATTGTTCACCTGGCTTTTTTTGATTTTTCATATATAACCATATAGTTATATTTGAACTTTTTAAATTTTTCTCTTTAATACCATATGGTTTGTTTTGAAATAACAAAAATAAGTAATCTTTTTATATAAGTGTTGATATCTATTAATTATTGAAAACCATATGGTTATTTTTGGAATATCAAATAAGAGAGAGGAGGGATAAAAATGAAAAAATCAACTAAAAAAAAGGATTATAATATGTCCGAAGAAGAAAAGGCTATGTTTGAGTATGCAAAAAAATTACTTGAACATATTAAACCAAGAAAAAAAGAAAGACAACTGAAACTAACAGACAACAAGAAGGTTAATAAGATAAAAATCAAGCGAAAATATTCGCAAGATTGGCCTGCATATAATGGCGCAAAAACCAAGGAGAGGCTTGTTATTTACCAACTGCTTGATGAATTACTTAGTGCAATCAAATTCCCAAACCATAATTCTGTTGGTCGAAAGCCAATTTCACTAAAAGATAAAATATTTTTTCTTGTTATTAAAGCCTATAATGGAAACGGCGCCAGGAAATGTATATCAGATATCTATTTATGTAAGAAACTGGGATATATAAGTGGTTCAGTTCCTCATTTTAATACTGTTACAAATGCTTTAAATGATGAGGAAGTCTCCTCCTTACTGCAATTCTTAATAACCTTTTCTGGAGCACCTTTAGCACCAATTGAAAAAGTGTTTGCTCCTGATAGTAGCGGATTCTCAACTGACCAATACGGTAGGTGGCTTGATGTTAGAACTGCAAGTGCTTCAAAAAAAAGAAATTTTGTAAAGTGTCATATAACTTGTGGAGTCAAGACACATATTATTACCTCTGTCCGAATTACAGCAGGTAGTAGTGGAGATAGTCCTCAGTTTATCCCTATGTTAGAAGACACAAGTAAGGTTTTTAAGATTGCTAAAGTGTGTGCAGATAAAGGATATATTTCCTTTGATAACTACAAATTCTGTCAGAAAATTGAATCAGAGTTATATACTCAGTTCAAAGAAAATGCAGTGAGAAAATTTGGTCCAAGATTATGGCGCCAGATGTTTGATTTTTTTAAGAATAAGCCTGAGGAATATCTTCGTAACTATCATCCAAGAAGCAATGTTGAAACAGTATTTCATATGCTCAAAACAAAACTTCAGAAAATTGTCAGAGGAAAAAACTTGATCTCCCAAAAAAATGAAGTTTTATCTTTATGTTTAACTCATAATTTATGTGTTCTAACCCAAGAAATTTTTGAACTTGGTATTATTGTTGATTTTAATAAATGTGCAAAAAGTGTTGATGAACAAAAATGGCTTTAATTATTGTGCAAAGCCCACTAAAGTTTTAAATATAACATTACCTTTCTTTCTGAAATCATGAAAGACATAATATTACCGCCCTTCTAGATTTAGTCAGTGGTCTTTCTAGTTATTAAAATAAAAAAGTATTCTTAAATAAAATAATAAACTAAGGAGGTATGAAATAAAATGAAACACAAGAAAAAAGGTGAATGTCGTCCTAATTCGGACAATACAAACACTTTGGAAAGGATTTAATAATAGTGAACAAAATGAAAATATAGGTGAATTAACATTGGAACAACGTATTGGAATTATTGGAATAGGTCACATGGGTGAAGAAATAGTAAATGCTTTGATTAAAGCAGGTTATCCAAACAAAAAGATTTATGCTAGCAGGCGAAATGAAAGAGAGTTAAACAGAATTTCTAATATCTACGGAATTAATACATCAACTGATAACAATGAAGTATTAGAAAAATCTGATATTGTATTAATTTGTGTGAAACCGCAGGATTTTCAAAAAGCAGTTAAAAGTTTAACAGTTAAAAAAGATGTTTTATATATTTCAATAGCTGCAGGAATTACTATGGAATATCTTTCAAAAATGCTTGGGAGTGACAAAAGAACTGTAAAAAGTATGCCAAACACAGGTATACCTTACGAAGCTTGTGCAACTGCTTATGTTATAGGTAAAAACTGTACTGAAGATGATAAAAAAGCTATTCAGGCAATATTCAATGCATGTGGTGAATGTTTTGAAACAAAGGAAGAAAAGTTTCATGGTGTTACATACGGCGCTTGTGGCCCAGGCGTATATTTAAGAGACTTGGAAGCAGATGCTGAAATAATGTCAGAACAAGGATTAAGTGATAAAGAAATAAGATTGATTCAAACAAGTAACTTGATTACTACTGCAAATATGCTTAAAACAGGTAAACCTTACGAGGAACTGTATAGCAAAGTAGCTTCAAAAGGTGGTGGTACAGAAGCAGCTTACGAATTTGGTCTAAAATCTTTGTATTATCAAATAAGAAAAAAAATGGGAAATGCTGCAATTGATAGATTTATTGAATTATCAAAAAATTAAAAAAGAGTGTTGATTTAAATTTAAACAAAAGGTGATTAAAATTATGAAATTCAAATTCAATGTGTCAAATGTAAAGTTTGGTTATGTTTTGATTAAAGATCTTAAGATTACTAAGAAATATGATTTGAGTAAAGAAGAAAAAAAGATTTTCAGTGAAGTTAAGAAAAAGTTTACACTGGAGACTCTTTCTGAAGATATGATTATTGATTCGTTTAGAAAACTGTACTGGTCGTTTAACATGGACCCGACAAAAGATAGAGTGTCCAGTGAGGCTTTGATCAGAAGAATCCTGAAAGGAGAAAATCTGTGGAAAGTTAATAATGTTGTTGACGCGCTTAACTTAGTTTCTGCAATGTCAAAACTACCAACAGGTTACCTTGACTATGATTCATTAGTAGGCGAGATTGTAGTCAGACAAGCTGAAAAAGGCGAAGAGTTCATAAAAATAGGCGGTAAAAAAAGAAAGTGTAAAGGTAACGAGATATGCGTTGCTGATGACGTGAAAATAATTGATTATGGTTATGCAACATCAGATTCTGATTTAACAAAAGTTACTGAAAAAACTAAGAAACTCTTGCTTTTAATATACGCAACGTCTGATGTCAGTGATGCTCACCTTAAAAAAGCAATGGATGATAGTAAAAAAATGTTAAAAAAAGTTACAAAGTTCAAAGTAATTAGTGAAGGTATAGAAAAAACTAAGTTAAAGAAAACACCTAAAAAACAAGTTGAAACTGTCGAAGTTAAAAAAGATACTCTTGGAATGACTGCTGGAAAACATGACAATTTTTCTGAATGGTACACGCAGGTTATACAAAAGTCAGAGATGGCTGATTATGTTGCAGTTGGTGGATGCATTGTATACCGACCTTATTCGTATGAAATCTGGGAAAAGATACAAGATTTTTTTAATGAAAAGATCAAGAAATCTGGTGTCAAAAACGCGTACTTCCCTGTTTTAATCCCTGAAAGTTTGTTAACAAAAGAAGCTGAACATGTTGAAGGATTCGCTCCAGAAGTAGCATGGGTAACTCACGGCGGCAGTTCAAAACTTAATGAAAAGTTAGCAGTAAGACCTACTTCTGAGACCATCATGTACGATTCATACAGCAAATGGATAAGAAGCCATAATGATCTGCCGTTAAGAATTAACCAATGGAACAATGTTGTAAGGTGGGAATTTAAGCATGCAACCCCTTTTTTAAGAGGGCGTGAATTCCTATGGCAAGAAGGGCATACTGTATTTGCAACTAAAAAAGAAGCAGAGGATGAAGTTTTAGAAATCCTAGATTATTATGCTGAGATTTATGAAGAGTTGTTAGCAGTCCCAGTTATAAAAGGTAAAAAAACACAGATTGAAACGTTCGCAGGTGCTAATTACTCAACTGGCTGTGAAACTTACTTACCAATTGGAAAAGCTATTCAGAGCTGTACATCACATCTACTTGGTCAGAACTTCGCAAAAGCATTTGACATTAGTTTTCTAGACAAAAATGGAAAAAAACAATATCCTTGGCAGAACTCCTGGGGTTATTCAACAAGGTCAATAGGTGTCATGATCATCATGCACGGTGATGATAAAGGATTAGTGTTACCGCCTAGAATTGCGCCAATCCAAGTAGTTATAGTACCTATTATCTTTGAAAAAACTAAGAAACAAGTATTAAACAAAGCAGCTGAGTTAATGAAACAATTAAGCAAATATTCAGTTAAACTTGATGACAGAGAAGATTACACGCCTGGTTGGAAGTATAATGAATGGGAACTGAAAGGAGTGCCATTAAGAATTGAGTTAGGACCAAGAGACGTTGAAAAAAACCAAGTAGTTTTAGTAAGAAGAGACACTGGTGAGAAAGAAGTTATACAATGGACAAAACTTAACACTAGAGTTGAACAGTTAATGAAAGAAATCCAAGATTACTTATACAACAAAGCTAAGAAACAAATGCTTGACTCAATTGTTAAAGTAAAACGTTGGGAGGAGTTCTTGAAAGCTGCTAAAAATAAAAAATGGATCAAAGCATTACATTGCGCTGATGCAAAGTGTGAAGTAGCTATTAAAGACAAAACTCAAGGTGTTAAAACCAATTGTATTCCATTTAAACAACCTAAACAAATTAAAGGTAAATGTGTACATTGTAACAAAAAAGCTCAGTATGAAGTAATGTTTGCTAAGAGTTATTAGCTTAATATAACTTTAAATATAAAATCATTTCTTTAATTCATATATGGTTGAACCTTTTGAATATCCCCATAACTATACGCACCAAGGAATAGGTCCAACTAATATTTACTTTGGTCTCGTTTATAAACCAGCTAGCATATCACGTGAAGAAAAAATTACTAATCCTTTAGATTCGATAACATTGTTGGAGCAGGAATATGTATTTTTTGGAAATTTAGCTGATTTTGAATTAGTTGGTAAAGATGGTAAAACTACTGGAGCAGACCTACTTTGGGTTCTCGGATTTCACTTTTTATTTGTTAGACCAATAGGAAAAATTGAAGATTATGATACATCCTTAAAAGGAGAAGAAATAAATATTGATTATCTATTATTTCTAGAGGGATTTTAATTTTTTATTCTTATAATGAGTAAAATATATAAAGGAGTCTATATCTTTTATATTAAAAATGGTGGGGGAATTGTTACAGAAAAAGGTGAAGAAAGATGTATCTCCGCCGCCTAATTTTGAATTAGACGAACTTCCTGAACCGCCTAGTCTTGATAATGAACCTGGTTTTGATTTGCCTGATTCTAAAGAAATGCCAGTTCCTGTTCCAAAAAGTGTAGAGAAAGAAAAAAAACCTGAACTAAAACCTATTGACGTTCCTAAGATAGAAGAACTGCCTAAGAAAGTTGATGGGTTTCCTAAATCGCCAAAGGTAGAAGTTAAAAAACAAGAACTGCCTCAAATGCCTAGTTTTGATAAACTTTCAAAAGAATTCCCTGAACCGCCTAAACTGGACAGTAAAAAGTTAAAACCAAAAATAGATGCTAAAAAAGATATCAAACCTTTACCAAGTCGTGATAAATTATCAACTGAACTGCCTGAGCCACCAAAATTAGACATGAAGCCTCCATCAGTTAAAAAAGATTCTAACAAGAAACTTGACATGCCAAAAAAACAAAGTAAAAGTTTATTCTCTATGTTTAAAAAGAAGAAAAAACAAAATGTAAAGTTAGAAGAACCTTTTGGTTTTGAACTTCCTATGTATCATGATTTACCTAAAGGTAAAGATCTTGAAACTAAACAACCAGTGACTGAAAAAGAACCGTACTGGGTAAAAGAAGGAGAGTCCTATTTTAGAGAACAAGAAATGTTAAATGAGGCACAACCTTTTTTAGAAGTAAAAGAAGAAGATTTTCAACCAAAAGAAACACCGCTTAATTTAGTAAAAGGTATTGGGCCTATGCGCGAGAAACAATTGAAAAAAGCAGGTGTAAAAACTGCAGAAAACCTTGCTGAATTACATCATAAAGAAGTTGCTGAGAAAGCTAAACTCCCAGTGACACATGCTAAAAAAATTGTGACACATGCTAAAAAAATAACTAAAATCAAGAAAAGATTAAAATCTAGTCCTAAAAAAGAAAAAAATATTTCTGATATAATTCAAGAACTTGAACAGGAAAAAAAGGCTATTGAAAAAATTCAAGCTGCATCTGATATAAACGAAGATAAATTAATTGAACTGGAAGGTCACAAAGAGATCATTACTGTTCTTGAAAAATTGGAGAAAAAACGCGCAGAGTTAAGTGATATGCAAAATAAGCTTGAAGAAAAAGAAACAAAGTTACAGAGTCATGATGAAGTTTACAGGCGTGATAAAGAACATGTTGAAAAGCTTAAACGAAGGTTAGACCATGACATTCGTGAAAGAACACGGTACTTGATAAACCTTGAAAAAGAATATTTTCAAAAAGCGCAAACCCTTGCAAAAAAACAGTCAGAAATCGAAATAAAAGAAAGTACTCTTAACAATAAAAACGAATATTTGCAAAAACGTGAAACTGACGCAAAAAAAATACTGGACGATCTTGAAAACCGTGAAATAACCATTGAAACAAAAGAAAAGAAGTTACAAAAAATAATGGACCAGCTTGAAGAACAAGATGTTATGTTAAGAGAAAAAGAAGATGACATTATTAAAAGAGAAGCTGAGTATCTTAAGAAATTGGACACATTAGAAACTCATGAGAAATCTATCTTGAAAAACCTTGAAAATAAAAGAAAAAGTCTTGAAAAAAAAGAAAAAGTGATTAACCAAAAAGAAAAAAGGTTGCATACAACACAAAGAAAAGTTGATAAACAAGAAGTTGCTGTTGAATACGCAAAAAACATTGTTGAAGAAGAAAAAAATAAATTAATTGATGACGAGTTTGAACAGTATTTGCATGACCAGTTAAGAGGAGCTAAACCTGGTATTCAGTACAATGATCTTAACACATTAAGCAACCTTAAAATACCTAATCTAAATGATAGAAACAGATCAATATACCAATTGATAGATAATTGTAAGGCTCTTTTAAGAAATAATAAAGTTAATGAAGCAAAGATATTCTATAATCAGGTAAGAGACCGGTACTATAACAGCAACTTTAAATCTAACAAAGAAAAACAATCTGTGCATAATAGTGTTAGAGCTCTTTATGACGAAATAAATCTAGCTGACATAGGTAGAAATTAAATTAAATGTTTATAATCTGCATAATTAATAACGTGTCCACTTTTTTTTCCAAGTTCGACTATGTCCCAAATTAATTGACGTTCCCTTCCTAGAGTATCTAATGCAATAGCAAAGTCTCCTGATTTACTCATGTTTTCATCTTCAATATTATAAACACAACCTGTTTTATAGAAATGCGGTGTTACACCTAGAAATTCAGGAATACTAAACCATCTATGGTCCTCATCAAACAATTGTTTTCCGCCAGCAATATGGACATCTGCGCCAAAGTATACGTCTCTAAGTTTCATAGACCCAACCACACCACAAGTGATTCCAAGTTGAACGTCACGATAATTTATGGGTGTTTTTAGTTCATATTGTTCATCACAATCAGCATTACACACAAAAATATAATTTGTATTAACTTCTTCATTTGCTATTTTTGAGCCAAGATGAAACGCATGGTCACAATTTAATACCAAATATAATTTAAAAAAATCTTCAAAGTTATTTGATAAAAATGCGAACGCTTGGTTTGATCTTACAATATTCAGTAAGGTTCTAAAAGCTGGCTGAGATTGTAGTTCGGACAATACAGATAGTTCAACTTCTGCCTCGAATTCTTTTGAAATGCAATCAACTAACTCTTGAAGAGTATGTTCACGATTAGAAACTTCTTCTGGTTTAGTCAATAATAAGACTGATGGATTATCAACATCTTTGCTGAAGTCTAATTCATAATCATTAAATCCCACTATAAATCTAGGATGAATGCCCATATCTCCACATATTTGATTTACTGCATATATCCCATGTACTATTGTATAAATATTACCTACATGAGGCTCATAATTTGGGGTTATACCTAAAGTTACAGTAATGTCTTTTTTCCCAAGAGATTCTAAGTGCTTAACTAGTCTCTCATTTTCTAAAAAAGGATCTTTATTTTCCCCCATACTTGAGCGGACTTTTAACTTATATATAAATATAAGTTATCAAATAGAAATAACAGTGTTCTTTTTATTAAATTTAACGTCAAGAAACTTTTCAATAACATACATATTAGTTTTAGCATGGTTAGATATTTCAGAACAATTGATTTTGCCGCCAAACAAAGCTAGGTAAATTAATGACTGATCTGTTAAATATTTATCAACAGCAGCTTTTGAATCTATTTGTTCGATTAAATTCTCAGCAGCTTCCTGGCCAACTTTCTCTGCTTTCTTACCTCGTTCTCCTAAAGAATCTGATCCAATAATAACTGGATTATCAAAGTTAAGTTCATCTTTATCAGAAAACAGTGCCCATAATGTTATTCCTGAACCTATTGAGGATGAATCTACGTATTCAACTGTGATTTTCTTGCCACAATCTAATTTGCTTAAAATGTATTTAGCCATTTTAGCTTGTCTATCAGCCACATTAGCTTTCATTAATTCTTTAGAAGAGTGACTAACACCGTAAATAACCAACAACTTACCTTGGTCTGTTAATTCAATCGGTTTAGCTTCTTTAATCTCTGAAAAAGAATATTTTGGTTTAATCTTAACAGTAACCTTTCCTCCTCCTTTAGGATAATAACCTCTTCTCTCTAAACTTGTTTCAAACTCAGCATATTTTCTTAAGTGAGGTAAAAAAACATTCAGAAAGTAATCAATTGGCGGACTCCATTTAGTGTCAGTACCACCAATAATTTGAATTTTAATCTTTTTGTTGGAAAATAATAATACAGGTAAAATAGCTTGCATCAATAACGTAATCGAACCAGCAGTCCCAATGTCAATGTTCAAGTTCTGATATTTAATTTTCTTAGGTTTATAAATAAGTCTTTCACTACCTAATTCATCGCCTTCAGTAGATGCATTGCATAACTGTTTTAATACTTTAATCCCTGTTAAATGTTGGTTCTTCAATCCTGGTTTAGAACGGCCTTTTCTAATATTTGTTATCCTAAATGGTTTTCCTGTTAATGTCGATAATGCCAGAGCTGTTCTAACAATAGCACCGCCACCTTCACCATAATTGCCATCTAACTTAATCATAAAATAAAGAAATAGTATTGTGTTTATTAAAAGTTGTTATTAACAATAACTTTTTAAACTGATAAACATAACTTTACAGAATGACTCTAAAAGAAGCAGCAGTAACAGTTGCAATTGCTATTTTATTCACTACTTTTGTTTTAGTTACGATTGATGCTTTTTATCCAAGGCCTGAGTATGAAGATTATTGTGAGTTTAAACCTAGTAGAGTTCCTTTGAACAAAGAATCTGTTGATTGTGATTTTCAAACAACTGGACTTGAAGATCAATGTTATCAAGAAGAAGGTACTCCAAGATTTGATTACGATGACCAGGGCTGTAGAGTGTTCAAGGAATGTGATTATTGTAGTAAAGAGTATGACAATGCACAGGAAAAATATTCAAACAATTTATTTATAATACTAGCACCGTTAGGAGCGTTAGCTATTTTGTGGGGAGTATATTATAGACCAGAATTCTTAGGATCTGGGTTCATGTTCTCAGGCATTATCTTAATGTTTTACGGTACAGTACAAAACTTTGAAGATCTTAACAAATACTTTAAATCGTTTGTTATTTTAATGGAACTATTACTTGTATTATTCATTGCGTACAAAAAAATAATTCCTGATAATAAGAAAAAATAATTTTATTTGTACTCTTCAATAAACTTTTTTAACCTTGTAATGTAAGAGTTAGCTTCTTTGAAATAATTGTCATACATTTTACCAGAGATTTCCTTTATTTCTCTGTACTCAATTTTCTTGCTTAAATCATAGAATTTTTTTACAGTATTAGAATATTTTTTCTCAATTAATTTAGGTTTTATTAACTTATCATTAATCAAGTCAGCAACATGGTTTGGACTAGGAGGAATCTCGTTCATTCTCATTAAAGCAGCATGACTAGCGTCAATAACTGCCCAGTACAGGTCCATAACAGCACTAATCATTCTAAACTTACTATTTTGCATTGTTTGCGAACTTTTAGAGTAATACGCCCACACAGATTCCTGGGAAGGTCTAATTCTTCCCTGGAACAATAATAACTGCAACGGCCTGAAAAATTCTCTGTCAACTATTGGAACACCATCTCTTAAAATGTTAATTGCTAAAGGATCACCGTTTCTTACAAATTCCCAGAATGATGTATATTTAAATGTTGTAACATGCAATTTTTTGTTTATTTTACCAACTAGATTATCAACAATAATTCTATAAGTTTGCACAAACTCTCTGCTTAAATGTACTGAAATATCGTCTAATATTATTAAAATGTCAATGTCATGTGCTGGCTGCTTTTTTCTTGACCGTGATCCAAACAAAATAACTCCTTTGATAAAAGTTCCGACTTCTTTAGTAATATCAGCTGCAAACCTGTAAGCGTAATCTAAATCATCTTTTGGGTATTTACCTTTGTTTTCATTAACATTTCGTTTTTTAATTTTTGATTGCATTATTAATCATCTCAACTTTATAACTATATTAATTTTTTCATTTTTTGATTTATTCTAGACCAACGCCAGTGTAAAACGGCGCACCTTTGAAATCTTCACTTGGCGACATATCTCCTACTAAATATCTCGGGCCTTCTGTTCGTCCGAAATACGATCTGTAAAAATTGTTCCAACCTCTTGTACTTGGTCCGATGCTAGGATCTGTCCATGTGTTTGGAGTGAATCCTGCAACGTGCACACCATAAATTGGACTGTCAAAATGCATCCATGTATCAGGCAGTGATGTCATTGGGTTGAATGATCCTGATTCAACTATAAACTCGTCAAAACCTTGTTCTTTTGCTTGCTTGACAAATTCTTTAATAGGCGAGTTACCATCACCTGCTGTTAAATGTTCATCATGAAAACCAAAGTTATCACTGATATGGATATGACCGATTATTCCTTCATCTAACAATTGTTTAGTTTTGCCAAGCAACCATGTGTTAAACCGCTTATCACGGCTTTCCAAAGATTCGCCTTTTTTAGCTTTGAAATATTTTCTCCAGACATTAGCATGACCAATGTCAAACGTTGCTTTAATATGATTTTTTGCCAGTTTCTTTGCCTCATCTTCTTTAAGACCATACTTACTTTTAAGCTGTTTAGCCATTTGTTTTCTTCCTTCAACAACTAATGTTCGTAACTCATCTGGATGGCTACCGTACAATTCAGGAAACAAATTTTCTGGTGCTAAATAAAGATCGTTCTTTAACTTATGATGTCCGTCACCTTGCTTTTTCTTGCCTTGCTCAGACATTTGCCAGGTATAAACACCTAACTCACCAATAGATTGAGCAGATTGTTCAACTGCAAAGTCATCTGCTAACTTAGACCTTCTAACTGTGTCTAACTGTTCTAATGCTGTTCTTCTACCGTGTAAAGCTAGTTCTTTTGTGTAAGCAATGTGCCTTTCGTTTTCATTCAGTGCTTTTTCAAGGTATTTTAGTGGATCTTTTTTATCTACTGGAACAAAATGCATATCTGTTCTACCAGCAAATCTTTCTTTAAACTTAAACCATTCATCTTCAGGAACTTTTTCTTTTAATTGACGATAAAACTCAAGTGATTTGATAATTTTCTTTCTAGCATCAATCAATTCTTGATATTCTCTCTCACTTCTAATACCAAAGTTTAAACTATACATCACATCGACAAATTTTTGCTGGTAAAAAAAATCTTTAGTAATTCCTTCTTCAGTAACTGGCTGTCCTAATTTCTCAAGTTCTTTTTTTCTATTTTCTTTAAACTCATTAAATGTAGTAAGTTCAGTGACAACGTCACCATGGTCATCTGTTTCGTATAACGGCATTTTACCATGATGAATCCTATCCACATCTTCCAATTGTTTATCAACCACTGGTTGATCATTCTCATCTTTTAGATATACAACTTTTCCTTCTTCATCTCTTTTAAGTTTTGGCACAGCAATCTTATCAACACCGCTAACCTGAGCAACTAATCTTTTTGTTTCTGGATCAGCTAAAAATGTAACTTTTCTAATATCTTCTTCAGGATAAAGTTCAAACTCTGCATCACTATCTCCGTTCCATTTCCTACCATGCAAATAACGCGGTGCTTCGCCTGTATGAAAAACAACCGCACCGCCTGTTGTTGCTTCAGCTGCAAAATGTATTGCTCGTTTTATTTCATCAATGGCTTGCTTTCTTTGTTCATCACTAAACGTGTGTTGTTGCATGTTTAACCCTGATAACCCCTGGATACCAACTGTAGCGTGTGTTGTTGTCTCAACCTTGTTAAACTCTGCCAGTTCTCTCATATCTCTTCTTTCACGTCTACCAAATGTCTCTGGCGTAGGTTGTTCTTTCCGACCTTTCTGTGCACCAAAGAATGTAAACTCCACTCGATTAGCACCGTGAAATATCCTGGCTTTCAATGCCTGAGTCTGGTGCTCCATAGGGTTAGTTGTTGAACCCCATTCGTCAATACCAATAGCATTAGTTTTATCTATCTCACGCATTGCTGGACTAGCTTGCATTTCCCTGTCCATTGTAGAATAATAATTATCCATTTTAACACTTAAGGTTCAATCCAGTAAAGATTACCACCAGGTCCCATTTTATATCTCATGTAACCTTCAAAACACGCTTCAGAAACAAAATGTTCAACTCTATGATGTTGTTTATATTCTTTAAACTTAGCTTTTGAATCCTTTTTCTTTTCTTTGGCTTTTTTAGGACCTTTTTTAACACCGCCAGTGAAACCTTTTCCAATTTCAGCAAATCCTTTAAAAATTGAAATGAATGGGTCTAGTATATCAGGATAATTTTGTGTTTTTTGTTTTGGTTGTACAGGCTCAGGATCACCAGGGAAACTCAAACTGGGATCAGCCTCTTTAAGATATCTCTTTAACTCATCACCTAATGCATCCATTGCACTTGATACTGATTTGTCAATTGAACTTATCAGTTCAAGATCGTCATCTTGCCTATATTTTTTATATTTTTCAATATCTTTTTTTGACCATGCATACGCTCGTAATGTAATATCTGCCATACCTGCGTAAATAGGTCCTTTATGCTGATACTCATAACTATGGAATGATAGCTCAGGTTTAACTCTAAAAAATATGTGCATTGACAGTACTGCTTTTGCGTGCCCAGACTTTCCTGCTGACCCAAAATCATCTCTAATAAACAAAGTTTCAAGTTCAATAATTTGTGATTCAAACGCGTTTATAATCTCTGCTCTGTTCATGTTTCTTTCATACAACTGTAACCTTCTAACATTCCTTAGGTAAGGCTTGACCCATTCCATGTAAAGTTTAATAGTATCATAGTGCTGTTTCAAATATTTAATTTCAAAATCTCTTCTAACAGCTAATTCTTTTTTAGTACGCCATTTCCATTCATAATATTGCCTTAATTTTCTTTTAAGAACTTCTTTAACCTTTTCATTGAATTTTAAAGCTTCAACTTCTTTTTCTAAATTTGCTCGGTTTTTTATTCTAACTCTGAAAAATAAATCTGGCAAGATTGTGAACCCAATTGTTTGTGCAAGACCGTAAACACTACCTGGATTTTTAGCACCACCTTCAACCTGGTCAATCCATAGTCCTTTCAACACAATTTCTGAACTTAAAGCACTCTGAGGTATTCCCTTAGGATCACCGTCACTGTCAAAATAATACTGTAACCTTTCATCGATAATTCTTAATTCTCTTACTATTTGGAAAAGGCCTTTTACCATTTCACTAACTCCTTTTAGATACTGTGATGCTTGGTTTTGCTGCGCTCCTAACCTTGTTTGTAGATTACCAAACGTGCTTGACGCAACACTTGACGCGTTAGTGTCAAGGACTTTTTCCATTTTTTCAAAGCCCCAAGTTTCATTAAAATAACGTAAGAACCAATAGTATGTTTGTTCAATGTTAAAATTAGGATATTCCAGAACAAGTCTAAACCTTCTTGCTGGGCTCGGAAATTCTGTTGACACAATCCTGTGCTGGAACTTTTCAAATTCTTCCTGAGAAAAACCAAACTCTTTTAATCTGGCTGCAATTGGGTCACCACCTGCCTCAGAACTTGCAGTAGTTTTCAACTCACCTTGCAGTTTCTTAATCTCGCCTCTAATCTCTTTTGTAGTCTTAGGTTTTTCTTTCTTTTTTAAAAAAGGGATTGCGACTGCCATTTTTATAGTCATAAATATATCATATCCTACTAGGAATATACTGTTTTCTATACTAACATAGTTTTATCACTATATATAGTTTTCGTTTATTGTTATTTATTTACAATATTGAAAATAAATACTAATACAAAAGTATAAAAATAATCGTGAATTAACCTCTCACAATATGGACATGGAAGGGTTGGCAAAAAAACTGCATTCATTAGAAAGAAAAGTCTTGCCGTATTTAGAAAAGTCAATTTCTTTTGATAAAATTGTAGAAAAGTCAAAGTTAAAAGAGATTGAAGTAATGCGAGCATTACAATGGATGGAAAATAAAGATATTGTTAAGATTAAGTCTCAGGAAAAAGAAGTTATTAGTTTAGGTAAAAACGGATTAATGTATAAAGAGAAAGGATTGCCTGAGAAACGTTTTCTAAATGCTGTCAAAGATTCTTCAATGACATTAACTGAAATTGGTAAAAAAACCAAACTTGACAGAAATGAACTTAATATTTCAATTGGGTTGTTAAAAAGAAAAAAAGCTATTGAAGTTAGGAAGAAAAAAGATCTTGTAATTAGTATAACTTCTGAAGGTAAAAAATTATTAAAACAAAAATCAAGCGATGAATCATTCTTGGAACTGAAATTTCCTGTTGAATTTAATAAATTAAAGACTGACCAGAAAAAAGTGTTTAAGGAATTGTTGAAAAGAAAAGATATGGTAAAGAAAGATAAAAAAGTTTTGAGAGAAGTTGTGTTAACGGATCTTGGTATGAAATTATCTAAGTTAAAAATATCTGATAACGTTGTTGATAAATTAACAAGTAAAATGCTTAAAGATGGTTCGTGGAAAAAAAATGATTTCAGAAGGTATGACGTTGAAATTAACGTGCCTAATGTACATTCTGGAAAAAGACATTTTACTAACCAAGTGATTGAATTTGTTAAAAGTATTTGGCTTGATCTAGGATTTGAAGAAATGACTGGTAGGATGGTTCATTCTAGTTTTTGGTGCCTTGATACTTTATTTGTGCCGCAAGATCATCCTGCCAGAGATATGCAGGATACATTTTATCTAAAAAATCCAGAAAAAGGCATTCTTAAAGATAACGAGACTGTATCAAGAGTTAAAAAAACACATGAAAAGGGTTGGACAACAGGAAGTTTAGGCTGGGGCAGCAAATGGAGTGAAGAAAAAGCAAAAGAAAATTTGTTAAGAACACATACTACTGTGTTAAGTGCAGAAGCATTAAGCAAATTAAAAAAAGATGATTTGCCAAGAAAGTTCTTTGCAGTAGGTAAAAATTTTAGAAATGAAGCTCTTGACTGGAAGCATTTGTTTGAATTTTACCAAGTTGAAGGTATTGTTGTTGATGAAGATGCAAATTTTAGAAATCTGCTTGGGTATCTAAAGAATTTTTTTGCAAAAATGGGTTTTCCTGATGTAAGAATACGACCTGGCCATTTCCCTTATACTGAACCAAGCGCTGAAGTTGATGTGTGGCATCCAGTAAAAAAACAATGGGTTGAAATAGGTGGTAGTGGTATTTTCAGGCCAGAAGTTACAAAACCAATAATGGGTTTTGAAGTGCCTGTAGCTGCATGGGGTTTAAGTTTAGGAAGATTAATCATGGATTACTGGGACATACAAGATCTAAGACAATATTATAAGAATGATTTGAAACAATTAAGAGAACTTAAGGTGTGGATGAAATAATATGCCAACAATAACAGTTAACAGAAAAGTTGTGGAAAAAGTCATGGGCAAGAAATTACCTGATAATGAACTAAAGGACAGAATATCCATGCTTGGCACAGATTTGGAACATGTTGATGAAGATGAAATAGTGGTTGAGATATTCCCTAACAGGCCAGATATGTTATCTGAGCAAGGTTTTGGTAGAGCATTAAGTTCTTTTATTGGTGTTAAAACTGGGCTAAGGAAATATAATGTAAAGAAGTCTGGGTTTAAAGTTATTGTTGATAAATCAGTTGAAATGAGACCTTTTACAGCATGTGCTATTGTTAGAAATATCAAATTCACAAATGAAAGAATTATTGAAGTAATGCAAATGCAAGAAAAGCTTGCAACAACACATGGTAGAAGAAGAGTAAAATCTGCGTATGGTGTTTACCCAATTGATAATGTTACTTTTCCAATTAAATATACAACTAAAGACCCAAATAAACTTATGTTTCAACCTTTGGGCTTTGAAGAAAAAATGCCAGCAATAAAGACTGAAAAAGTTCATCCAACTGCGCCAAAATATAAACATATTGCAGATAAATGGAGAGAAGCTGGTTACACAAAATATCCTTTTTTTATTGACGCAAAAGATAATGTAATGTGCATGCTTCCTTATACCAATTCTCATGATACTGGTAAAATTGATGAAAAGACTACTCAAGTGTTTATTGAATGTACTGGTACTGATTTGAATAATGTTCATTATGCTCTTAACATATTCGTGACCATGTTTGCAGACATGGGTGCAGACATTTTTAGTTTAGATATTAAATATCCTGATAAAACAATAACTACTCCAAATTTAAAACCAACTAAAATGAAAATTGATCTGAAATATGTTAATGACTGGCTTGGTTTAAATCTAAAAGAAAATGAACTTAAAAAATATTTAGAGCGAATGGGTTTTGGTTATGAAAATAAAATTGCATTAATACCTTCGTATAGACCTGATGTTATTCATCAAGTTGATTTAGCAGAAGATGTTGCAATTGCTTATGGATATGAGAATTTTAAAGAAGAAATACCTACAAAAGGTACAACAGCTAAAGAAGATGTATTTGAAAAGTTCAGAAAAAAAGTTGTGAATGTTTTAATTGGTTTGAATTTATTAGAAACTAGTTCGTATCATTTATCCAATAATAAAGTTCAGTTTAAAATGATGAAACAGAAAACTGAAGATTGTGTTCAGTTAGCAAATTCATTATCAGAAGAATATAACATATTGAGATATAATATGTTAGCAAATTTAATGCAAATCTTGAAAGAAAATACTCACAATGAATATCCTCAAAATATATTTGAATCAGGCAAAGTGTTTAAATTAGGAGAAACTGAAACAGGTGTACATGAACAAAATAATTTAAGTGTTGTGTTATGTAATAAAGACGTTGATTATACTAAAATTAGGCAAGTTCTTGATTGTTTGTTTAGAGCTGTTGGTTTGGAATATAATATAAAAGAAACTGAACATCCATCATTCATACCTGGTAGAGCTGGAAAAGTTGTTGTTAATAAAAAAGAACTTGGTGTTATTGGAGAAGTACATCCTCAAGTTATAACTAATTTTGAAGTTGAGATGCCTATAGCTGCCTTTGAAATTAATTTAAGTGAGTTATTTGAATTGTATAATGAAGAAAAACCAGAATATGTAAAACAAGACTTAATTTCTGTTAGTAAAGATTTAATGGAACTAGCACCAGAACTTGTTGTTAAGACAAGTGTTATTGAAAATGTTTTTGTAAAAGAAAAATCTGATTATGTTGAAAAACATAAACAAGCATTGTTTAAAGAATGGAAGAAAAAAGAATTAAGTAAAGAATATATTAATTTCCATAAAAAGATTGGTGCTGACAAACCTGCTGTGGAATCTCTTGTTACAAGATACATTAAAAAGAATATTTTCCCTAGCGTTAACTCAACAGTTGACTTAGCTAACTATGTTTCATTGAAAAACATGGCATCTGTTGGATTGTTTGATTATGATAAGATTAAAGGAGAAATTATACTGAGACATTCTAAAAAAGGAGATAAATACATACCTTATGGTAAAACAACATCTCAAAAAATTAATGAAGGTAAACCAATCTTACAAGACTCTGAAAAAATCTTTGCAATGGTAGGTGTCAAAGATTCAATTGAAACAAAAGTTGACAAAGATACTAATAATTTGTTAATTATTAGCTGGGGCTTTGATAAAGATAAAGTAAGTAAAACACTTAACGAATTCGAAAAATTAGTTAACCAATATAATTAACATCTCTTTTTGTTTTTGAAGATTTCATTAAATCTTCAGTGATTTTCATTTTAGATTCAAGTTCATTGATTTCTTTATCCATGTTTTTCAAATCAACGTTTAAAGATAATTTTTTGTTAAGAATTTTCAAGATTTCTCTGGATCCTTTTAATCCTAAAAACATTGGATGACCTAATGTTTCTGCTAATAAAGAAACAGCTTTAATATTTTTTCTACCAGCTAATCCTTGCAATAGACCTGAGACGCCCATGACAGGACCGACTACACCGTAAATACTAGTGTGTAGGTTAGTGTCTTTCTTATATTTTTTAATAATAGATTTATCATTACCTGTACAATAAACTTTTGGTATTTTTGGTAAGGTGCTTAACCCTATTCCACCTAACGTAATAATTTCTTTACATTTATGCTGTTGGAAAAAGTCCAGTAAATGATCACAAAAACTGTAACATCCTTGCTCGTTAATAGGCTGCGCGTCACCTGATAAAATTAATAACTTATTTTTATAATATAATTCAATCTTCGGAAGTTCAATCATATTATCTTCATTAACAAAAACAGAATGTGGCATACTATACGAAGTAAACTCACAAACTTTCTTAGCTTTTAACTCATCTATTAAAAAGTCAACAACTATCTTACCAACATTACCAATACCTGGTAGTCCTGTTAATAAAATTGAATCTTTTAAATTAGGTGTCTTACCTTCGAGATGTGTTTTCCAGTTCATTGAAACAAATAATCATAGTTAATTTAAAAAGATTTTGTAACTAAGTTGTAACTACTCACGGATGGAAAGGTTTAAATAATACCTTAATAATGGAATAAGTTATAGTATGACGACAAACAGTAACATAACATATTGGTGGGCGGAATCTGTTTCTGGTATTGATGGTTCTGAATTAGCTGAGCCTGTTGAAAGAGTCTTCTTTTCTCAAAAATTTCAAACAAAATTATCCAAACAATTAGCCAAATTAATGTTTAAAATTCTTACTCCTGATACTGTTGTTGTTCCAGGAAGAGGTGGTTTTTATTTGATCAGTGATGTTATGGATGAATATGCTAAATTAATTGATACTGATCTTCCACAAATAGTTCCTTATGTTTCTAGCGCATACGCCGGAGAAAATGATGTAAGAGATATTAAAGTACGAGGCCTGACTGAAAAAATTCGTAAAATATTGGAAAATGATCCTGATGCCGAATCTTTAGAAGAAGCGATTAAAAGAAAAATTGCCACTGTAGATGATGTTGTTGATACAGGCGTAACCACATGGACAACACTACTACAAATATTTATCACCTGTTATCAAATGAATCAAAGTGAAAATCTTGATATGAGGATCTTCACTCCGTTCTCAAAAACTGCTGTTTTTCACAAAGACCAACCATTCTTAATAGGAGTAGTACATTCAATAATAGATATTGCTAAATGGATTGTGTTTAGGCATGAAATATTTGGATTTAAATTATCACACATGTACTCTGTTATTGAAAACAAAAGAGGGAACTTTAAAGATATTTTACTTGATGAAAAATACCCAAATATCACTAGTCCAATATTTGATCCTAACCAAAGACTTGACGCAAGTTATGCTCTCGCAGCGCACTATGCTTCTCAAACTTTTAATGGGTCACTTGATAGTCTACCTGCACTAGTACTTGCTTATCTTCCTAGAGATGAAACTGGAGAATATAATTTTAAACCTAGCACTGTTGGCCTTACTGTTAATGAAGTCTTAAGAGCGTGGTCTCAAATTGATATTGTAAAACAATATTATAATGGTGATATAGACAAAATGCCGCCTGATGCTGACCCGAAAGCTGATCCAACACCAGAATCTGGTATTTCTCTTCCGTATGATGTACTTACAACTAATGAAACTGGAGAATGGGACTTAGTTGGTGGAGGAGATTACACTTCTATTGTTGGATCTAGAAATGTTTTGTTTGTGCCTGAGTTAATGCCAGAAAACTTAACTAAAAAGGAAATTGCATCAATATTAGGTATTACTGAAAAACAAATTCAAATTGCATCAATTTATAAGGGGAGTCAAGTTGATTATCACCTTGCAAAATAGTATTAAACCAACCTTTGTTTTTTCCATTCTTTTTCTTTAACTTTTCTGCGATAGTCGCCGTACTTATCTTCAGGGCTGTATTTAGGTGGTTTATTTTCTATTGCTTTACCTTTGCACTCGCATTTATCAGAAAGAGTATAATTGCCGCATTTCTGGCATTTAAGAATATGTTTCATTTTAAACTTAAACTATGCCTTATGTCTAGTAAATTCACCAACACCATTGTGTTTGGTCATGTGATTAATAGCAGATTCAGTAGCTTGTTTTAGTTTAGGCTCTGCATCTTTATATTCAAAATCTTCAACACTAACCTTATACTTTCCACCGCCTAAATACCTAATTTCTGCATCTTTAGTTTTTGCAGCTTCAGTTAATGCTTTTTTAACAATCTCAACACCGTTACCTTCGTACGTTGAGAGTTTAAGAACACCTGATATTTCAACTTTCTGCGGTTTAAACCTTTGCATAACAAGCTCATTAATTGGATCTGCTAATTTCTTGTCCAATATTTTACTAAGGTCAAACTCACCTGCTACAACATCTTCAAACGCATGGTGTATGTAATCATAATCTTTGAACACTTCCTTAGAAATGTCAGTATATAATTTTCTAACCTCAACTTTCTTTTGTTTTGCAACATATTCAATAATTGACTCAGCCTTTTGCTCTAATTTAATATCATTAACTTTGTTACGTCTTTGACCGTCTGTGACTCGTCTTAAAGATAAATCAACGTGTCCTTTATCACGATGCACTCTTAATACTTTACAAACAACTTTCTTACCTTCTTTAACATAATCTCTAATATTTCTAATACGGCCAGCTGCTATCTCAGAAATATGGATCATACCTGAAGTGCTATAATCGTCAATCTTAACAAAAACACTAGAATATTGTATCTTTGTAACTGTACACATTACTAAATCAGATTCTTCAGGTAACCCTGTTTTTCTATAAAACATGTTTATTCAAGTACCTCTAATATTCTAGCCTTTACCCTGATTTTACCGCCTGTTGCTTCAGCAATTACCCTGTTACAAACAAGACATTTAATTTCCATTGCTGCTTTCCCGAACACAACCTGTTCGTTCTTGCACTTTGGACATCTTACCTTAATAAATTTTGAACTTGGCTCTTTCATGATCATGACCTCCTTATCACAAGAAAACACGGACAATTTATAAAGGTGACGATGGAAGATATGGAAAATGTTACTACTTTATGCACATGAAAATATAAGTAATTTTCTCTATAATGTATTAAACATTAAATTGAATATTTAAAGGGGGTTTTAATATGGCAGATGATATATATTTACAGAAGCATGAAATTAAAGGTATAGGTAGAGGAGGGAAAGGTGACCCTTGGATAAAATGGAATGGTAGACAAGTATACTTAGAAAATGCACCAACTTCATCTAGTTTGAATACAGGAGATATATGCGCTGTAAGACCTGGCACATTTAGAGATGGTGGAGGGAACGTTGATTTTGCTAGTTATCAAGATTTAAGAACATATGAACATAGAATAGCACAGGCCCAGCCAGAATCTCAAGGAAGTCAACTTGAAGGTGCCGTCCAAGAAGTAGAAATACCAACAACAGTCACTGATTTAGAGACAGGTGTTCAAAGACTTGCATTCATACTTCCTACAAGTGACCAAACAACGCACAGACAAGCTATTGCACAGTTAGACAATGTTCCAGGAGGAGCTGAAAGACTTCTTAACATGCCGGTCATAACTGCTATAATGCATTTAATATTAAGTTATGCACATGACCACAATGTATATAGTGAGTCTGAACGTGGAAATGCTCTAGCATTGTACAATCAAGCTGTGGAACGTGCTAAAATCAAAGGAGTGAAACCTGCTCAAGCATTTTCCCAATTTATGAGTAAATATGAAGGTAGACAACGCGGATCAACACTAAAATTTGAAATTGTTGTAAACGACAACCAAATTGAACAAGGTACTAAAACAAAGTTACTTGAATATCTTGTTACTCCAAAACCTGATTTATTACCAGGTATATCTCCTGAAGAGTTAACTCAACTGCAGATTGTTAATGTTGTAACCCAGGTAGTGGGGCATCCTGGCTAAGAATGATAATGCAATGTACGAGTCACTTATTGAACAAGCTATTCTTGGATGGCATAATCTTTTTATTATAGATGACAAAGTACATTTAATAGGCGACACTTGCAGTTCTTCTACTGGTACTCTTGAGCAAACTGTTGGTAGTGAAACAGTTAGCCTGGCCCTTAGTCACGGTATATCTTTAGAAACAATTGAAAAAGACGATTATTTACAAAACCGTCGCCATGTTGACCATAAAAGAGAAACGTTTATTGAAGATCAGTTAACCAGGGAAAATCCTGAAAAACTGGACCATATGAACAGGTATAATCTTGTAAAATACATTGTTCAGGAATTGTTTCAACACATGGTATCTGCTGAGCTTTCTTTAAGAGTACAGTCAATAATAGGCGGTGAAGTTAGAGCACCAAGTTCTGCAGAGTTAATCGCGCAAGGTATTGGTGAGCTTACGGACGAAACTACTATTAACTGGGACGTAAAACAAGATACATTACAAAGAATACATACTCAATATTACGAACCAATTTCATCTCATCCAGTATTTCGAGGAGCCGCTGATGTAACTGAAGGTTCTGTTTATAACAGGCTCACAAAAGCTACACCTTTACTAATTTTTGGCGGACGTGTCTATATTTGTGATCGTCCTGGTAAAAGATCCAGTACACAAGTCAGGTATAAAAGAAAAATTTTCAGGCCAGATCTTGAACCTCTTAATTCAGAGTCTTTAATAGACGATTACAGGGAAGCTTTGGCACAAAACCATACCAACTTAGCAGTTTTAGAATTAACTGAACAATTAGAAAAATTTGATCAAATTGTAGTAAGTGATGTTAAATATTTTCCATTAATGGGATATGACCAGTTTGAAATTCCGGATCAAAATGTTGGATTTATTAGAAATGGAGACTATTATTATGCGTATCGTGTTATAAAAAAGTTTGCCAGGCAAACGCATTTTGATGAAAATTTATTTTGGCCAATGCCTCATGACAAAGACGGTAACGCAGGACGGTTTGGTATTGGTCTAAAAGTTGTAAACGCTGAAATAAAATACCTTGGTTATAGTGAACAAGAAGGTGGTGTTGTATACTGGGGACCTATTGAAGAGGATGGTCCGTTCAGGTCAGAGGTACCAATATTAAATCCTGTTCTAGCAGCAAAATTTCCTTATCTTAGAACTATATGTCATGTTTCAGGTTACCCACATTTTCCGTGTGATCCTGACGGGTTTGAAACTTTCATGAACTACGCGCTTAACAATTTTTTGTCAAGTCTAAGAAAAGGTTTCATAATGCGTCACCATCAGGAACTGAATCTTACTGAGTTACTGGATAATAAACAATTGATAACAAAACAACAAGCTATTGATCAAGGTTATCAATTAGTAAACATACACAATATTGAACATGGTATCGAGTTTTGACATCACTGGAAGAGTAAGAGCAGCAATTGCGTCTTCAAAAAAAGGCAGGATGGATTTATCCATGTTGTTGCCGTATCATCAGATTGAAATAGATGAAAAACCACATGAAAAAAACATTGATACAGGAAGACTTCTTGACCAAGAAAGTGATCAGTTATTAGAATGGACAGGGTTTAGCTTAGGTGAAATAAAAAATCCTGGGTTGCACGTTGGTTCTCTAATCCATGATAAGCAGTTTGTTACACCCAGCAGAGTATTTCCTTTGCCAGGATCTGTGCGAAGTACAATGCAGGAATTGTATGAAATTAACTATACTTCTGGAAGGCTCGAGACACCTGAACAATTAGTTATTATAGGTATTGTGCATAGGCATCCTTTTACTGAAGGGATGCCACATTCATCAACAAGTCATGACGATCCCAACCTGTCTTCGCACAGTTATGGGTATCCTTTTGAGTTCATGAGCCAGCACCCTGCTGTGTTCCAAGGAATAGGTCAGTACACTGTTGAATCAAAACCTGGGTTCATTGTACTAAACGGTGCTACTCCTTACCAAGCAACTTTAGAGCTGCCTCTTGACCAAGCTGATGAAGAATCTGCATTTCTTCAAAGCCTCGGTATTAATCCAAATTCTCTTGACAATGCAGGTGGGTTAAGTGGGTTGTTACAAGCTTATTTTGAAAAACACGGAGAAATGAAAGCTTTCCAAAATAGATATGTAAGTGTGTTCACTAGTTTAATTTATAATAAAGACGGAACAGAAGTGTTCGGTGAAATTAGTATGGTTGTTAGAAACGCAATAACTGGCATTACCCAAGATGCGTTTGAAGCAGATGTTATCCCTGTATCTTCAGGACGTGGCTTGAGTTACATTAGGTCTGGCTTAAGAGATGAAGTGCTTGAAAAAATACGTTGGTATTCACCACCAGCTGTTCCAACTATAACTAGTAGACTCCAAAGATTTCAAGCTATACCTGTTCAACCACCGCCTACAATTATCACGTCAATAGCTCAAGACACTGAACAAATTATTGAAAGGTTTTACATTAAGGCTTGTCTATATATAACAGAAGAGGCAGAATATTCATTATATGTTCATGATTTGCTAACATGCATGCAAAGCGGATTTAGTTTAACTGATTCTGTCAATCTATTGGGTGATGTTCCTTATTGTAATAGAGCAGAAGAGTTTATTTCAACAAAACATCTTAACCTTGCTTCTGTTAGAGATGGAATAATAAATGGTACGATGACAGAGGGTTGGAGCAAAGAATATGAATTCATAAAACAGTTTGTAGAAAAATCTATACCTGAACAAACACAGTTAGTAAAAGAATACATACCTAAAAATTTACTTGTAAAATGACACTGGAAAGATTCAACAGGTTAGCACTCTCAATTGGAGTCGAAGGATTGGACATATTACAGAATTCTTCTTTAATCACAATAGTTTATGACAGTCCAATTGTAAAATTTTTTGCACTTCCATTAATAACCGCAGGCATTCCTGTTAAACTAATCGGGCTTATTAAAACAACTCGTAATGAAAAATTGATTGATATTCCTCTTGATCCAGGAATGAGTGCAACGAGTTATGAAAAAGCTCTAACAAATTTCAATGGACCAGGAACACCTGTTGTTGGTGAAGAAGCCAGGTTAGAAACTTATACTAGTTCTTTATTATTAAAAGGATCTACTGGAATTATTGACTGTACAAATAGTTCTCGTTCAAAAGAAATTGCGCTTAAATATGCAAGAACGAACAATATTGGGCTAGTTAGCACTTCTGTTATTCCTGGTTATGGAAAATTAATGTTCGCGCACCCTGACTCAGATCCTAAAGAAGGAATAACAATGCCAGGGTTTAGTGAACTTGAAGAAGCTGTGTTTGGCGAGATTGGTCAAGGTAGAATTCTAAAATCAGGCGCAATTGCTACAAAAAACATAATAGGAATGTTCATGGCAGGGTTAGCAGCTGACGTAATTGTGCAATATATTATTGGAAAAGAAGAATGCCTTACTGAACCTCTTTTTTTAAAATTTGGCCACGGAAAAAACATTTTCAAACCTTTAGGAAATGATGCTCCAGTATATTTAGATCCGAGACATTTCAAAGGCGAGTCAATACTGTCATTAGGTTCAGGAGCAGTAGCCAGTAATACTTGCTTTCCTTGGTCTTTTCTACCATTAGAAAGAATGGATTTCTTAGACTTAGGTTTTACTAAGTCTAGCAATATTATTAGAACATTATTATTGTACAATTCAGTTAATGAAGATAAAGCTGTTGCGTCTGCACAAAGAATTCAATCAATCACTGACCAAAGAACACTTTCAACAGGCTATGTTGAAGAATTTACGCCTGATTGGCTACCAGAAAGAACATATTCTGCATTATTAGACGGGTTTGACAATTTTTATTCAAGAGGATTAGGATACTTGTTAGGACTTAATACAAAAACACCTGTTATATCTGCTTCAGGCCGGCATGATGGGTTTAACACGCAAGTTTTTGTACCTAACAAAACCCTATGTTTTGATTGTATGATTAGTTTAAGTGAAAAAGCTGCTGAAGATGAAGCTGCACGCAGAGAAAGTTGTGAACGAGAACTAACTCCACAAAATACTTGGCTTAACATGAGTGTTGGAGCATATGCAGCTCTTAGCCTAGCTAATGTTCTTCATCCTGAAATTTATGGTCCGCTAATAAATGGTGTTGTAGCGTATGATCCCGTAATTCCCGATAGGTTATTAATGTCTGACAGACCTGGAGTATGCACTTATGACAATGGAGGAGGTATGATCCATAAAAATGCCTAGTAAAAACGATTTAGTTGCAAGAGTTAGGAGCGGTCTTCCTGAAAAACAAATTGATATTATACCTAGCCAGTCTCATCATGATTTTGATCCTGTAAAAAAAATCTCTTCTGTTTTATCAAGATCTAAACCTTTGTCTGGAAGAATGTTTTTCGATGGAGGCAAATATCACTTACCAGGTCAAAGTGATGCTGATAAATACAGTCCAGGAGTATTTTCATTACTTCAATTTCTAGCTTCTGGTTTAGAAATAGGTGACACACACCTTCTTGGTAGGATTTCTCGCCGAGACCGTCGATACTATTTTGATGACGATGAAAGAACTCCTATTTCAACTGAGCGGTTTGTTTCTGTATTAAGGACTGCTGAAAATGAGCATGACGCTGTAATAAGACTAAGTTTAATGAGAATCAGGAACCATTATCTTGCAAATACATCACAAGCAAGAAGAGATCCTTCATTTTATAATATTGTTAAGCTTCCGTTAGAAGGAATTGCGCATAGTTTAGCAATGGATATGTATGAAAGAGAAACTATTAGGAAGTACTACAAACATCGAGGTATACCAGAAACGGATATTATTCCTGTAACTCCTGATAACATTTTAGCTGAACGTGACGAAGAATATCAGCAACCAGGAAAAGGTCTGGTTGGTCTAAACCCAGAAACATTGATAGCTGCTCATATTTTATACAGTCATTTACATGGGTTAGAAGAACGTTTAAAGACAGTTCAAAAAACTTTTGACTTGATTCTACTAGTTGGTTCAAGATTTTACCAAACACTGATTCAAAATACACAGATTTCGCAAAAAACAGATAATGCATTGTTAAGCAACCATCATTTCAGGAAAGTATTTTTCTCAACTGTAGCATATTATCACATGTCATTAATAGAAGGTGGAAAATATGACAAGTGATAGTACATACATTAAAAGACTAGTTGACAGGCTTAACACTGATGATGGATCTGATCCAACACCAATATTACCTGAAATAATGAAATATCACATTCGTAGAGATGTATTGAACGCTACAAAAAGATTTTTTCCTCTTTACCAAGTAGGAGATGCAATGGATTATTGTCTGGAATTAATTCAACCTAATTATCCTATATCATGGATTAACATTGGCAGGCGTGTACGTGAAGAAGGTACTGTTGCGATAGTACTGTACCACGAAACATCTGATGATAATAACCTTAGTGGAAGTATTGGTCTTGTTACCAATGTGAGAGGTTTTCATAGATATACTGCGTGTGTAACTTTTCCTGTGACAGGAATGGTATCAGAAAAAGAGATTAAACAAGAGAATGTAGTAAACATACTCCCAAGCCAAAGCCCTGCCGACAATATACTTCCCGGCGATACTGTTACCATTACAAATGCAAACATTCTTTATCATGTTGTACCTGATGATGATCATCTAGATGATTTAGAAATGTTAGCTGAGACAGGTTCAAGACTTCCAAAGAGAAAACCAATGGCGCCTGTTCAAGTCTATGGTATGAAGACTGGTCAGGAGTATATTGTCCTTGGTACTGAACATCGTTTTCTTTACGTGGCCCGTGAAGGTATGTCACATATTGAAAAAATTCCAAGAGGAAATGTTATTAAAAAAACAAAACATGACATTGACGCCAGGCCAGATCAAGAAATTAGAGATCTTGTTACTAGGACTATTCATGATTATTTTAGAAGAAAAAAAATCTACTATAAATATGGTATTATTAGACAACTAATGAGAGAAGAAGCATTATTAGGTCAACCAGATTTGGTCAGAAGAACTTTTGAAAAAGAAGAACTAGGTCAATACGATGAAATTATAAAAGGATTTAATGTAATTGAAAATGTTAAACGAGCTCTATCAAGCCAAAATAGCTAAAATATTCCAGAAAGCAGTACCACATCTAGATTTTAGTACTCTTGAATCTAAAAGTATAAGAAACCAGCTTTTGGCACATTTTTTAATTGAACATTTAACAGAAACTCAAATCAGAGAAGCTGTAAAAAGAGATTCAAGACAAGATTGTATTCCTAAACTTGTTATCCTTGACGAGACTAATTATGTTACTGATAGATACATGCTATTCATTAACTGGAAAAGAGATGAAAAACCAGATCATATGTTTGGTAAAAATTATGATAGGCGTGGTTATGGTACTGTGTTTTGTGGTAGTTCGTTAGATAAAGTAGTAATGATTTCAGCTTTAAGAATACACAATACACTTAATCAAACCAAAGAATACTGTGTTCCTTATGCTGAACAAAGAGAAGCTGATATATCACATTTATTAGACAGTGATGCTTTCAGGAATCTTTCTGAAGGTGCAGATCCTGCACATGCTGCAGGGTGTTACATGAACGTCCTTGAAAAGGGAACATCTCCACAAGACATACCTGTGTACGAGGCTAGATTGGACACTATCACAAGCTCACCTGAACTAAGACAGTTAATAGCATTCAAAGGATTTCATGACAGGACAGTGAGAGAAGAACAAAGGCAAGCTAACATTTCTGCGTTACAAAGTGATATGAACATGGGTTATGTATTTTTACAATCAGTTAAAAACTGGCACTTAGATTATTTGCATAGGCTTGACACAATATAAAATTTATAAGTTCTCAAGAAAAAATGTTGAGGAACAAAAGTTCCTCTGAAATAATAAAACCCCTAGTCTTTGTGCTATATATTTTATGGAGCTATGTCCTTTATATACTTTTTGGTTTGATAATCTAAAGATTTTTATACAGAAAATTGTTTAAAATTTATTGGGGTGGTTAAAAATTATTGCAATAATAGGTAGTCAATGGAGTGGTTCTTTATGATTTCCGTTTTCAATAAGTTAAACTCTTTGTTTACCTCCTTAGAAGATTTCTTTGCAAACAATATATGCAAGGGTATGAAAGAAATCAAAAGAGGTGTAATAACATGAGTTTAAACATAATTAATGAACAACCATCCAAACACTTCCAATCAGACTCCAATAAAATTGACTTATTAAAATCACTTCAATCTACTGAATTTAATCAATTTGTAAAAGAAAAGTTTAATATTCAAAATATTGAAATAAAAACTCACCCAAAAACCATTAAGTTTCGAAGGTGGAAACAAAGTTGGCCACTACCAAAAAATCTTTCTGTAGAATTAGACACAATTAGATATACCGATTCAAGAGCCGATCAAAGTATTATAAAAAATTCTTTGTGGTCCAAGATCGAACATTTGGAAGAATTCAAAAAAAGATCCAAATTAATAAAGCCAAACTACTGGGGTGCACAGTTTAGAATCCCTTACAAAATTATAAAAAATCGAGTTTCCATTAAAATTCATGATAATTGGATATTCAGAAATTATGTTCCGAAAAAAGATGATTTTTACTATGAAAAAGAATGGATTTATCTAAACATTCCTGATGAATTTATTTGGATTGGATACAAATCAAATGATTTTCATAATAATTTCATCTTTCTTCCAAGATATATCAGAACAGACAATTTTTTCTTTGAAGGTCTTGGGTTGCAGCAGGGAGACGGTACTCAAGCATATGGGGATGTGCATATTACATTTACAAATTCTAATATTAATTTAGTAGTGCATCAAGTTAAATGGTTTGAAAGATTAGGAATTAATAAGAACGCCATTAGGATCTATCCTGAACTCCCTAATCTAAATTATAACGAAGAATTTGAGAAACAAAAAGAAAAACTAATAGATTATGGAATTAAAAAAATACAATTTAGAAAACCTAAAATAGGACAGAATTGTGTTAAGCCTAATATCCAATTAGTTTTTCACAATAGATTGTTTAAACTATATTATCTGTTTCTACTTAAGAATCTGAGGGATCTGGTTCTTACAAATAAGAATTATATAATCTCTTATTTAAAAGGTATCTTCGCTTCAGAGGGATGTGTAAGAACTAATTCAAGGAAAACCATAAATAATGTAAAAATAAGTGTTAAGTCAAAAACAAGAAGAGAATTCTACAAAAAATGTTTAAGAAAACTAAAGATTTATCCTTCAAAGGATGAACTCACAAAAAACTCAGAAGCTGTTATAATTACTAATTCAATTAATTTTAAAAAGTTATATAACCTGGGATTATTGGATTTACATATAAATAAAAAAAGAAAATTTGAAAGTGCAATAAAAAACTACAAGAAAATTAAAATAATGGAGGAATGATATAAATGAACAAAGTAGCAATTATAGGTTCTCAGTGGGGGGACGAAGCAAAAGGGAAGTGCACGGATATTCTAGCTGAAAAAGCAGACTATGTTGTAAGATTTCAAGGTGGAAACAACGCCGGCCACACCGTTGTTGTAGGAGATGAAACTTATAAACTACACTTAATACCTTCTGGCGCTATTCATGGAAAAAAGTGTATGATAGCAAACGGTGTTGTTCTTGATCCAAGAGTGCTAGTTAAAGAGTTAGATGCATTAGAACAAAGAAATATTAAAGTTGATTTAGTTATTGATCCATTAACTTCTATTATTATGCCGTATCATAATGTGTTAGATGGCATGTCTGAAATTGCTTTGAAAGATAAAAAAATTGGGACAACTAAAAGAGGAATTGGACCTGCTTATGGTGATAAATACGGTAGAACATCTATTAGGTTTGTTGAGATGTTAGATCCTGAAGTATTTAAAAGAAAGTTACATAATAACTTTATTCATAAGAAAAAAATTGTTGAGAATGTGTATGGTCAAGAATTTGAATTAGATGAAGAAGAGATCTATAATGAATATTCTCAGTTAGCTGAAAAATTAAGAAAATATCTTGGAGATGTTTCTAAACTTGTGTATGAAGCTAAAGATAAGAAAATAATATTTGAGGGTGCACAAGGTACTTTCTTGGATATTAGTTATGGTACATATCCTTATGTTACAAGTTCACATCCTATTTCAGGAGGAATATTTGCAGATGTTGGTATACCGCCTACCAAATTAAACGTTGTTGCGATTGTAAAAGCTTACACCACAAGAGTAGGTGCAGGTCCTTTCTTAACTGAGCTACACGATAAGACAGGTGACCATTTAGTTGATGTTGGTAAAGAATTTGGTACAACAACTGGTAGAAGAAGAAGGTGTGGTTGGTTAGATTTGGTTATGTTAAAATATTCTACTAGGCTGAACGGGTTCACGTCATTAGCAATAACCAAACTTGACGTGTTATCTGGTATTGAAACAGTAAAAGTTGGTGTTAAATATACTAAAGATGGTGAAGAAGTTGAGTTTCCATTAACAATTGACCAATTAGAAAAATGCGAAGTTGAGTACAAAGAATTTCCTGGGTTTAACATAACAGGCAATGAACAAAGTTACGAAGAACTTGATGAAAATGCTCAAGCGTATTTAGAATTCATGGAAGAATGTTTAGGAGTTCCAATATCAATAGTATCAATAGGGCCAAAGAGATCAGAGACAATTGTCAAGAGTGAGATTGAGTTCTGAGTATGTCAACCACTCCACTATAATCTAAACCTAACTCATCCATCACTATTTGAAGATTTACCCAAGGTGGAATTGCTTTGGGATCAACAGGGATATCTATTGTTGGAAGTAAAGGTCTCCAGGTTTCTGGTTTATATTCATATGCAACCCATAATGGTAATCCACTAGAGGGTGTCTCAAATACTTGTGCATGGAAATGTAATCCCTCCAACGATTGTCCCGCAGCAGCATAATCTGGTTTTACGTGTAAAACACCCCTAAAAATTGGTGCATTTAATTTTTCAACTGGCATAGTCAGATAACGACTAATGTTATTTTCTGCCCAAATATATCTAGCTTGTGAACTAATTTCTATTTGAGGCTCTCCTGTTGATTTCATTAATCTTCTGTAATCTCTAGAGAACGCTTCTATTTTTCTGGATCTATGGTCCTTTCTTTTCATATATTCTAACTCATCGCTAGCAACATCTAATGTACTTCCATCTTGCACAAGATCATCCAGTAAAAAAGTAGGCACTCCCTCACTCATACTACTAATTAACTCTATCTGTTCTAATGGTGACAATTCTTTAACCCATTCAACTATATTACCTGATTTATTTTCACCATATTTTGATGTTTGTTCAGTAAAAACATTTACACTCAATCCTAGAGCATTAAGATGTGGTATTAGATTCTGAGCTGGCCAGTCTGCACCAACTAAAATGTAAATTAAATTTATTGTATTTGCTCCAGCGCACAACTCCATCATTTGATCCCCTATTGTAACAACATCACGAATTACTTCACTATTAGGAACAAATCTATATTCATACTCATCTGCCATTGCATTCCCCCTTCTGTTTGCTTAAAAAAAGTTTTATGAGAATTATTTTGTTTTTAATTTAGCATTCCCCAATTAAATTAATTATTTACTTCTTTTTATTTATTTCTATTTTAGAGTAAACACAATTAGTTATTACTGAAACTAGAAAAGGATATAAATAGTAGAAATATTAGAAAAAGTATACGGGGTGGAGTAATTTAAGTGATAGCATGATTAGTATTATTAATTGTGGAAGCCAATATACTCAACTTATAGCAAGAAGAGTTCGAGAAGATAACGTTTATTCTGAAATTGTACCACATGATACTCCATGGGATGAATTAAACAAACCAGGGCTTGAAGGAGTTATTATTTCAGGTGGACCTGACAGTGTATACGAAGCAGGAGCAATGACAATTGATAAAAATATTCTAACTCAAGATAGAGTACCTGTTCTGGGAACTTGTTATGGTATGCAATTAATTAGTTATCTGCTCGGTGGAAAAGTTGAGTCCTATGATAAAAAAGAATATGGTGACAATACCATAACAATACTAACTGATAATCTTTTGTTTAAGGATATACCTAAATCAACAAACGTTTGGATGAGCCACGGTGATTCTGTTACTGAATTACCTGAAGGATTTAACGTTATTGCAAGATCAAGTTATGGTCATTCTGCTGCTATTCATCGTGGAAATATCTACGGTATTCAATTTCATGCTGAAGTTAATCACACGCCGTTTGGAAGACATATGCTTAAGAATTATTTAGATATTTGTCAGGCTAAAAGAACTTGGACTCCTGAAAAAATGATTGACAAAAGCATTGCCTATATTAGAGCAACTATAGGCGATTACCAGGGCCCAATCCTTTCAGCTGTAAGTGGTGGAGTCGACTCTTCAGTAGCTACTGCATTAGTAGCGCTCGAATGGATCGATAGATTGTATGCTGCTTTTGTAAACAATGGTCTTCTTAGAAAAGGTGAGCCTGAACAAGTTGTAAATACATTCCAAAAAGTGATACCGAATTTCACTGGTCTTAACGCTATTGAAGATTTCATGGATATATTGAACGGTGTTACAGAACCTGAAGCAAAGAGAAGACACATTGGTGAACTATTTATTAGGATTTTTGAACAATATGCAAAGACAATATCTCCTGTACCAGAATTTCTTATCCAAGGTACAATATATCCTGATGTCGTTGAAAGTGCAGAAGATAAAAGAAATGAAGGTGCACATCGAATAAAAACTCATCATAATGTAGGTGGTTTGCCTGATGATATGCAATTCACATTAATCGAACCTTTAAGATATCTCTTTAAGGATGAAGTCAGAGCTATTGGCGAAGCATTAGGACTACCTGACGAAATTGTTTGGCGCCAACCCTTCCCTGGACCAGGATTAGCTATACGTTGCCCAGGTGAAGTTACATGGGAACGATTAGAGCGTTTGCGGGATGCAGATTACATTTTTACTAGTGAACTAGATCAAGCAGGATTATTAAGAATGAAAGGAAGTGAGGGAAGTGCCCAAGCTTTTGCAGTTCTTCTTCCAGTTAAATCTGTGGGAGTAATGGGAGATGATAGAACATATGAAGAACCTGTTGTTCTTCGGGCAGTACAAACTGATGATTTTATGACTGCTACTGCTGCACTTTTGCCCCCGGATCTTATTGTACATATTGGAACTCGCATTGTTAACGAAGTGGAAGGTATCAATCGTGTTATGTATGATTATACTTCCAAACCTCCAGCAACTATAGAATGGGAATAACAATATAAATTTAAACAAAATACTTCTTTATTATGACCTTAACTTCAATCTCACCAATAGACGGACGTTATTCAAACAAAACAAAAAAATTAAACAAATATTTCTCTGAATATGCTTTAATAAAAAAAAGGTTATTTGTTGAACTCGAATATTTGAAAGAGTTAGGTAAAGGTGATTATTTAGATCTTCATGATAACTTTGATTTAGAAGAAGCAAAGAAAGTTAAAGAAATTGAGAAAAAAACTAACCACGATGTTAAAGCTGTTGAATATTATATTAAAAAAAAAGTTCCTGATACTGTTAAAGAATTTGTTCATTATGGATTAACAAGCGCTGATGTTAATAATTTAGCATATTCATTAATAGTTAAAGAATTTGTTGAAGATTTTTTTAATAAAAAAATTGAATCAATAATTAACAAATTAAAAGAACTAAGCAATGAAAATAAATCTGTACCAATGCTAGCAAGAACTCATGGCCAGCCTGCGTCGCCAACTACATTAGGAAAAGAGTTCTTTGTTTTCAGTGTAAGATTAAAAAAACAATTTAACAAATTAAAACAAATCAAATTAACAGCTAAATTAAACGGAGCAACTGGTAACTATAGTGCGTTAACGATTGCAGAACCTGATAAAGATTGGATAGAGTTTAGTAAGACATTCATCAACAAATTAGGGTTAGAACAAAATTTAATAACAACCCAGATAGAACCAAAAGACACATTAATAGAATTGTTCCATGTTGTTAAACGAATTAATAATATAATCTTAAATCTAGATAAAGACATATGGTTGTACATATTACAGGAATATTTTAGTTTAAAGAAAAAAGATTCTGAAATAGGAAGTTCAACAATGCCTCATAAAGTTAATCCAATTGATTTTGAAAATTCTGAAGGTAATATTAAAATAGCAAATTCATTGTTAACTGGGTTTGAATCATTACAAGTATCAAGGTTACAACGTGATCTAAGCGATAGTACAGTCATGAGAAACATTGGT
Organism: uncultured Methanosarcinales archaeon; assembly: GCA_964512765.1. Lineage (GTDB taxonomy): Archaea > Nanobdellota > Nanobdellia > Woesearchaeales > GW2011-AR15 > GW2011-AR15. The sequence continues at coordinate 60,003 of CAZEKF010000010.1, forward strand.
GTAAGTTTTGCACATTGTGTTATTGCATATGATTCAACATTAAAAGGTTTGAAAAAATTAGTTCCTAATTTGGAAAAAATAAACAAAGATCTTGAACAACATCCTGAAGTGTTGACAGAAGCTGTCCAAACAATATTAAGAAAAAATCAACAAGTAAATGCGTATGAAAAATTAAAAGATTTGTCAAGAGGAAAAAAACTAACATTAAATGAACTAAGAGAATTTATTGAAAATTTAGATATAGAAAAAGAAGATAAAGAAACATTATTAAAATTAGAACCTAAAGATTATGTTGGGTTAGCGCAAGAGTTATGTGACAATTAAACACCAGGTTTTTTATTTTCTAATGATCTGTTAAAAACTTCTTTGATTCGTTTATTCCGTGTTTCTTGTCTTTTTGCATGTTCAATCCAGTAAATGTAAAACCTTTTATATGAAGGAGCAAAGTTATTAAAATTATTCAATGCTGTTTTATTTTTTTCTAATTCAATCATTAGATCACTTGGAGGAATAGGATTCTTGGGAAGGTTATGATCTATCACAGGTTTTTTTAGTCCAAGTTTATACATTTTAAGACCTGCTGGTGTCATCTTACCTTCTTTGATCAATCTTTTTGCATAACTTAATGTATTATTACTCCACCTGCTCTTCTCAGTTCTTTTAACAAAACATTGAGAATATTTTTCATCATCAATTCTATTAATTGTTGTATCAATCCATCCAAAACAAATTGCTTCACCCATTGCTTCTCTGTTAGTTAATGTTGGTTTTCCAGTATGTTTTTTGTATTTTATCAAATAAACTTTTTTTTCTTTATCATGATTCTTACTAAGCCAATCTCTCCATTCCATTCCAGTTTTTAGGTAGACTAAATTATCCATTAAAAACTCAATAAAATAAGAAATTAATAAAATGTTTGTTTAAGAATAACCTTAATGATAACATTTATAAATAAGTTTAACTTATTCTAACTAAGGTGAACTAAGTTGGTAAACGCATTAGTAAAATTAAATGATTTCACAAACAAAATATTGAACATTGTAAAAATACAACATGATTTCAAAGACAAGAGTAAAGCAATAGACTATGTTGTGGAAAAATACGCTGAAAAAGAGAATATCTCCTTGATTAACTTAAAAGCAAAAAAATTAACAGTAACTGAGATATTAGATATCCTTGAAAAAAATAAAAAAAAGATTAAAGCATTAAGTGTCACAAAATTAGGTTTGTTTGGTTCATATGCAAAAGACCAGCAGAAGAAAGACAGTGATTTAGACTTTATTGTTGCACTAAAAAACCCTACATTTGACAATTATATGGAATTAAAGTTCTTACTAGAAGATCTATTTAATAAAAAAATTGATTTAGTTATGGAAGGTGCTTTAAAACCAGGTATTAAATATGTAAAAAACGAGGCAAAATATGTCAAGGGACTATAGTCTTTATTTAGAAGATATTGTAGAATGTATTGAAAAGGTTGAAGAATACACAAAAAATATGACTTATCATGAATTTAATAATAATCAACTAGTTATTGATGCTGTTCTCAGAAATCTTGAAATTATAGGTGAAGCTGTAAAAAATATTCCAGATGAGATTAGAAAACAATATCCTAATATTGAATGGAAAAAGATAGCTGGATTAAGAGATGTTTTAATTCATACATACTCCAAAGTTGAACTAGAAATAATCTGGGACATTATACAAAACAACCTTTTGAAACTAAAAAAATCTGTCAATAAAATTAAACAAGATTAACATCATGTGCATGGCTTTCTCTTAGTCCGCCTAAGGTTATTCTAACAAATTCGCACTTGCCTCTCATTTCTTTAATCTTTTTTGCTCCACAATAACTCATACCTGATCTAAAACCACCCATTAATTGGTAAATAATGTCAGAAACTCCGCCTCTATAAGGAACAGTAGCTTCAACACCTTCAGGAACATATTCTGCTATATCTAATTTATTTTTTTCTTTTGCATCTCTCCCTAGCTTAGCTCCAAATGAAGCCATGCCTCTAATAACTTTATATTTTTTACCTTGTTTAATCAACGGTTTGCCAGGACTTTCTTCAGTACCTGCTAACATACTTCCCAACATAACAGTTGAAGCACCTGCAGCAATTGCTTTTGTTATATCTCCAGATTGTTTAATACCACCGTCTGCAATAACTGGAATGTTATGTTTATCTGCTTCTTTTGCACAATTCATTACTGCTGATAGTTGTGGATATCCACATCCTGTAACGATTCTTGTCGTGCAGATCGATCCTGGTCCAACACCAACCTTAATAGCGTCTGCGCCAGCTTCTATTAAATCTCGAGTAGCTTCAGCAGTTGCTACATTACCTGCTATAATGTCAATTTCAGGGAATTTAGTTTTAATTTTTTTTAGTGTTTCAATCTCCAAATCTGAATGACCATGTGCAATATCAATTACTATAGCATCAACACCTGCTTTGATCAACGCATCTGCCCTGTCTATATCTTCGTCTTTAACACCAATAGCTGCACCTACTACTAACCTATCTTTATCATCAATAGTTGAATCCGGATATAATGATTTTTTAAAAATATCTTTACCTGTTATTAATCCTGCAACTGACCAATCTTTGTTAATAATTGGCAGTTTTTCAATCTTATGCTTTAACATAACTTCTTTTGCTTTTTCTAATGTAATCCCGTTCCTAGCAACTATTAATTTTTCTTTAGATGTCATTAATCTTGATATTAAAGTCGATTCCGGTGGTTTAAACCTTATATCACGAGATGTTAAAATACCAACCAGTTTATTATTATCTACAACTAACAACCCTGTTATCCCTTGTTTTTTCATGATTTTTTTAGCTTCTTCAAGAGTATAATCTGGCCTGATTGTTAAAGGATTTTCAATAATAGCACTCCTATACCTCTTTACTTTTTCAACTTCTTTAACTTGCTGTTCAATTGTGTTAAACCTATGAATAATACCTATTCCACCTAACTGTGCCATGGCAATTGCCATGTTTGCTTCAGTAACAGTATCCATGTTAGAACTAACTAAAGGAATTTTTAGCTTGATTTTTTTAGTTAAATATGTTTCTGCAGAAACTTCCTTTCTTGACTTTATAGAAGAACGTTTTGGCACAAGAAGAACATCATCATAGCTTAGTCCAAGTTCCATAACCCCTCACTATATTTAAAATAATCTATATTTAAAAAGATATGTGAGGTAAAATCAGAAATAACCAAACGTTGTCCCATAGTCAGAACAAGTATAACAAAAGAAATAATCGTCAACAATACTTTTTTCAGACGAACAAATTGGACATACAGGAATTTGAATTTTTTGTGTAGCTATTGTCATTTTTTTAAAAATATCCGTACGCTGTGCCACATTTACCGCATTCATAACAAAAAAAGTTACTATTAACTATACTTTTTTCAGATGAACAAATTGGACATATTGGTGATTTCATTTTCTAAACATCCACACTATATTTCTGTTTAACAAATTGTAAATACATGACTATCAAACTTATTATTACAAATGATTTGACTATTAACGGACTTGCTGGTTGCATTTTCGTTTAACTATATTAACCCCTAATAATATAGATGTTTTTACGTTGTTATAAAACTTATTCCAATATTTTTTATGATTTTAGAAAAATTTATATGTAAAAGACCATTTATGTAAAAAATGTCAATAATTAAACTTGATGCTAAAGATGAAATAAGGGGACACCCCTTATAATCCCCTTCCGCTTCGCTACTCTGCGACT
>CAZEKF010000011.1:0-59855 GCA_964512765.1 uncultured Methanosarcinales archaeon
ATTTTTACATTATCTTCACTTAACTTACCCTTTTCAATAGTTGTTCCTTGTAATGATATCAAATTTTCAAAAGACAAACAAGATTCTGTAGATTTAACGAGGTATGTTTTCATCTCATCTTCGATTTCTTTTAATGAAGGAGATACATCTTCACCATTATAAAACCAGTATGGAATTACAATATCGGCAGAATTTAATCCAGGAAGTTCATCCTGTTTAATAATTGAGAAACCTCCTTGCAACCCAATACGATTATATATTACATTTAAAGTAAGATCATAAATGCATTGTTCAACATACTCTTCAATCTGCTCAGCTTGAAATTCCAACAATAGTGTTTCATCATTAGTTGTTTTCTCTTGTTCGTTATACTTTTGCAAACTAAAAAACACAATTATTAACAAAAGAACTAAACCAACAATTATGAAAATGCTTAACTGTGATTTTTTCATTAACTATTTATTTTGGTTTGAATTATATAAATATTATGCACCAAGCTTTATTTTATGAACTTTTTAAAGAAAAAACAGTAAAATGCAATCTCTGTCCGCACCATTGTTTAATTCAAGAAGGGAAGTTAGGCATTTGCGCTGTTAGAAAAAATGTTAATGGAAAATTATACAGTTTAGTGTATGGTAAATCAATGTCTGCACAAATAGATCCAATTGAGAAGAAACCATTGTTTCATTTTTTACCTGGTTCTAAGATATATTCGTTCTGTACTGCAGGATGTAATTTCAAATGCGATTTTTGCCAGAACTGGACAAGTAGTCAATCAAGTAAAAATGGAGACATAGCCGGTGAAAATAAATCACCTAAACAAATTATTCAGGAAGCTATTCATTATGGTTGTAACAGTATAGCTATGACTTACACTGAACCAACAATCTATTATGAATATTGCCTGGATGTTTGCAAAGAAGCTAAAAAACATGATTTAAAAACAGTGTTTGTCTCTAACGGTTACATTAACAAAGAACCTGTGGATAAAATTGCTAAATATCTTGATGCAATTAACATTGACCTTAAATCATTTAACAATGAGTTTTATAAAAAAATCTGCGGTGCTAAACTGCAGCCTGTTCTGGATTCAATTAAATATTATCATAAAAAAGGTATCTGGGTTGAAATTACTACACTGATTATTCCAGATGAAAATGATTCTGATGATGAACTAAAACAAATAGCTGAGTTCATTACGTCTGTTGATAAAAGTATTCCATGGCATATCTCCAAGTTTCATCCAGACTATAAAATGACTAATAAAAACACTACTAGTGTTGAAACATTGCATAAAGCACACGAAATTGGTAAAAAAGCAGGTTTGAAATATATTTACACAGGTAATGTCAGAGACGCATATGAAAATACTTATTGTCCGAAATGTAATAAAATATTAATACATAGATACGGGTTTCAAATAATAGAAACTAATATGAAAAAAAATAAATGTAAATTTTGTAATGAAAAGATTGCTGGATTTATTTAATCTATTAAATGCGATTCTTCGACTTTTGAAAATATTGATACTAATATGATAAGCAATCCAATAATTAATAAAGTTATATTCATAGAATACTCTACTAGAACACCTATCACAGGATACAATATAGCTCTACCAAAACTGTTTATCATTGAGATTGTTGATAACACAGTTGCTCTGTTTTTTGATTCAATATATTTGTTCATGTAATTATTGAACAACAAACCTCTTGACAGGCCGAAGCCAAAGGTTATAACAATGAGAATAATTGACAAAGCAATGTTGTTTGATACAGATAATAAAACAAATCCAAGCCCAACTATTAGTGCACTTATGAGAATAACTCCTTTTTTTGATCCAAACAATTTTTCTAAATTTGAAAAATTGTTTAATATAACAACTTGTAACAAGCCACCTGATGAATGTACAAATCCTAATAATGCCAATGGGAATGACAAGCCTAATAACAATGGTTGGTAGGTCCAAATAATGAAAAAAGATAGTACAGATACAGATACAGCGTCAAACGCTAATATTAACAAAGTTTTATGATTATAGAAATATTTAACACCATTAATCAAATTATTCAAATATCTTAAAGACTCTTTTTCCTTTTTATATTTAGGTTCTTTAATTGTGAGAGTAATCATTGCTGCAATAAACAACGGTATAGCTATTGCTCTTATTGCATACTCTAAACCAAACATGCTTCCAATTAAGCTTCCAATAGGTGCAGCTACCAAGTATCCGGATAGTTCAAAACTATTAAACCTGCCAAGAAGTTTTTTAGATTCTTTTTCTTTTTTAATCTCCTTTAGTGTGTCGTACATTAAAGCTTCATCTGCTCCAGAAATAAGAGCAGCTGATAATGCCCATAAAAATTCACCTAGTAAAAACACATAAAAATTAGGGTATGAAGAATATACAATTGCAGCAACTATGTTAAACAATGCTCCAATGAATATAGAGGTTTTTCTACCAAAAAAGTCAGCAACTGCTCCAGTCGGTATTTCTAATATAGTGATCCATAACACAAACCATGACTGTAGAATCATTACTTGAATAAATGATAAGCCGCCCCACATCATAAAAAAAGGGACTAAAACACCGCCCATGAAATGTAAACTTTTGAAAAACTTAAACAAGTACAGTTTCCAAATATTTGATTTATAATCTGACATAGAACCTTGTGTTAGTTAAAATGAGTATTTAATTATTTTGTAATTTCTTTAAACAAAACTTTACTTTCTTCTAACTCCAGTCTATCTTTAACATAATCATAGAACTCGTTTAAATTCTTATTAGGATATTTTTTCATGTAATCATTTGCTTGGATAATCATTTCAATTTTATCCATGTCTCTTACTAAATTAGCTTCTTTTGTATTGTTTTCATTGTATTCTTCTGCTAAATCTTGGATAAATGTAAAACCGGTTTCATCAACAATTTTCTTAATAGCTTGTTCTTCTAATTTCAACTTTTCATCATCACTAACATTATCATGAGGTGTTATATCTTTTGTAACAGACTCTGCCAGATCATGTACCACAGCTAGTTTAAGACATTTTTCAACATTTAACTGTAATCTCTCAGCCATTACCATTGCTAAAAAAATAACAGAATATGAATGATCAGCAACACTTTCAACATTAGGAATGCCTCTTAGTTCCCAACCTTTTCTTTTTAACTGTTTTAACTTAAGAACATACTCATGCAATTTCAAAACATCATTCATTGAATCAGCCTAATGTTTCTTCAATCTTTTGTTTAAGCATATCTTTAGGCAGAGCTCCAATTATGTTACCAACAGCTTCACCTTTTTTGAACATTAACATTGTTGGAATGCTTCTCACACCGTACTTGCCAGAAGTTTCCTGGTTTTCGTCAACATTAACTTTGCAGAATTTAATAGATTTCATTTCATTGGATAATTCTTCAAACCTTGGTCCTAATACTCGGCACGGACCGCACCATTCTGCCCAGAAATCTACAATTACAGGTTTATCAGATTTAAGCACTTCTTGTTCAAAATTATCATCTTTTACTTCAGTTACCATATTCAATCACCTATCTTCAAAGACAGCAGAAAAAGTTTATAAATTTATGGTTAAAGCTTAAAATAACCCTTTCACGTATTCTTTTACATTATGAATAAGTCCTTTGTCATGTATTGGCCTGAACAAGAAAACTTCATCCTCAGGATTATTTTCTAGGTGAACTTCTTTATTCTTATGTTTTTTTAAGATCTCAAGAATATTATCCATTTCTGCAATTGCACCTGATATTTGATGTTTTTTCTCAGGTTTTAGATCTTTATGATTATTATTTAAGTAAATGTTTAATCTACTTTTCCTCTGATTGATTTTAGAACTTAACGTGTGGATCATTTAATAAAATGGAAACACTGTCTTATATTTAAACTTAATTACAGTAATATACCGTAACAAATATATACTAAAAAGGTTAAACCATTATGCATTATGGAAGAAAAAGTGCCATTAACACACATTAAAGATTATGTTGTTACGTGTAGGCAAAGAGGTATAACAGATTCTAAAATTACTGAAACTCTTACCAAAGCTAACTGGCCAGACGATGTTATTCAAATGGCTGTTAGTGAAGCTAATAATATAGTGGGTGCTGTTCCTGAACCAGAAATACCTGTTAATCCGCCACAACCTGTTCAAGAAGAAGGTAAAGACCAGAAGCCAGGTGAAGACAAACCAAAAGAAGAAGAATCGCTTAAACAAGAAGAACCAGTAAAAAAAGATGTAGAAGAAACAAAAATAAATAATAATGAGGTTCTAAAAGTTCACGAAACACAAAGTGTTTCGGAACCCCAAAATTCCGAAGGAATTTTGAAGGAACCAAACTCTGAACCAAGAATAGATGAAAAACCTGAAGAAAAAAAAGAACAAGTAAAAAAACAAAAATCTGATTTGTTTACAAAACCGCCTAAAGAAGTTTCAAAGGAAGAACCTAAAAAAGAAGAACCTTCTAAACCAAAAGAAAAAAAGACTTTTTCAGGGTTAGTAATAGTTGCTTTATTACTATCACCAATACCTTTTGTTGGGTTGGGAGTATCAATGGCAACAATGGAATCTATCAAGCATCATAATAAAAAAGGTATGTTTTTGGCGGTTCTTGCTCTTTTGATTAATGTTTTTGTTATTCTTGGAATAATATATTTAATGTTTCAAATATTTTCTCTAGAACCTGATAATTTAACAGGATTTTCTAAATATATTAATGATAATTTGAACTTAGTTTAATTTCTCTTTTGGAATTAATTTTGTCAATTTTTGTGTTACATGCAAGTAATTAAATGAATAATACATTTCTTGATACCTTTAAATATTAGCTATTTTTTAATATATATAAAATGACAACCATACTTCTAAACGGAATCCCTAACACAAAAAAATCAAATCTTATGGAACTAACAAAGTACATGATGAGAGAGCATTATGATCAAACAGTTGATATAATATCTGTTCCAGATTTGGTTTCTCAAGCTTCTCAAGAATTTTTACCTGCATCAGATTTACAGTTTATGGACACCTGGCTGCAAAAACCATATAGAAGAGAGGCAATTAGAAGAGCTGGATCATTACTTGAAAACAGCGAGGCGGATCATCAAATTGTTGAAATGCCATTAAGCATGTATTATAGAGAGGGAAAAGTGTACAATGCAATTTTTGAACAATTTAACGTTCAACAACTTCATCACTCAAGAAAGTTTGACTATGTCATAACTCTTATTGACGACCCTCAAGCAGTTGCAGAAGAATATGCTGATTCTCCGTTTCCAACAGAGATTTCAACAATATTAGATTGGATGTCAATAGAAGTAAACAATGCAAAAATAGCTATGCCATATAGTGTTGATCATCAAAATGGTTTTGTAAGAACAGATTACCCTAGAAGACTTGTTATACCAAGACCTTTTTCAGATGAATCTCTAGTTAAATTAATGGCTGATGAAAATCCTGTTATTATTTATTTAGCTGGGCCAATAACGTCACTTTTAGAAAACGCAAGCGATTCTCCTGAGGAAGCCAAAGAAAAATTGGAAGCTATACAAAGAAAAGCAGATTTTAGAGATCAGCTTCAACAATTTGCTATTATTATTGCACCTTTAGAATTAGCAGATCTTATTACAGAACCAAAAGCTGTTGAATATACAATATATAGAGATATTGATTGGTTTATTACATTGAATGCGGATATAACAGTTGCACATTATCCAGGCAATTTTCCTTCCTCAGGTACTGTTGAAGAAGAAAACCATACTAACAGAATTGGTAAGCCGTTGATAAGAATTCATCCAAAAGAAACAACTCAAGTTTTTAGTTCAAGGCCAACAAACTCATTTCCAAATGAATCCGACTTTTTAAAGTATCTTCGTGAGAATATAGAACCAAGTTCTCCTGCATACTTTAAAAGAATGATGACATCTGACTTAAGTGCTCCAAGATTTGCACATCTGTATAAGGACACATAATTTCTTAATTATTATGTAATATATTTTTTAATTATAAGAAAATTAGTAGAAAAAACTAAGCAACAGCTTTAGCTTTTTCCATTTCATCGTTTAAGAAATCTAAGTTTTCTATTAACTCCTTGTATGAGTTTCTAACAGTAACTTCTGTAACGTCTGCAACTTTAGCAATTTCTGCCTGAGTTTTTCTTTCGTTATGGATTTTAGATGCAATGTATAACGCACCAGCTGCAATACCTTTTGGACTTCTACCTGAAGTAATTTCTTCTTTTGTTGCTATTTGTACAATGTCCAATGCTTTTGTCTGTGTTTTAGGTTCTAAACTTAGTTCAGAAGCAAACCTAGCAACATAGTTCATTGGATCAATAGGTAACGTCCTTATGTTCAAATTTCTAGAAACGTACTTGAAGTTTTTAGCAACTTTTTTCTTATCAATGCCTGTCACTTCGCTAACTTCATTAAGTGTTCTTGGAATATCATACATTCTTAATACAGCGTACACAACACCTGCAACAACTGCTTCTGTACTGTGACCTCTAACTAAACCACGTTGAACAGCTTCAGTGTATATCCTTGAAATTTCTTCTTCAACATAATTAGGCAAGCCTAGCACAGAAACAATTCTTTTAATTTCTGATAATGCTAACCTTAAATTAGATTCAATTGCTGTAGAAACACGTCTTTGCCATAATCTTAACCTGTAAAATTTGTCTTTATCACGTTTTGATAATTTGTGCAAATCAGATTTAGTACCAATTGTAGTTCCTAAACCTCTGTCTTCCTGAGTATATGTTAACGGAGCACCTGTCCTACGCCTGTTTTCAGCAGTGTCAGAATCAAACTCTCTCCATTCCTGTCCAAAATCAAACATTTTATCATCTAAAACAAGTCCGCATGATTTACATGCAACTTCTCCTTTTTCTTTGTTCCAATGTAGCGTCTCAACGCCGCACTCTGGACATTTTTTATATTGTAAGTCTTTGATCATTTTTTTCCTCCATAAGTCTTTCTAGTTATTCACTATCACCCCATTTTAGAAAGACACTATAAACGTGATTTGTATGGCATGTTAAAAACAAGTTGTATTTAAATGTTTCGCTTCTGTAGTGAATGTTATAGAGAAAAACCTGTGTTTTCTAATTACTGGACGTTTATAAATCTTTTTCTCGGATTTTAATGTTTACTCTTTCATATAACTGTCAATCACACTTTTACAAGCAGCATATCCTATTAGATTCCATCTGCCGATTCCATAGTTGCCTATACCAACTTCAGGGTAGGTGTTCATTAGAGAGTTTTCAAAAGGATAAGTTGCCCGATAATATTTATTTGAATAAAAACAACCAGATTCACACCCAATATCAAATTGAAATTCAGGTACTGGCAAATCTGGAAATTGATTAATCCATCTACCTTTAAATGAATTTGGATCAACTTCAGATTTAGTGAACAATTGATTTAAAAAAGGTTTTTGTTCATTCCATGAACACTCTGTGGAAATTATTTCGCAATTAATAAAACTATAATCTCCTGTTTTATCATCTTCAATATATTCATCAATTAAGTTACATAATTGATGTCCTGTTTCGTGAGTTATTTGGTTTTCATATTTGTCACTATTAAATAAATATACAACTTTTTTTTCATTTAAATCATACGCATGACTACGAGATTCAGGATTACTACTAGGATCTAAAAAATAAACAACATCAACACCCCCAGTAATTGCTGAACATATTTCGTTATATTCAACAAAATCATGATAATCCACTGAAGTTGTATAGGTAACACCACCAATTTCTTCAGTTTCCCTATATTTTTCAAACTGTTCATCAAAGTTAAATATATCAATTCTCCAGATATTTATCATAGGTACAAATTGGCTAATATCTGTTGCTATTACTGTTCCAAAAAACTCACTTTCAGGATTTAATTCAGCTTCACCGTTACACTTTGAATATTCTTGAAAAGTAGTTTCTATTGGAGAAGATAAGACTAAATCAAGATCAGCTGATTCACAAAAAGGAGGTGTTGTACTTAATTTGAAAGCTTCTATTGCAGATCTTATAATCCATTCATTATAATTATCTACAATCTTTTCATTTGAATTAGATGAATATCCTATGGGCATAAATACTATGTCTAACTTACTCTCTTTATTCTCTACAATAGGTTCACAAAATAAATCAGTACATTTTTTGCACATTCCTCCGCAATCAGTTAACAATTCTTCTTTTTCTGGTTCATAAATTCCGTTGCAACAATGACCTGGATAAGGGTTATTGTTATTTTCAATGTTTAAACATTGCCACTTTGCGTTTTTTAAGTAAGTGCATTCATAATATTCTTCTTTATAATCAATAATCACTTCAACTTTATCAGCACCCTGGTTACAGGAACATCCTAGTTTAGAATTTAGTTCATCGTTTACAAAAAATCTCTTATCTACGGGATCCTTTAGAGGAGTATCATAACATTGATCAAATTTTAAATTGTTAAACGGAAGACCATGTCCTTTTTCAGGAATTCCATCTCCATCTCTGTCAATAATTGGGATTAAAACACACAAACCATTCTTACATTGATAACCTTCCTCACAACTAATTACTTCTGGTTCATCCAGTGTTTCATCACAACTAAATTTAACTACTTCATCTCCAAAACAAGTATTTTGAATGTCTTCAGAATAACGTTTATATGTAAAGGTAGACCAAGTTTTGAATTCTTCACAATCTACTTCCTCCTGGTCAACGCATTGTTTATTAATACATACTTTGTTATTACCACATGGAATTACATTAGGATATTTAGGATCATCATAAGTACAAGAATACTCAACAACCTTTAAATTATGACAGGAGTCGCTCCCTAGCAATATATTTTCATCTTTTTCAACGAGATAAATATCTGAAAAGACATCAGGATTTTCACCATCATCTTCTTCAATACAAGCTACTCCTTTTCCTAACTCAGCATATGCTAAAGGTAAGCTAATTATCAACAATATAATAATGTACTTTTGCATTTTTAACCTGAACAGTATCCTTTAACTTTCATATTCTTAAACATAAACTGAAAAGTTAAAGTTCTTCCAAAACTATTGTCAATATATGGGCCATAATCATGTATTATAATCATTTCACTAAATGGAAACACGTTCATTGGACTGTTAAGATTATATTCATGACATTTTTCTTTTAAGTAAAACCCAGTTTCTTTAAATTCTATTAAATCTTTCAATATATCTTGTGCAATTCCTATTTCATTGCCTAACCCAAGCTCAACATTAGTTTGGAAATCTTTGATAATAACTTTGTTATCATCAGAAAAAAAAAAATTGGATATTCTAATATAACTTCTACATCTTTTACATTAATACTGGTTTGTATTTGTTTAGTGTCTTTATTTGGATAAATAATTTCAATACCCTTAAATGGTTGATTTGATTGCACACATTCATCAATCTCTTCTAAAATATAATCTCCAAACATTTTTTCAATATAAGTCAAAGAAGGTGAAATATCTATTCCGTTGTAGTACCAATAGGGAATCTTGACCTCTCCTGATTGTTTCCATGGTATGTTATTATTTTCTGGATTGATATACCCACCTTGTAAACTAATTCTGTTGTAAATAGCATCAACTGAAAGGTCATACAAACATTGCTCAACATAATTTTCAATTTGTTGTTTATACAAAACAATGGGTTTGTCATTTGTTCTTAAGCCGTTTTTATTTTTTATATATGTCGTCAGAAATATCACCAATAAAAGAAATCCAATAATAACAAAAATAGTCAATTGGCTTTTTTTAGATTTCACAATAAAACCATTATTCACAACATTTATTAAACTTTCTGACTTTCGATGTAATCATGGCAATCACATCTAAACAAAGACGTGAATTACTGAAATTCATAAAAAAAATGGAGCCTATTCGAGGTAGACATACTGAGCTTGTTTCAGTCTATATTCCAGCTGGTTATGAACTAGTAAAAATAATTCAACAGTTAGCTCAGGAACAAGGGACAGCTGTTAACATTAAAGACGCTACAACAAGGAAAAATGTCGGTGATTCATTAGAAAGAATGATACAGCATTTAAGATTGTTCAAGAAAACGCCAGTGCATGGGTTAGCAGTGTTTGCTGGTAATGTTGCTGAACGTGCAGGTCAACAAAATATTGAAGTTTTTTCACTTGAACCGCCTGAACCATTGAATTTTAGGTTGTACAGATGTGATAAAACATTTATGTTAGATGTGTTAAAAGACATGTCTGAGAAAAAAGATACTTACGGTCTTATTGTCATGGATAAAAGAGAAGGTAACATTGCTTTGTTAAAAGGTAAAACCATACTGCCATTGACTAAAACTACTAGTTACGTGCCTGGAAAAACTCGTGCTGGGGGTCAATGCGTTATTCCTTCTACATTAATCCAATCTGTTCAAGGAGATATATTTGAAATAGAAAAATCACATAATCCAAACATAATAATGAGTAGCATGATTAAGGAGTTATCAATTCAAAAAACACCAATCACAGATAAATGGAATACTAAGAAGGATTCGGTCTACAGGATTATAACTAAAAATCCACGGCTTGAAATTGAATGTTCAAAAGATCATGTTTTCTTTGCAAGAGAAGAAGAAATAATTGAAAAACCTGCAGAAGAATTAATAGAAGGAGGTTTACTTTTGATGCCTGAAAAAATTGACATTAAAGGTAAATTACAGCAAATTGATTCTTTAAAATATCAAAATTCATTTACAGTAACTCCGAAAGGTAGAGATTTGATTAAGAAAGAAAGAGAATCAAGAGGATTATTCCAAAAACAATTAGCAAAAAGAATTGGATATACTCAAACAGCTATATCTACGATTGAGTTAGGCAAAAGAAATGTAAAAAGAGATTTCTTAAAAAAATTGTGTCGAATTTTAGATTTACCTTATAATGACTTCATTTCAAATTATGCAAAACCTTTTAATCAATATGGTGTTGTTAATTTACCTTCACAACTCGATGAAGATTTTGCTCAATTTTTAGGTTATTATATGGGAGATGGTTCAATAGAAAAAGATAGAATCACGTTTTTTGAACAAAGAAAGGATGTTGCTTTATATTATAAGAAAAAGTATGATGACTATTTTGATATTGACTGTAGTTATAAGTTTAGAAAAAGCAAGAATTATCATCAATTAAGGTTCACTAGCAGACCACTGGTAAGATTAGTCAAAAATGAATTTCCAGAATTAAAAAAAGCATTGAATTCAAAAATTCCTATAAAAATATTAGAATCTCAAAAAGATGTTGTTGCATCTTTCTTAAAAGGGTTTTTTGATGCAGAAGGATATGTCAATGCCAAAAGAGGAGTTGGACTTGGAATAAACAATAAAAAACTAGCTCAACAACTTCAAATGTTATTATTTAGATTTAGCATAATTGGATCTTTGAATGAATATGGCAATAGAGCAAATATTTATTCCAATAATATGAGATACACAGTCAATCTAACTGAAAAAAAATCCCTAAATTTGTTTAAGAAATACATTGGTTTTACTTCAAAAACTAAATTAAATATCTTAAACAAAGTAATTGAATGTAAATCAAATACAAGTTACTCTCGACAAATAGCTGTTTCAGGTAAAAAAATAAGAAAAATCATTGAAAAAGCAGGTTATAACATGGAATTATTTCCAAGAGTAACCAATTTCTTTAGAGATGAAAGGATGATGAGTAAGCAAACATATCATAATTCCATCCTCAAAGTAGTTAAGAATAAAGATTCAAATTTGTATAAAAAATTAAAAAAGTATTATGATTCTCCAGTTTTATCAGTTAAAATAGATAAAATAGAAATTAAAAATAAAAAAACAGATATGGTTGACATTTCAACTGAACAAGGAAATTTTATTGCAAATGGTTTAATTGTGCACAATTCATCACAAAGATTCGAACGGTTAAGAGAAGGTGCTGCTAAAGAATTTTTTTCAAAACTTGGTGAGTATGTCAAAGAACAATTTTTAGAAAGAAAAGAAATAAAAGGAATCATTGTGGGCGGTCCTGGCCATACTAAAAATGAGTTTGTAGACGGAAACTATATAACTGACCAGGTTAAAAGAAAGATTATTGCTATTAAAGATTTGAGTTACACTGGCGAGTTTGGCTTGAATGAACTAGTTGACAAGAGCCAAGATGTATTAGCTAACGAAGAAATAAGCAAAGAAAAAGATATTATGCAAAAGTTTTTTGACATGTTATCAAAAAAACCTAAACAAGTTGCTTACGGCCAAGAGCAGGTTAAGAAAGCACTTGAACAAGGCGCTGTTAAACACTTACTGTTAAGCGAAGACGTGGATGATGATACTGTTGAAGAGTTTGAAATTCTTGCTGAACAATATAAAACAAACGTAGAAATTATTTCTGTTGAAACACGAGAAGGCGTACAATTAAGAGACATGGGTAAGTTTGCTGCTATTCTTAGGTATGAGATGCATTAGTAATCTTAATTAATCTTTCCAACCACACAAAAGTCATAAGTTCAAAAATAATTCCTAACGCTGCGGGTAACGCAGCTGCTCTACCAAACAAAGTTAGAGCTAGAATAGCTGTATAACCTAAATTTTTATAAGAAGAAAAAAGAGTTAAAGAAATCCCAAACTTCTTATGTTTTTTAGTTAAAAAGAACATAACTGTTGAAATTAAAAACGTTCTGATAAATAACACAATAAGTACTAATTTTAATGAAAAAAAGTTATTAACAATTGTGTCTCTGTTAAGACCTACAAATCCGTAAACACCTATTAAAAATAAAATATTAATGATTGATGTGTCATATTTGTCAAGTTTATTGTTAAGTTTAGCAAGAAATCTTGATAATATAATTGGGATAATAATAACCTGTACTATTGTTGTTATTAATTCAGTCATGTCAATTAACTGTCTGAAAAAGATCCAAATTATGGTTGGTGTAATGATTAACGCTGATAAATAATTAATAACAACACCAGTTGTTGAAGATTGCACATCGCCTTTTAGAAGTTTTGAAAAAGGTACGCAAGAAATTGCGCACGGAGCAGCTGCCATAACAATAAAACCTGCTCTATAATCAAAGTTCTTTATTAATAACAAAGATAATATAAGTATCAATGCACTTAACCAGACATAACTCATTAAAAACAGTTTCAAACCATTTTTAGTATTACTTTTGTTAAACATTTCTTTTATTTTTAATTTTCGTAATGAGATTGTCATCAAGAGAATAAGTTGAATTTTCAAATAAGGCTCAACATACTTAACAAAACCTGGAACAGATAAAGCAAGTACTGTAGCTAATGTAAACACAAACCATGTCTGTTCAAGTATTTTCTTCATTCCTTTTGTGAAAAACATCAGTATTAAATAATTTTCTTTATTATATTTGGCATATGCATTACCTTATAAAAAAATCATTCAAAGAACTTTATCCTGACAAAGAACCAGACTTTGATGCTAAGTTAAAATATTCAAGAGCATTCAGAGGTTACAATGCAAATGTTCGTTATCGAGGTAATTATAAAGAGTTCAGGTTATCATACAATTGGAAAGAAGTTAGTGACGAAATTAAGATTGGTTTGATACAATCATTGTTTAATAAATTATACAAAACAGATATTAAAACAGTTAACATTGATTTATATGACATTTTCCTAAAAAAATTGCCAAAACTAACTCCGAAGACTAAATCTGATCCAGTATTAGAAGACTCTTTTATTAGAATGAACAATGAATATCTTAATGGTATGATGATCCAGCCTAATTTAGTGTTTGGTGGAAGAAATTTTCACACCTTAGGCACGTATCATTACACAGATGATACAATTATGGTATCTTCAACATTGAAAAAAGATCTGCACTTGTTAGATTATGTCATGTACCATGAGATGCTGCACAAGAAATTTCAGTATAAAAAAACAGGTAAAAAAACAATGCATCATACTAAAGAGTTTAAAGAACAAGAGAAAAAGTTTAAAGATCCTGAGATTGAAGATAAGTTGAAAAGGTTTCTGAAAAAAGAAAAAATGAGAAAATACTGGTTTATGTAAAGAAAAATATTAAATACCAGTTACTTTTATAAATCTCTATAAAATTCTCAGAATGGAGGGGATTAAATTATGGCAGGTACAAAACTTGTTCACGTTGGCAGTTTAAAAAAAGGTAATTATGTTGTTATGGACGGTGCAGCATGTGTTGTTAAAGACACACAGATTTCCAGACCAGGTAAACACGGTCATGCAAAAGTGCGGTTGGAAGCTGTTGGTATTTTAGACAGTAAAAAAAGGCAAACAGTCATGCCAGGGCATGATAACATTGAAGTTCCGATCATTGACAAGCTAAACGCGCAGGTGTTATCCATCTCAGGCGATACAGCTAATGTCATGGACATGATATCATATGAAACCTTTGACATGAAAATCCCTGAAGAGTTAAAAGGTAAATTAAATGATGGTATGACAATAGTGTACTGGGACATACTTGGTGATAAAGTAATCAAACAGATTAAGGGAGACTAGAAATATGGTAAAACAGAGAAAATTGAAAATTTTCGGGCTTCACCAAATTACACAGAGGTGTTTAATTTGGTGAAATTTCCAGAAGCAGAAGCAAGATTGTTCAAGAACGTGTTTGTATGCAGAAAATGCAAGTCTAAAACTAAAACTTCAAACTTAAAAGTTTTAGCAGGGAAAGTTACTTGTAAAAACTGCGGCGGGCATGCGTTCAGACCATTAAGAAAGAAATAGTTTTTTATAAAAAAAATGGGGTTGTCAGACTATTATGGAGTAATCTTATTCTACAGTGCAGTTCTTTTATTAATATATTATAATAGGAAAAAGTTTGAGAAACAAGCAACTTTAATGTATCTTTACAAGACAAAGATCGGTCTTAAATTTATGGACGCTGTGAGTAAAAAGTTTGGTAAACCTTTGAAATACTTTGGCTATTTTGGAATACTTGTTGCATATTTAGGCTTTTTTTTAATCACATACGCGCTTTTGCTCGGTGCTTATGATATCATAATTGATAAGCCTGGTGCAATAGGTGGCAGTCCAGTTATACCTGGGTTACCAATTGCAGGCCTTGGCATAACTTTTCCATTAATAATTGGCTGGATTAGTTTGTTCATTATTATGATTGTACATGAATTCTCGCATGGAATATGGGCAAGACTTCACAAAGTTAAAATTAAAAGTTCAGGGATTGCATTTTTCGGTCCAATAATGGGCGCGTTTGTTGAACCTGATGAAAAAGAATTAGTTAAGAAACCACACATTGTTCAACATTCAATATTTGCAGCAGGGCCAGTGTCAAACATTGTACTCTGGATAGTGTGTACTTTATTAGTAATTCCTTTAGTTACAGGCATACTGTCTATGACACAAGCAGAAGGTGTTAGAATTGGCATAATTCAGGAAGGCAATTATCCTGCACTGAACTCAGATATGCTAGAAAATTCAGTTATTATTGGAGTTAATAATGACACTATTACAAATTACAGTTCTTTAGGAGAAAGTCTGGATAAATTATCACCAGGTCAAGAAGTTATATTCAAAACAAAAGATAATACTTATAGCATGATAACAACAACTCATCCAGAGAACGAGTCAAAAGCTTATGTTGGCATATGGATTTATGACGAAGATAGAAAACTTGTTAATGACACATTAGGAAATAACTTATTGTACAAAGTAATGTTATGGTTATTTGAACTGTTGAAATGGACAGCTTTCATTAGCATAAACATTGGTTTGATTAACTTATATCCGATCTTTATTACAGACGGTGCCAGAATGTTAAAACTTAATTTCGAATATTTTATCAAAGATAAGAAAAAAGCTTTTGAATACTGGAAAACTGTTAACATGATGGCTGTGTTTATATTTTTAGTATTGCTATTTTTGCCATTGTTAAGGACAATGTTTAAAGCAATAGTAAGCTTGGCTTTTTTGTAATTCTTTTGTTGTATTAAAATTAAATTATTTCATTTAAATGGTTTTCATATATCTTTAAATATAAAAATACAGTATCCAAGTGATTAGTTAACATTAACCAGGCTATTTAAAATGACACTCTGTGCTCGGCTACTTAACAAGATTTGTAGAAATTCTGTGGATGATACACATTACGAGGTTTTAGTGATTTATGACAGAGTAATCACACCAGAAGAATATGAGCATTTGTTTGATTTAGCACAAAGAACAAATTCTCTTCATGGTCATGGGAGGTTACCATGGAAGGATTATAATGATCACAGAAAGTATGGATTTAGTTTCGATATTGCAGGTCGGGAAATAGTTGAGGAGTTTATACATAAATTAGAAAAATTGGATTATGTGGCATTCGTTTTTTATGGAAAAATAGGCACAACAGATTATAAGGAGTTGTTTTTAGGAATGATTGGTGCAAGAGAAGATGCTTTTGATCAATGGTTTGAACCTCAAGTAAAAGAAGCTTTGTTGGAAATTATAGATGAGTCACTACTCCATGACCAAGATGAACCTTATTTTCACTAGTATATACTTTTTTAACTAACCTTAGATTTCTTTTTTATTATGATAACAATCATACTACTAAAACCAGAAACTTCTGCTAATATAGGGTTTATTTCAAGGTCAATGGCTAACTTTGATCTAAACAAACTAGTATTAATAGACCCACAATGCGATCATTTAGATGAAGATGCAGTAAAAATAAGTAAACATTCGAAAAAAATATTAGAAAGTGCTATTGTTAAAGATTACAAACATTTTTCTGAACTAAAAAAAGATTTTGATTTAGTGGTTGGGACAACATCTGTTTTAGGAAGTGATTATAACATCCCAAGAACACCTTTAACACCTGAAGAGTTCGCTAATAAAATAAATGACAAACAAAAAATTGCTTTAGTATTTGGTAACGAAGGTACAGGATTGAGTAATGAAGAAATTAGTAAATGTGATTTTGTTGTTACTATACCAAGTTCAAGAGAATATTCTGCATTAAACATTAGCCATGCAGCAGTTATTTTATTTTATGAAATTTACAAAGTCATTGGTAAAAATAAAATCAATTCTCACATTAAACCAGCTACTGTAAAAGAAAGAGAAGTTATTCTAAAAATTCTTGACAATATACTTAACAATACAGAGTTCTCAACACCAGAAAAAAAACAAACTCAAAAAATAGTATGGAAACGTATTTTAGAAAAATCTATGATGTCAAAACGCGAATCATTTGCAATTATTGGGTTACTAAAAAAACTTGAAGAAAAAAGTTAACAAGTTTTAATATTTTCATAAGAAGTTACTTTATCTTTACATACAATAACTTCTTGGTTAACTAAAATAGTTGGGGTGATAGTAATTTGTTTTAAATTACCACTGTTGTAATCCAAGACAAGTGTTTTAATATCATTCTCTACTAGGATAAGGTTCTCTACATTATGTTGAACCTTGCCTTTGTCACCTTTAGCTAATAATGTTACACTATTAATAATCTTTTTTCCATTGTTTTTAAGGATGGTTTGGATCTTTGAATTATCAGGAAAAACGCATAATACGTCTTCATTATTAATTTGGTGTAATGTTATAGATACTTCTTCACATTCACTAGATACTATTGGTTTTAAGAAAAAAACAGCACCTAAACCACCTAAAACTATAATGATAAGTAATATTACTAAAAATAAACCAGTCTTTGGTTTTGACTTTTCTTCTTTAGGTTTTGTATTTAAATCAGGATGTTTAAACAATTCTTCAACTGCATCTTTATGATGACCATGTTTAACTAAATGTTCTTTAATAGCATTATCACTATGTCCTTTTTCTTTCACAGACTTAACATAATCAAGTAACCTAGGATCAACCATCTTTTTTTGCCAAATATTGTTTTACTTTAGGATCTCCTTTTGGAGACGCGTTGTTGCCTAATTTATAATAAATTTTTTCAGCCATCTCACCCCAAGAATAATCGCCTTTTTCTTTTTCGATCTTTTCAATCTCAAACTCGCCAAGTTCAATACCTTTCTTGAGATGGTAGTAAATAGATCTCAAAGTTACTTTAGGAAAAATTTCAACATAATATTTGTATAAGTCATACCCATACGCTTTTCCTAACCTGAACAAAAGTTCAACAATGTTTTGTCTAATTACTGAGTTTACGGGTCTTCCTCGTTGTTTCATGAATTTTTTCTAAGAATAAATGGTTTATATATTTTTTCATTATGGAAAATAAAACAAAGTTTTTTTAAACAATATTACAAAGATTAAAATCAAAACTGGGATTCTGGTGGCGACAATTGAGCATAAGCTTCGGTTAATCTGTTTGCGCTTTTGACTGAAAATTTTGCAGAGTATAGAGGATTACCTATAACTTGTATAGTTTGTTCAAACCAACCTCTTCTATCAAATGATTCCCAGAATATAACGTCCCTTCCTTTTAATGTATCTCCCAGGTGGTCAGCATAGAAATCACCGAAATAAGGAATTGTACGTTCGCCTTCTAACCCATTAATAACAATCTCGTAAGCCTGGATTCCTTGGTCTCTAATAGTTGCTCTTTGAGTAATATCTACTATTGTTCCAAATTCTTTAACCAATTCTTTTGACAACCTTCTTCTATACATAAGAAACAATAATTTTATCTTAATTAAATAGATTATGGTTAAAGCAAGATATAAATAATAATTAAATAATTCTGTTCTTTATGACTAAATTATTCCTATTATCAAAACAAAACATTGAACTAGCTAAAGAGGAGATTTTATCTTTAACAGAAAATAATGAATATGAATTACATGATGACTTATTAATTATTGATGACAAATCAAAAATTGATTTTGAAAACAGGTTAGGTTATACACATACAATCTACAAGTTCTTGTTCAAGTGTAAAAAAGAAAAATTAACTGAATCTATAAAAAGTTACAACTGGCAGAAAATTTACAATAAAGATTTTTGTGTACGGGTTCATAACTCATCAGAATTTGAGGAAAAAGAGATTGCTTCGTTGATCTGGAACAAAATAAAAAATCCTAAGGTTAATCTAACTATTCCAAAAACAAAAATAGAATTCTTTTTCATTAAAAACAATGTAATAGCTGCATTATTCCAATCAAACATTGACAAATCTTTTTTGAATAGAAAAGCTCATTTAAGACCTGAGTTACACCCAACGTCATTACATCCAAAATTAGCAAGAGCTTGCATTAATTTAACAGGTTTAACTAAAGGAACTTTATTAGATCCGTTCTGCGGTTCAGGCGGTATTTTAATTGAAGCAGGTTTAATGGGATTTAAGGTTATAGGATATGACATTGACGAATCTCAAATAAAAAGAGCAGAAATTAATTTTAAACATTATAAAGTTAAAAATTACAAACTAAAAAAACAGGATTCAACAAATATAAACAAAAAAGTTAAAGCAATTGTAACAGACTTGCCTTATGGTAAAGGTTCTAAACTATTAAACAAAAACTTATATGTTTCTTTCTTAAACTCTTCACAAAACATAACAAAAAACATGATAATAATATTTCCAGATTTTATTAATTACAAAAAATTAATTAAAAAAACCAAATGGAAAATAGAAAAAGAATTCAAAGTTTACATACATAAATCCTTAACAAGAATAATATTAAAACTAACTCAATAAATTATTCGTTTTCTTCATTAGATTTTTTAATTTTGACAGTCATGATTACAATGGCAATAATAGTTATAATTGTAACAAGTAACACAGGTTTTAAATAAGGCACTTTATCAAAGTCAATGTTCACTAACCATCCTGTTGGACTGTCATCTTTTAGTTTTGATTGTGACACTAAATATTTGCATCCTTGTATAACTTCATCAATTATTTTTGCAGCTTCTTCATAATCTTGTAGATCCATGTAATTCCGCGCTTTTTTCAAAAACTCGTTCAGTTCAAGACATTCAGGGTTACTTTGTAACAGGTCACGAGCGAAAGTAATTTTTGTGTTTGCGACAGACTGATTACCTTTGGTTCTTTCAAGCGCGTTTACATATATAACTGCTTTGTCAAAATAATCTGGGTCTGTTACATTAGCAGAAACAATAATTTCATAATTACTGAACAATTTATAATCAACTACTACCAAGTCAGTTTTTTGTGTTTCACCAATTTGTAACTCTGCAATAAAATCATTTGAAAAAGTTAAATCTGCAGTTGTTGAATTCGCATATGCAGATAATCTTATCCCACGAAGAGTTTCATTACCTGTATTTACTATGTTAAGTTCTTGTCGTAATGTGTTATTATTATAAATCACCGCAGGTTCAGGGTTAATTATGTCAAGATAAATTTGTTTATCAATTTCCACTTCTTCAACAATTGACACAGTAACGACTCTTGAACTACTACTACTACTGCTGCTTGTGGTTGCACCTGTATCTTCTGTAGTTTCGTTTTCAAGAGTAACGTTTATAGTAACAATGTTACTTGTTGCTGGAGAACCATAACCATCGGATGCAGTGAAAGTAACATTTTGAATACCATTTTCGAGAGGCGTGAAAATAACGTCATTACCATCATAGGTTATTGTTAATTTTGTCACATTTGTGTTATTATATGTTAACGTATCACCGTCAGGGTCGACAAACCTATAATTGCCTGCACCACCACTCAAGTAGTTGTTCCATCTATAAGATGAAGATAAGTTTGTAACATTTGGTAAGCTATTGTTTAAATATGGTAACCTGTTAAGATTTTCAATTGTTAAGTTCCATGTAAACGTAGCTTCGTTGGCTGAGAAACCTGATACGTTGTCAGATACTTTAAGAGTTAAATTATAAACACCACTCTCTGAAAAACCAAAAAATCTGCTATAATTTCTTTCAGTTCCACATCCTGAACTATTTAAAGTCCAGTTAAAGATTAATGAATCTCCGTCAGGATCTGTTGAATTATGATCAAAATACACAGTTGTGTTTTCAGTTGTGTTTGTGTTAGTAAAATTAATTCCTAGTGAACTTGTTGTTACCCAGGTTGTGTTCATTGGCTTACCATGAGGTGTGATATTTATTATTTGTGGAGATAAAGTTCTATTTAATATTGTTAAATTCCAAATAGTTGAAGTGTTTTTATTGTAATCATCAAGAACTGTAAAATTAATTAAATAAGATCCTGCAGTAGTTGAATTTGGTGTGTAGAAAACTTCACCTCCAAGAGTTACATTGAATAATGTAGATCCGTATATAAACCTGGATGTGTAACGTAAAGTATCTGTTTGGCCACAAGTAATATCACCGTCTGTTGCGTAATCTTCAACATCCCAGTAAAATGCCGCGCCTTCGATAGCTGTTAGATTTTCCATTGCTGAAAAAACAGGAGCCTCAGCAACCATTACAACTTCAAGATTAAAAGATGTCTCGTTCTCTGCCCCAAACGTGTCGTTAACAGTAATATTTATGGTATAACTTCCTGTTTGTGAACAGTTTGGCGTGAAATTTATTAAACCTGTTTGTGATATATCAAACAAAGCAGAATTATCAGAATATTTGTCAATACTATCGTCTTGATCAGGATCTGTAGCGTTTACTTGGTAAGTAAATAAGATATCTTCATACGCTGTTTGATTTGTTAGGCTTTGGTTATAATATGGAGCACTATTATTATTAATTGTTATATTGAATATTGCAGTAACTGACTCTCCATAGTTATCAGAAACATTGATCAGATAATAATAATTGCCAGTTAAACTTGAATTTGGCATAAAAGTTATGATACCTGTGCTTGAGTTTATTGTTAAAGTTGGACAGTTCCCGTTACAATTACTGGAATTATCAGTATAATTCAATGATTCATTACTATCTACTAATAAGTCAACATCTGTACCATTAACTTTATACAAGAAAGACATTCCAGTGTATGATGTTATATTTCTAATGTCTGTATTACCATTTGTATTACCATTATAATAACTATAATTATATAATATAGGAGCATCATTAACATTACTTAAATTAAGGTATAGGTTTTCTGATGTAGTGACCTTAGTGTCACTGACAGTGACGGTTATGTTTGCACATTGTATGTGTGTGTTATTTAAAGTAACATTAATTAGTCCAGATGCATTAGTTGATGTGTTAATTAAAGTATCAATTGTCCATATATCAATGCCGCAGTCTAGAGATGAAACAGAGAAACTTAACACATCCTCTGTGTCAACATCTGTTGCATTTACATATAAAAAGAAATTTTGATTTTGCACGCCTGATTTGTTTGTTAAATTAACTAAGGTTGGGGCGTGGTTTACTGTGATTATCTCAAGATTAAAATCATCACTAACACATAAACTTGTATTTTCAGGATCACACGCAGTAACATTTACAGTGAAAT
Organism: uncultured Methanosarcinales archaeon; assembly: GCA_964512765.1. GTDB lineage: Archaea > Nanobdellota > Nanobdellia > Woesearchaeales > GW2011-AR15 > GW2011-AR15. The sequence continues at coordinate 22,355 of CAZEKF010000011.1, forward strand.
TACCAATATCTGAAAAGTTTGAAGACCTGTTATTAAAAAAAGTGATAACAAAATTCTTGTTGTCAGAAGTGACATTGACTAACCTACTTTCACCTGTTTCATTAGCAATAAAAGTGAACGGTCCAGTTGTATTTTCTTCGTCATTGACAGTTACATTGTAAGCTAGTTTCTGACCTTCAATAATACTTATATTACTAAGATCTACGGAAAAGGTAGGAGCATCATTAACAGGAGTAACATTAAAGTCCATGATTAAACCTACAATGTTAATTCCATCATTAACTAAAAATTGGTACTGGTCATTTGTAGTATTATCTGGTTCAGCAGTCGGGTAACATGTAACTGTACCATTTCCAGTGTTAATTGTACAATAATCATTGCCACTGTTCAGTATTTCAGCATATACTAATGTGTCACCGTCATCATCTGAACTTGTTAAAAAGAATGTTGTGTTTACACCTTCAATTATTTCTTCATAGTCACCGACGTCATCATCTGAGGTGTTTGCTAAATAAGGTGTTAAAGGTGGTGCATTACTTATTGTTACAGATGAACTTGACACAGTGGAAGCTGTTGAATTTTCTGCAATTATGGTACAGTTCCAAACATCACCTCGTTTTGTGTATACATTTGATAATGTGAACGGGCTTGTAGCATTAATTGTTGTATTAAACAAAACTGAATTATTATACCAAGAAACATTAACTTGACTCTCACCAGACACTGTCCAGGTACATGATAGATTAGATATTGTAGTTGCGTTAGTAGGAGTAACACTAACACTTGATAAGTCTAATGAATATATTAGAGAAAGAAGTACTATGAACAGGATAATTCCAATGATTTGGTGTTTTTTGATTTTCATTTTATGTAAATATGAGGGCCAAGTATGCTGGGGGTGTATTAATCTTTTAAGAAACATTAAAACATTCTTTGATTGCACACTTGACCTGTCTCATTTTTTTATCTTCTCTTTTATTGAGTCTATTATAAACTCTTTTAATGTGATCTCCTGGATAGCGCACTTTATCTTTGCTTTCTTATGCAAATCATCCGGGATCTCAATGTTTACATTGGTCATTTTTTAATAAGTTATTTAATTTAGCTAAGTTATGTAAGTTAACTAAGTTATATTAGTTTATTAAGTTTAGTTAATTAAATAAATAATATAACTTATTATTTATATAGTTTTCTTTTTTATTTCATACTTTAGTAGAAAAAAATACTTTATTTTACAGCAGGTACTTCAACATATGTTTCCCTAGCTAGCTTAATTTCTTCATATAACCTAGAAATAAATCCATGTAACCTTATCTTCTCTTCTTTATCTAACAGTTTAAACTCACTGTGAATTGTTAAATAAATAGAATGGGCAGTATTTAGATCTTTATTTCTTAAAGCATATTCTGCTTCACTAATTTCATTAAACAGCTTACCAATAATATTCATTTGTTTAGACCCTGTAACAGTTAACTTTTCTTTTGTTTTTAATGGATCTTTGCAGGTAATTGATAAAATAGCTTTAAACTCAGAAATCATTGCTCTCATTTCCGGAGTAGTCACTGATTTACCAGAGAATTCTATTTCCATAGACCTTTCAAAGAATTTTTTCAGAACCAGTTTGAAAGTGTGACTAATTTTTCTAGTGTCAATCTCTTTTGTAATTTCTTCATAAGTAAATTCATACCCTAGATCAAACAAGTTCTTGAAATATTTTCTTACAAGCATAGAAAACATAACTATTATCTTTTCGATTTTTTCAGAATCTAACAATTTTTGAATTTTTATCAGACTGTCTAGAATTGATTCTGTTATTTTAGTAGTGAGGAAAAGTTTTTCTTCGTGTATTATTTTCCTTCTCCTTTTCAAATACATCATCAAATATGGATATGATTTCTTAACTGTGTATGATACAAGTAAAATACTTAAAAGAATCATTAGCAATAAACCGTATCTTAGTGTAGATGCAACAACAGGTTGTTCTAATAATGGACAAGAACCACAAGGACCGCCACAGTCAGGTATTTCAGTTAATCCTTTAGTACAATCTTCATTATTGTTACAAATACCATCATAACATGTTGCATTAGGAGCATATTCACATGCTTGGCATGGGCCGCCACAGTCAGGTATTTCAGTTAATCCTTTAGTACAATCTTCATTATTGTTACATATACTATCATAACAGGTTCCACAAGGTGGACAAGGACCGCCACAGTCAATATATTCTTCATCTGGACCTTTGAAACCGTCATAGCAAGTTGAAATAAAATCACATTGTTGAGTAGTGTTTGGTTTTAGGTACTCATTAGAGCAGTTTTTTAAGTCATAACATTCTCTTACCTGAAAACCATCAGGTTGACATTTCTCCCATGGTCTACAATACCATAGTGGGATACATGTAGGAATATCAAAAAAATTACTTCCTCCACCACCTCCGCCACCACCGCCACCTGATGATGACGAAGATGCCTCTTCTACTGGTGTAACAGTTAAAGTTACATTATTACTAGTGGCGTTTGCATTGTACGGGTCCCATGCAAAAAAATATATTATTTCAGTACCAGACCATCCAGTTTCAGGTGTGAAAGTAACTTCATTGTTTTCACTGATATCAACGAAAATGTTAGTTAAAATAGTACTTGTGTACACTAAAGTATCACCGTCATCGTCGGCAAAATAATCGTCTAAATCAAACGGTACTATTGAAGTGTCCTGGACCCATTCTTGGTCTGCAAAAGTTTTTACCAGATATGGTGCCATGTTAACATTAAATATTTCTATTGCGTATAATTCTAGCTCTGCCTGGTTGGTGCATCCGCTATTGTCAAAAATAGTAACTGTAAAACTATGATTTCCTGACCGGCTATAGTTTGCTGTAAAATTTATTCTACCTGTAGTTGGCGAAATGTTAAATAATTCAGGAGGATTCACAAAACCTGAGTTCCATGTAAAATTTGTAGTATTATCTGGATCAGTTCCTTGAACAGTACAATTGAAGTACTGGCCTTCATACATTGTTTCGTTACAGGTATAGTTTATAGAAGGTGGATAGTTTTTACAAAACGAAATTTGTGCTGAAGCTTTTGTACTTATTTCTTTTGTTGAAGTATAATCTTGAATAGTAATGTACAGCACAATGTTTTGTACTAACATGAACCCAACATACAAAAATATTAGAGTGCTAAGTAGTTTATCTTTCTCCATTAATCATTTCTAAGACATATTTGTTATATAAATTTTCTCTATTTTATTTGAGATTCTTTGGATATTTTTAGTAAAAGATCCATTAAACCACATAATTCCTTTTTATTAAAAGTAAACCAGTCTCTTTTCAATAAAAGGTAGTTCTTGTTAGGTCTGGTTATATGTTTAACAACAATGACCTTCTTTTTATGAAATAAATAATTTCTATATTTTTTTAATTTATTTTCATCAAATTTCTTGTTTTGTTTATACTGTAATTTAATATAAGTTCTTAGTACTCCAGGGTCTTTACCAGTTTCTTTGCTAACAAAATGAATCTGCCACCAGTTATTTTTGTAAGTTCCTTCTAACCGTGGTTGCAAATAAAACGGAGTTATTAGTTTGAACTTTAACTCTTTACCAAGTTTTTTTACAATATTAATAAAATAAAGTCTTAAAGCAACCAAAACAATGCTTAAAACATAAATGAACAAAATAGCTCTTAACACGAGGAAAGGAAGCATTTCTTTAAGATAATAAATAACGCTGATAAGAGAAAAGATTGTTGCACCTATAAAACTAAATAGAATTAATGACAAATCATTAAACAGTTCATTTATACTTTTTTTCATTTTTATTAAAACCTCTTTCACATTAGTATTTCAAATATTGGACCTAAAAATGCAATATACAAATATACAAAAACAATGTTTGTAACTGCTTTTACCATGGTTTGAACAGGGTCGCCACCAAGGAATTTAACTCTGATAGGGACATATACTGCAGAATATAAAATAGCTGAAAAATTTCCATAAACCATCATCGATAAGTTTCCAAAAAGTGTAATGCCTATTAATGGACAAATATGAAACAGGAAGTAATTTAAAAACGAGCCTGCTGTAAAATTGCCTGCAATAGCATCTGCTAAAAATACTGTTAAAAACAAAAATAAGAATAATGATGAAAAACCCCAGAATTTCATTAGTAAAATACTGAAAAAGACTAATGGGTCGAACATGATCATACTATTACCAAACTGTCCTCTAACAATTTTTCCAACAAAAGTTAATAATACAAACATTGACATAATAAAGAGCTTTTTATTGATAAGTAAACCAACAAGAATAAATATTAATGCAATAAGATAAAACCTTGTTTTTGAAAAATCAAACTTTTTCTTCTCTTCTTGTTCCTCCATTTTTTAAAATGTATGTAATGATATTTAAATAGTTTAAGGTAATCGTATAAAGTATGATTTTTATAGTTTTTGTATTTCCTTCTAAATAATGTTTACAAATAAGAAAAGACTTGAGTTAGAGAAACAAGGTTATAGAATTGTAGGTAATCATTCTGCTATCAAGATCTGCGGTTGGACAAAGAATTCTATACGTAACAGAGGGTTGTGTTACAAAAACACGTTTTATGGTATACAGTCATGGCGTTGTGTGCAAATGACACCTGCTTTACAATATTGTAATTTCAGGTGTTGGCATTGTTGGCGTGATATTGCAACAGCTTCCCGTGAATGGTCGGGGCCTGTTGATGATCCTAAAGATATTGTTGACGGTTGTATTAAAGAGCACATTAAGATTTTAATAGGGTTCCAAGGTAATAAAACAGCAAATAAAATAAGGTTAAAAGAAATGAAACTTCCTTTACATTTTGCTATCTCATTAACAGGTGAACCAACAATGTATCCTAGATTACCTGAACTAATAGATGAAATACATAACAGAGGAATGACTGCATATTTAGTTACAAACGGTTCATATCCTGAAATGATTTCTAAGTTAAAAGGTCACGAACCCACGCAATTTTACATTACATTAGCAGCGCCTAATAAAGAACTTTTTGATAAAACTACTAATCCATTAACAAAAAATGCATGGGAAAATTATTGTAAAACATTACAATTAATGAAAAACTTGGATTGTAGACGTGTTTTAAGGTTAACCTTAACAAAAGATTACAACATGGTTAATCCTGAGGAATATGGTAAATTTATTAAAAAATTAGAAGGCCATTATGATTATGTTGAGTGTAAAGGATACATGCACGTTGGTTATTCTAAGCAAAGATTAAAAAAAGATAATATGCCAAGCCATGATGAGATTAAAGAGTTTGCTGAAAAGATTGGTAGAGTAGCTGGGTTGAAATATATAGATGAGAAACCTGAAAGTTCAGTAATGTTGTTGATGAAGGAAGATAATAAAAAGAGAATAATGAAATTCTAATTATTCAACATAACAGACACTGACATTATTTGGTAAATTATGTTTCTCCCATACTTCATAACCACGTTCAACAAATCCTTTGGCTTTAAGTGTGTTTGTATTAGCAACAGTTGTTTCTAAAGGATGTTTCACTCTTGGACCTGAGCTTACTAATATTCTAACTGGAGCTTCAAAATCTGAAACGTAAGCAGCATATGCAACTGTACAAACAGTAGGATCAGTTTCAGGATTAATTAATCTTTCACTAAAAGGATAATATGTGTCAAGTTCGACAGGAATAAGATTATTATTCTTTAATAATTCTAGTTTCGTAGAAAGTTCATCCAGATTTCTTGAGACACTCCCTATAATATCCATATGTTTAATTACTTTTTCTCTTGAAAAATAATTGTCCTCACTATGAAAAAAGTACGAATGAGTGTTTATTTCAATCTCAACTAATCTTGATTGGCCTAAACTTGTATAACCCTTACTAGGTTCAACCTCACAGCTAAAGCCTTCAGGAAGATATTTATCTAGTGTTTTAGAAAATTCTTCATACCCAGAAACCTCAGCAGGCTCTGCTTCAAATATAGTTTCACCTCTGCTTAATCTATCATATACCCCTATTATAAAATCAAGCTCCCTTTCTTCTAATCTAAAAAAATCATGTTCAGAATCATACGGTTCAGTTCCATTATTAGTTATTAGTCTTATTAGATCAGATGCTAATCTACCATGTGGTGTTGATGCAATTTCTCCTGTTTTGCCAACTATATGTATAAGATTTCTCCATGAAGAACCTGCTATATAAAAAAAATCTAGATTCTGTCTAATAACATTTAAAGGAATTCCATCGAGTGCACTTTCGTCAACCAAATATTTAAAACCTCTACTAAAACTTGTTGGATTAAATATACTTCTTGCCATATTTTTTAGAGGATTAAATATTAATTTTTAAACTTAACCACTATAAAGTAAAAATCAGAATCCAATCAAATCTCAACAAACGCACCATACATACCTGGATTAATTATCAAAGTTCTGTCAATTTTATCACTTTTACCAGCAGTTTCGTGTAAATGTCCAGAAACTACTAAATGCGGTTTAACATCATCAATAAATTCTCTGTAAGATTTATTTCCTTTAAACTCGCCTTGGATTTTATCAATTTCTGTACCATGCGGAGGTCCGTGTGTTACTAGAACTATTCTTTTTTTATCTTTAGATTCCTCTTTAAAAAACTTACCAACATCCATGAATCGTGAATCGTTTGTTGAAAAACCACCGCCGCCATACCCCATGAATATGTAATCACCTACAGTATAAACACCGTTATGTATGAAATTAAGGTTATCATGTTTCTCGCACAGTTCTTTTACCCTGTCTTCATCTTCATGGTTACCGTGGATCATTAACATTGTTTTATTGAAACTGTTAAGTTTTTCCATAATTTTTTCAATGTCGCGTTCCATCTGGGTAAAATCACCTGCGCAAACTATGCCATCTGCTTCTTTAGCTTTATTCTTAATAATATCTAAAGCTTTCGGATCTCCGTGCGTGTCCGCGAAAAAAAGGAGTTTCATTCTGGGATTGTATGAAGAAGTTATATTTAAAAGATTTGTTATATTCAAGAATTCAAGATAACATTTATATAAAACAACTGTATTCTATTTTAAATTATGAATTTAGGCTGTTGTTGTTGATTCTGTATTCATTGGCCTAGTTTATTCTCAATTTTTTTGACACATTGATTTTCTATATCAAAATGAACTTAATAAACCAATTAACAAACCCTGTAAATAAGATTTTAATAATCGGAGCTCATCCTGACGATGCTGAATTTTCAACAGGTCGTTTATTAATAAGAAGAAAAGGTAAGAATTCTCATGTAATTTGCATGACAGACGGTAGAAAAGGACAAGAAACAAAGAAAAAAATACTTGAAAACGATTTTACTGAAGTAAGATTAACAGAATCAAAAAAAGCGTTGAACGAGTTATTTGTAGAAAACATAACTTTTACAAAACTACCAGATCAGGAATTAATTTCTAAACCTTTTATTATTGATAAATTATATTTAATTATTAAAAAAATAAATCCGGATTATATTTTAATTCCACCTTGGGAAGGTGCACATCCAGATCATGACGCTGCACATTTGTTTACAGTAATTGCAACTACGAATCTGGATTTTGATCAGAGTAGGTTGATTGAATATGGTTCTTACAATCACTATAATGGCAGATTTAATGTTCAGGAATTTATACCTAACAGTTCTTCAGAAGAAAAATTAATCCCTATCCCAAATGAACAAAAAAGATGGTTGAACATTATGAAAATATTCAAAAGTCAGGTTAGTTTACAAAAAAAATACCTTTCTAAAAGTACATTTGAAAATTATAGACAATTGCCAAAGTATGATTATTCAAAACTTCCATATTCAACAAAACAATCTGAAATACTTAGACAGTTATTAAATCCAGTATATCCAATTGTCAATAAACTTTTACCAAAAAAAGACAAATTGTTCTATGAAACCTGGGCAAATATTAACCCGAATTCTGTTAAAGAAAAACTAAACGGTCATGCTAGGAATTATACAACAAAATGAATACAAACGGTTTTAGAAAAAAAGTAGTATTACCTTATCAAAAAAGGAAAAAGTTACTTGATCTTAATATTCTTGAAAAAGTCTACAATGTTAATAGGAAATACTTAATTTTTGGATTAATCATTGCTGTTCTTTTTTTATTGAACAGAAAATATTTTGTTTTTGTTTTGTTAACTTTGATTTCTACAGTGTTTAGCTTGTATCATTCAAAATATAACAGAACACCAGTTGACTTGAAATTCGCATTGTTTTTAGGATTGTTTATAACAAGATATTACGGGTTGTTATTTACAGTAATCTTTTTCATAATAAGTGATATAATACCTGCATTGTTGGGCGGAGAGTCAATCAAAGGACCGGATTTAGTTTTTTTTGTATGGTACTTTCTGGTAAATTCTTTTGTATTTTTGTTCCCAGCATTATCACTGGTGAAACTTGGTCCTGTATTGGTAATAATACACGATCTTGGTTCAGTTTTTATTAACACTTATGTTGGTGGCATACCGTTTTTTGTTTCAATCTGGGTATCAATCATAGTAGCAGTTGTAAGAATAATATATTTTTTGACATTAGGAGGTATCTTAGAAAAATTATTCCAATTAATTTAAATAAATCATGGAATTACTTTATATAAAATGAGAATCCGAAAAGCGAGGTATTGAAAAAAATGAAACTTTATAACACACTTACAAGAAAAAGACAAGAGTTTAAACCTATTAAAAAAGGTCACGTTGGTTTATACTGTTGCGGTCCGACAGTGTACTGGCACCAGCACATTGGTAACTTAAGAACCTACATTTTTGAAGATGTTCTTGTTAGAGTGTTGAAATACATTGGGTATAAAGTTAAGCATATTATTAATGTTACAGACGTTGGTCATTTAACAAGCGATGCAGACGTTGGTGAAGATAAACTTATCAAAGCAATCAAACGTGAAGGATTGCCCTTAACTTTAGAATCAATGCATAAGCTTGCAAACATTTACTTTGAAGGATTTAAGGAAGATTTCAAAAAATTGAACATAAATGAACCAGACGTATGGTGCAAAGCAACTGATCATGTTCAGGAAATGATTGATTTAATTAAAAAAATTGAAAAAAACGGTTACGCGTATAAAACAAGTGTTGGTTTAGTATACGACACTGCAAAGTTTAAAGATTATACTAAATTAGGAAAGTTGAACCTTGAACAACAAGAAGAAGGTGCTCGCGGTAAAAAAGATTCAGAAAGAAAAAGTCCGAGTGATTTTGCACTATGGTTAACAAACCAGCCTAACCATATCATGATGTGGGACTCGGAATGGGGCAAAGGATTTCCTGGCTGGCACATTGAATGTTGTGCAATGAGCATTAAATATTTGGGAGAACAGTTTGATATTCATTGCGGTGGTAAAGAGCACATACCCATTCATCACACAAACGAGATTGCGCAGGCAGAAGCTGCCACAGGTAAAAAACCATGGGTTAACTATTGGTTACACGCTGAATGGCTAGAAGTTCCGGACGGTAAAATGTCAAAGTCAAAAGGATCTTTTACGACTGTTAGTGATTTAGCTGAGAAAGGTTACGATCCTCTTGTTTATAGATACTTTTGTTTCAACGCGCATTATAGGACTCCTTTAACATTTAGCTGGGAAGCTCTTGACAATGCAAAAAATGCTTATAATAACCTTAAAAACAAAGTTATTGAGATTAAAAATAATCAAGATAGTAAACTTAATAAGAAAAAAACTGACGAGTATAAGAAACAGTTTAATGATGCTATTACAGACGATCTTAACATGCCAGAAGCTCTTTCTTTGTTATGGAGCGTAGTTAAAGACAATGAGTTAGGTAACAAAGAAAAATACGAGTTATTGTTAGATTTTGATAGTGTGTTTGGATTAGGTTTCAAAGACTGGAAAAAAACAGAAGTTAAAGTTAGCGATGAAGTTAAAGAGTTAGTTAAGAAAAGAGAACAAGCAAGAAATGATAAAGATTGGAAACTAGCAGACGAGCTAAGAGACAAGATTAAAAGTAAAGGTTACACAGTAGAAGATACTAGTGAAGGTAGTGTTGTGAAAGAAATAAGATAAAAAATAAGTTAATCTTTAAGGAAGTTATATAAGCTGAAAGTTAACTTCTTGTGTCACTTCTTTTTTGGGGCGGTTCCATCTGTACATCAGGAACTTCATAAGGAGAGCCTAAGTCACTTTTAGCTTCCGTATTGCCGTCTCTGTATCCAGCATGGAGAGCATTTTGTCTGTCACCACAAAATACTTGTATTTGACGTCTATCAGGATCAATTACAGAACCAAAAACATGTAGGTCTAGTTCAACTGCATTATACAGATCATCTCCATGGTTGTCTGGGTGGTCTCTTGGGAGACGTTCAGCGATTGATACTCTTATTGTTTCACCAAATGGAGTAGTAGCAATCTCTATGTACTGTAATTTTTCTTTTGCTTGTGTAGCTGTCTTAATATCATACATTTCTACTAAACTATTTGGGACAATATATGTGAACTTTTCAGTTGTGAAGATTCTAGCATCAGTCAATGAATTCCATCCAGCACTCCATAAATAACCTTTTGCCCTAATCTCTTGTCGATTATCCTCTCTCATTTGATCTACAAAATAATTTGTAAGTTCTTCTTTGGATAACTGACCAGGTGAATCACCACATTCATAATTAACTGCAGCAGATGCAAAATAATCTGGGTGAATAGCTGTTTCACCTGAAACTTCAGTAACTGTACTAATAATCATATCTAAACATTCAGTATCAAATTTTTGTTCAAGTTGAGTCATAAGGTTTTCTCTTATACCTTTAGTAGCCATTTTATATATTCCTCCTATAAATATTACTTTAATAGTTTTGACCTTATATTTAAATGTTACTACATTACCATGACTATAATAATAAGTCTATTGATTTCCAAAACGTTTAAATAATTACTTTTTCTTTATAACATTGAATGAAATACGTGTTATTTTTTGGGGAAGCGGGTAAGCATGACGTTAAAGAGATAGGTTTTAAAGGCGCTAATTTAGCACGTCTTTCTAAAAAAAAGTATAACGTACCTCCGGGGTTTATATTATCTAGTAAAGTGTTTGAAGTTCTATTATCAAATAAAGATGTTAAAAAGTCATTACATGAACTGTTTAAATGCAATGATAATGAACTTCCTGAGAAATGTAAAGAAGTCAAGGATTTAATAAAATTTTTTGAATTTCCTGAAGAAATAGTTGATGAAATGATTGAAGCGTATCTAAGTTTATCAGTAGATCTTAGCATGAGCGCGTCATCATTGTTAGAAACAAAAGAAGTGTACGTTGCAGTCAGGGGAAGTTATACTGAAGATAAAGGTAGTGATTCAGGGCTTAAACAAAAAACAATTCTTAACATAAAAGGTAAAAATAGATTGTTTAAAGGAATACTAGACTGTTACGCGTCAAACTTTAATATTGACATGATTAAATACAGAAAACAAAACAATTACCATGACTTTTCATCAGCTGTTATTGTACAAAAAATGGTTAACACTGAGAAGTCAGGTGTTGCGTATATTGAAGGAGATCAAATAACAGTGACTGCATGTTTTGGTCTTGGAGAAGGGCTAAGTTCTGGAAAAGTATTCCCTGACGTTTATACTGTTGACAAGAATAAGTTATCAGTGATTAACTATGAAATTGCAGAAAAACAGTACGAGTATGTAAGAGACATTGAAACAGACAAAACTGTTCAGCACAGGTTAGGTGAAAAATCGCTTAAACAAGTGTTATTTGACAATGAAATCATTGAAATATCGCGTATCTTAAAAAAAATCATAAAAGAACTTGAAAAACCACTGAAAATTGAATGGGGCATAAAAAATAACATTATTTATGTTTTACAAGCAAAAGATGCAGAATCATCAAAACCTGAAACAGTTGAAATGGAAGTTTTTGAAGAAACAGAAGATAAACCAGACATAGTAGATATTTCTGACAATGACCTTGACGAAGATTTACAAGTTTTGGAAGAAATTGAGATATATGAACAAAAAACTGATGAACCTGTTACGAACAAAGAACCAGAAGTTGTTGAACCACAATCTGAACCTATTGTTGAACAAGAACCTGAACCAGTTGATGATCCTCAACCAGAATATAGAGTATATCCCAGTGTTGATGAACCAGAAGAACATGTACCATCACCAGTTAAAGAAAACAAAGAAATAAACGAGATAGACCTTTCTACTCCAACTGAACCGGCAAAGGAAGAAAAGCCAGTAGATGATTCGATCTTTTCAAACTATGACAGTTTTAATGTGACTGACAAACCATCACCAGTAAGTCTGAACAAAAGTTCAGAACTTGCCAAGTTTAACTCAGGGAATGTTATTGTATACTGTCATATGTCTATCAAAGAAAAACTTAAACAAAAATTGCAGAAATTTGTTAATGAAATACCGCAAGATTTTGAAATCATATTAAACGAATTATTAGAATACGAACCAGTTCATAATGAAGACGATCTAAGGCATATACATAAAGTTAAACATGATTTTGTTAAAGAACTTAAATACCCGGATCCAGACGATGTTGCTCTGGGGTTGAGGTTGATTGAAAATGTATAAAATGAGGTGAATTACTATGGCTTATCCGCAACCAGATGAAGCGTTAATGGAACTTGTTAGAGAAACTGAGGGAGGAATCTTTCCTATTCATAGAAAAGTGGCTGCAGTTTTATCTGCTCAGTATGAAGAAGATGGAGATAAAGAGACAGCAGAAATTATCGCTGAATTTTTGAAGGAAGGAGAGAGAGACGTTCTAGTTAGTGCTGCACGAAAAAGACATTTAATACACTGTTTTTTTTTGAAGAATTAATTAATTAATCTTTCTCACTTAACTTTGCAAACCCTGCATCTGCCATGAAATCATGGACATCAATAACAATACCAAGTATTATTCCAAGGTTAACTATAATTTTTCCAAAACCTAACCAGGTGAAGAATATTGGGATAAGGATGGTCATTGTAAACAGTCTAAAGAAATCGTCGATAACAAACAAGAATTTAAATATTCCTCTACCTCGCTTAAATAACTGCATGAACATACCAGTTATGACTTTAACAATACTTACTACCATTCTTAGTCACGAGAACAAGTTTTAATATAAAAAAGTATTCTTTATTTTTTGAATCATCTGAATTAAGAAATGTTTTTTTATTGCCTCTGTGACACGATGGAACAAACCATGTTCCTCGACGTAGTGGAGGGTTATGGTTTGTGGAATAGGGCTTGCAAAGCAAGACCGTCGTTGTCAAAGAGGAGACAATAAAAAAGAACTAAAACAAATAAATAATTATAACTAAACAACACTAGACTGGTTTTCTACTCTGCTGTAAAGTGTCATTATTTTGTTATAATATTTACCTTTTTCTTGTTGCGGTAAAGCTAAATATTTTTGTTGTAATTGTGTGTATAAATCTCCAGAAGTTTTCAGATCGCCTCTGTCAACAGCGCTTTGGAAGTCAGTTAATAACGTGTCAATGTTCTTATCACTTTGGTAAGGAACTGCACTGTTCATGTTCCTTGACTTGAAAACTTGTGTAATCTCAGTATAAATATCGTCCCTATCTTCTTCGTCAAGGTTGTCAAACAATCTTTGTATTTCAAGGTATGTATCACGCGACCTGTTAGTTTGGTTTGACCGAATGAAATCTTTTGCAATGTTTAATAATCTTAATATGTCCAGTATGTTAGGATTACCAACTTTTTCTTTAGGTAAATGCGTAAATTTAACTTCTCTAAACTCCAAATCTGTGTCACGGCCCGTGTTAAAAATCGCGTCAGATGCATGATCGTATCCTTTATCCAGTTCTTCGAACTTACCAAGTTCCCTGGATACATAAACACCTTTCTTAGTAAGATTATCTTCAATACGTTTAACTGCACGTTTTTCCCTGGCAATACTGTTTTTAATATCTTTTCTAATCTTTACAAACGAAGATAGTCTTTTTTCAAGTTGTTTTTCACGGATCTGTACTCTAAGCTCGCTATTTTTCAGTTTAAACTTTATCCTGTTAATATCTTTTTCAATTGACGTCAGGTCAAGTTCTTTAAGTTCAAGCGACTGTTTCCGCTTTTTAATATCTTGTTCTGTCTTGTTCAGGTCTTGTTCAAATTGACTTAGCTTTGGTTCAAGGTCAACAATTTTTTGTTTTTTTGTGTCAAGTTTCATTGCCAAAGAAGCAAACTTAGGATCTCTTGACTTGAACTCTTTTTCAACACTCTTAAAATACAGTTTCTTGTTAGCTATTTTTTCTTTAACAATCTTTGTTTCTTTTTTCAAATTTTTAAGTTTAAGTTTATGGTCAATAATTCTTTTGCTGGATTTACCAATCCTTTCCTTTGATTCATTTATTTTTTTATCAATCTCCTCTAAATCTTTTTCAGCTAGAAGTTTATGATTGTCTAGTAAATTAGACACAAGTTTAGCATGACGCCTTTTCTCGTTAAGCAAGTTCGCTTCTTCAACAGAAAGTTTTTTTTCACGCGAGTTAAAAAACAATTGAAGTTTTGTAAACTTTTGTTCCTTTTCTTTTAGATCTTTTTTTAAATCTTCAATTTCTTTTATGGTTATACCGTACTTTTTGTTAAGTTCGTCCCTAATTTGTTTAATTACCTTTTCTTTTGCGTTCAAATACTCAGTTTTCTTTTTTAACAACTTATTGTCTTTCACAATATTTTTAGAAAAGTCTGTTAATTTAGTTTCAATATCTTTTAAAGAAATAAGCTTTTTGTTCACTAGTTTCTCTCGTTTCAGTACAGCTTGTTTCTTATGTTCAAGTTCAGTAATCTCATCATCCAACTTTTTGTTAAATAGTTTAAACTCTGGCAGTTCTTTAGATTCCTTTTTTTGAATGATTTTTTTCTCTTTTTTAAGAAGATTTTCTTCAGTGTTAATAAACTTAAGTTCTTGTTTTAACTCAGTTTTATTTTTTTGAAGGCTTGATATTAAATCATTAAGGTTTTCTTTGACAGTCTCTTGTTTCTCGTCTATTTTCAAAAACTTTTCAGCTTCAATCGACGATTCAAAAAAAGGTAACTCAGATGATTTCTTAGCTTTTTTTGTTTGGGAAACAGACTTTTTAAGTTTAATTTTTTTGACAGGTTTTTGTTTAATTTTTCCAACATTGAAACTTTTCTCTAACTTTGTTTCAGTTATGACTGGAACTTTTTCATCAGTCTTCTTTTTCTTATCTACAAGTATTTCTTCAACAGGTTTTTCTTTAGGAACAATCGTTTCTGGTTCAGACACTATTTCTGTTTCGTCTTCTGGAACAGGTATTACTTCACTTGGTTCTTCAGGATCAGGTAATAGGTCTGATAGTTTGTCTGGTTTAGGTATGTTTTTGGTTAGTCCTTTATGTTCAGGTTCAGGCAAAGTATCTGTTAATTTTTCAGGTTCTGTTGTTTTAACAACTTTTTCTTTTTCTGCAGCTTTTTGTTTTGCAATGGCATCCCTAAGTTCAGGCGGTGCGAACATTTCATCAGAAAGTGGTGTGATATCTAAATTAGTTTCATCAGGGTTTTCGCCAGGCGCAGGTTCTTGTTTCTTTTTTTTAACCCTTGAAAATAAACCATGTTTTTTACCTTCACTAACAGATTTAAGTTTAATGCTAGTGTTTAGCGCAGAAACAAAGATAATTAATTCTGAAATGATTTTGTCAAGGTTTTCTTTGTTAACCTTTTCTTTATCAAACTCTAACACACCTAAATCATCGCATAATATTTCAATTTTATCTTTGACTTCTATCGGTAACTCTTTTTCTTTTAACTCAAACTTTAAATCTTCGTACGTGAACTTATGCGCGACACCGAACTTTTCAGAAATAAATGCATTAACAAGTTTCTGTAATTTCAAAAATTCTTTTGACAAATCTTTAGATTTTTTAAGATGTTTTCTAAGGTTATTTAATTGCGTGTTAATGTCGCTAGAGTTTGAAAATAAGCTCATGACTAAAACTATAACTGAAAAGCTATATAAATTTTACCCTAATTTCAAAACATTTTGTTTTGCCTGTAAATTACGAAAATCTGCGTCAAGGACTAAATAAATTTTGTTATCAAAATATTTTTTTATTACAGGAATTCCTTTATTAATTAAACTTGAAACGTGTTTCCTAACTATTTGTTCAGTATAACCCAATGACCGTGCTATTTTCTTATAATCTAACAAGTCACCGTTTTCTTGGTATAACATGACAAAAATTTCTTTTTCTTTAGGAGTTAATATAATGTTTTTGAACTCTTCTGCACTGATAATTTTTTCACCAGACAGTTTTGACAGTTTAAGTTCAACCTGGTCTATCCTCTCGTTAAGTTTATGGATCATGTTTTCTAACTGTGTAAGATACATAGAATTTGTGTTTATTTCGTTAGTGTTCTCGTTAATAGATTCTAAATGATCAGTTATCTCAGATTTTATCTTGTTAAAAGAGTTTATCAACTGAACTTTATCTTTCCTATTAATAACCATCACCCACCTTGAAGTTTTTAATTAATGTCATAAATTTATAAAGATTATTGTTTTACAAAAAAATTAATATAAATTTTATATTATTATAATTCATTAGGGGACTAAGTCCCCTAAGACCCCTTTACATTCAAACTAAATTTAATCCATGAGGAAGATGAAATCAAAAAAAGAACTGGCAGTAACTTTGTCTAGGTTACAAAGTTTTGAAAAGCCTTCATGGAGGCTAGAACAATATCCAACAGATTCTGAAATAGCTGCAGAAATTATTTGGCATGCTAACCTTAGCAGAGATATTGAAAATAAAACAGTAGCTGATTTAGGATGTGGGACAGGAGTTCTTGGTATAGGAACGTTACTTTTTGATCCTGAGTTTGTATACTTTGTTGATGTTGACGAACGGTCATTGAAACAATTAAAAAATAATTTACAGTTAATGGATCTCGGTAAAAACTACGAAATTATTTGTGACGATATTAAGAACTTTAACCAGAAAGTTGATGTTGTTTTTCAGAACCCGCCGTTCGGCGTTAAAACTGAACATGCTGATAAAATGTTTTTAGAAAAAGCTTTCCAGATTGCAGATGTTGTTTATTCATTTCATAAACTAAGCACTAAAAGTTTTGTTGAAGCAATATCTAAAGATCATAATTTCAAAATAACACATTTCTTTAAACTTGACTTTCCATTGAAACAAACACAATCATTTCACAAAAAAAAAATTCATAGGATTGAAGTTGGTTGTTGGCGCATGGAGAAAATATAAACTTTTATATACCACACATTAATTGTTACTAATTATAATTATTCATTAAATAAACGAGGTGGGTACTTTGGATAGAAAAAAAGCATTAATTCTTTGGTTTGATGAACTTGGTATTGAAGACGTTCCTTTAGTAGGCGGTAAAAACGCGTCATTAGGTGAAATGTACAGAATCTTGACAAAGAAAGGTGTAAATATTCCGAACGGGTTCGCTGTAACTGCTCAAGCGTATTTTTACATTCTTGAGAAAGCAGGCATTAAAAACAAGATTAAAGAGATATTGTCAGACCTTGACACGCATAATGTAAGAAATTTGCAGGAACGTGGTAGAAAAGTTAGGAAACTGATCAGGGAAGCGCCTATGCCAGCTGATTTAAGAAAAGAGATTCTTGAAGATTATAGAAAATTATCCAAAATGTATAAAACGTCAATGGTTGACGTTGCTGTTAGAAGCAGCGCAACAGCTGAAGATCTTCCTGATGCAAGTTTCGCTGGCCAGCAAGAAACTTATCTTAACATTAGAGGACCAATGGCACTTATAGATTCATGCATGAAATGTTTTGCGTCATTGTTCACAGATCGAGCAATCTCGTACAGGGAAGATAAAGGGTTTGACCATTTTTCAATCGGGTTAAGCATTGCTGTGCAAAAAATGGTTAGATCAGATAAAGCTAGCGCAGGTGTTATGTTTTCAATTGATACAGAGTCTGGGTTTGAAGATGTTGTGTTTATAACAGGTGCTTATGGTTTAGGTGAGAATGTTGTCCAGGGAGCTGTTAACCCTGACGAATATTATGTGTTTAAACCTACAATGAAAAAAGGTAAGAATGCTATAATTAGCAAAGACGTAGGTTCTAAGAAAGTTCGAATGGTGTATACTACTGAAGGAATAAGGCCAGTTAAAAACATACCTGTTCCTGAAGAAGACCGTGTAAAATTTGTGTTAGATGATAAAGAAATAATAAAATTAGCAGAATGGTCGTGTATTATTGAAGATCATTATTCAAAAAAAGCTGGTTATTACAAACCAATGGACATGGAATGGGCAAAAGATGGTGTGTCAGGCGAGTTATTCATTGTTCAGGCACGGCCAGAAACTGTTCACAGCCAGAAAAAAGCTAATGTTCTGGAAAAATATGTTTTGAAAGGCACAGGTAAAGTATTGACTAAAGGCCGTTCTGTTGGTGAAAAAATCGGTCAAGGGAAAGCAAATGTTATAAGAGATGTAAAAGACATTCACGACTTTAAAAAAGGCGAAGTTCTCATAACTGAAATGACAGACCCTGACTGGGAACCTATCATGAAAATCGCGTCTGCTATTGTGACTGATAAAGGTGGCAGGACATGCCACGCAGCAATTGTATCACGGGAACTCGGTATACCTTGTATAGTTGGTAGCATGACAGGATCGCATGATGTTAAAAATGGTGTTAATGTTACAGCAGACTGTTCGCAAGGTAGCGAAGGTATTGTTTACGAAGGTTTGTTAAAATTTGAAGTAATCAAACAAGACCTTAAGAAATTGCCAAAGACTAAAACTAAAGTTATGATGAATTTAGGTAATCCTGAGCAAGCTTTTCAATTAAGCCATATGCCTAACCAAGGTGTTGGTTTGGCAAGGGAAGAGTTTATCATTAACTCTTATATCAAAATCCATCCGTTAGCGTTATTGCATTTCAACAAACTGGGCAATAAACAAGTTAAAGATAAGATTAGAAAATTAACATTTGGTTACAAAAATAAAAGCCAATATTTTGTTGACAAGCTCGCATATGGTATTGCAACGATTGGTGCAGCATTTTATCCAGATGATGTAGTAGTTAGATTAAGTGATTTTAAAAGTAATGAATATGCTAACTTGATAGGCGGTAAAGAGTTTGAACCTGTTGAAGATAACCCAATGATAGGTTGGCGAGGTGCATCACGTTACTATGATGAAAATTATAAAGAAGCGTTTGCACTTGAATGCCGCGCACTGAAAAAAGTACGTGAAGAAATGGGCCTGACAAACGTTGTTGTCATGATACCTTTCTGTAGGACTGTTGAAGAAGGTAAAAAAGTTATTAAAGTAATGGCTGAGAATGGGTTACCACAAGGTAAAAACGGGTTAAAAGTTTACGTGATGTGCGAGATACCAAGTAATGTCTTACTTGCTGAAGAGTTTGCCGAAGTTTTTGACGGGTTCTCAATAGGTAGCAATGACCTTACGCAGTTAACATTAGGGTTAGATAGAGATTCTGAACTAGTAGCGCATATCTATGATGAAAGGAATGATGCAGTGAAAATGTTAATTGAGAAAGTTATCAAGATAGCTAACAAGAAAAAGAAACACATGGGTTTCTGTGGTGATGCACCGTCGAGCGTACCAGGTTATGCAGAGTTTTTAGTAAAATGCGGTATTGAATCATTAAGTGTTACACCTGACGCTGTTATTAAAACACTGTTACACGTCATTGATACTGAAAAAAAACTTGGTAAAAAATAATTTTTTTATTTTAATTCAAAACCTTTATTAACCACTTTAGTAATAATTCTATAAAAGAGAGGTGTGTTTTCATGGTAAAAGTCGCAATTAACGGTTTTGGTCGTATAGGTAGACAAGTTCTTAGGATTGGTTTACAAAATAAAAAACTAAATTTTGTAGCTGTTAATGATCTTACAGATGTTCATACTTTAGCATATTTGTTTAAGTATGATTCAACGCACGGCAAATTTCCTGGAAAGGTTCATACGCAAGGCCATAACCTTGTTATCGATGGCAAAAAAATTAAAGTATTATCAGAAAAAGAACCAGAAAAGTTGCCTTGGAAAGGTGTTGACATAGTAATTGAATCAACTGGCAGGTTTAGAACAAAAGAACTTGCGTCAAAACATTTGAAAGCTGGTGCTCGGAAAGTTTTGATTTCAGCGCCAGCAAAAGGCGACGACCCTGTAAAAACAATTGTTATGGGGGTTAATGAATCCAGTTATAATAAAAAAACAGATCATATTGTTAGTAATGCATCATGCACGACTAACAGTTTAGCGCCTGTTGTTAAAGTACTGGATGATTATTTTGGACTAGTACATGGTTTCATGACAACTATTCATTCATACACTAATGATCAAAAAATATTAGACTTACCGCATAAAGATCCTAGAAGAGGCCGGGCAGCAGCTCTTAACATCGTGCCGACAACAACAGGAGCAGCAGTTGCTGTTTGTCAAGTAATTCCTAAACTAAAAGGTAAACTGGATGGTAGAGCTGTCAGAGTACCAACACCTTGCGGTTCAATAACAGATTTTGTTTGTGAGTTAAAGAATAAAACAAGTGTTGAAAAAGTTAACAAAGTGTTTAAAGAAGTTTCTAAGAAAAAGTTAAAAGGTATTCTTGAATATTCAGAAGAGCCTTTGGTTAGCACAGACATTATTAATAACCCACACTCATCAATATTTGACGCGCCTAGTACAATGATGATTGGTGATAAATTCTTGAAAATCTTTACATGGTATGACAATGAATGGGGTTATAGTAATAGAATAGTGGATTTACTTAAGATGATGTAATATTTTTTTAATTCTTAAATAATAACTTTTAAATATAAATATTTATTAGAATATGCTGGGGGTTATAAATGACAACAGTTGATCAACAGCATTTAGATTTAATAGTACAGACTGCACGATTATTTAATTTAACACAACCAGTTACAATAGCAACTGCACAAGATTCTGCATTATATCATCCGATTTCATTAGAACCATACAGTATTTTCCAAAGATTAATTCCTATTGAAAGTATTAGTATATCTAATGATACTAATGATTTATCTGAAGATACCATTGTTATTGGTACAGCTAAGGATAACCCCTTAGTTGAAAGATTATTAGGTGAAAGTTTTGCGTCGCCTTACAACGTACTTCCTGAAGACTTTGATGGAATTGGTGTGGTTCAAAAAAGAAGGCATAACGGTCATACTGTATTCTTAATTAGCGGAGCAAATCAACTTGGTGTATATGCAGCTGGAAGATTACTTACTTCTAATGAAGGTTTGAAACTTCAAAAAGTTTTAGATCAAGGAAGACATGTTAGAGTTGGAGCAAAAGGTACCCTTGGAGCATTTTCAGCTGAAGTAATTGGTCCTAATAATCTCCCAAGAAGTATTCAAAACATTTCTTTAAAACCTTTTGATTACATTTTAACTACACTATTCAAAGGACCAACATTAGGTGAAGTGTTATCATCTGATCCTCAGTTTCTTTTTGCACCAGGATCAGAATTGACAGTTCTTAACCCTGAATGGAGTCCAAGTGAAGATGTTTATTTTTTTCCAATTAGAGAAACTGGAATGAGAAAAAGAGTTGTTGAAATGTACGCATTTCCTACAAATCCTGGAACATATTTAGACGAGGTATTAAGTAGAGTTGGAGAATCTGAAGCATTAAAAAATTGTAATGTTGATGTTTACATACCAATTATGGTGGAAGACATTAATCAAGAATCAGTTGATAGAGTAATACAGTTTGGTAAAAGTGGAGTACCATTTGCAAGACTTAATTTTATTGTGCATGGAATACCCACTGAGGAACATGCAACGTACTTAGAAAAACTAAGGAATTTGAACATAGGAGTTGGTTTTGGTGTTGCTGATCAAAATCAACTAATGACGTATTTAATTGAGACTAACCTCACAACAAATCTTAAATGGATATTAAGAAATACAGTGGATTTAAGTAATGTTGAAACCTTATTAAACCCAAGATCTGTTGGTGGGAGTCATTTAGATAGAAGAACAATAATAAGTGAATTATCTCCGGAAGCTCCTTACATAATTGAAACAAATAAACCTTATCAAAGTGTTGATGAATTAATTAAGGTTGAAGTACAACCTTAAATTATTATTCTATTTAACTATACAAATATATATAAATGTATACTGACTAACTTATTGGTAATGGCTTCTAAGAAAGATAAGCAAACTAAGTTAAAAGAGGAAAAAGAAGAGTTTATCATAGATGTTAATAAACAAGATATTAAGCCAAAAACAACTCAGCATGAAGAAAGTAAGTTCATAGCAGAGACTATGAAGTTAACAAAGGGAAGGAAAAAAGAGACTAGAAAAGTAAAAGAAGAAAAAAAAGAAAAAAAGGTAAAAAAAGTTAGTAAGGTTCTAAAAGTTCACGAAACACAAAGTGTTTCGGAACCCCGAAAATCCAAAGGATTTTCGAAGGAACCAATTAATGTTGAAAAAGAGGCAAAGCCAACAGAAAACAAAGAAGAGTTAGTTAAGCACATTAAAGAAGTTGAGCATGATATTAAGAAAGACATTGAAGTCAGGAAGATAGTCAAGCCAACTATTCCGTATAAAGGTATTAAAAAGACAGCAGATTTACTTGGTCAAGGATTTCATTATTTTGTAGATTTTGAATATAAACTAACGCATGATTTCTTGTTTGGTTATTTGCCTGAGAAGATAAAGAAATACATTAAACTAATTATTCCGTTATTATTAATGATTTTATTCTTAAAAACACCGTTTGATCTAGACCCGCAGATTAAAAAAGCATTGGGATTATTTATTTTTATATCATTGTTATGGGCGCTTGAATCTATAAGTATTATAGTTACAGCGTTATCTATACCAGTTCTTGCAGTGATGCTTGGTTTGGTTAATACTAGTAATCCATTTTCATCATTTTCAAACCCAATTATTTATTTGTTATTATCAGGATTAATAATTGCACAGGCGTTTAGAAAGCATGAATTAGATAAAATGCTAGCTATTAGAGTAATGGCATTATCTAGAGGTAAGGTTAAAAGATTACTGTTATTTTTAATGATAATTACTGCTGTTTTAGGAATGTGGATGTCAAACACTGCAACAATTGCGTTGTTAATACCTGTTATATTATCCATATCATCAGAAATTAATAACAACTCACAGAAAAATTACACTGCAATGTTATTATTGGGAGCAGGGTTTGCATCATCAATAGGAAGTTTGTTTACAATCATTGGTAGTAATCCAAACGCTATAACTGCAGCTTTTCTAAGAAACGTTGCTGATTTTAGTTTCCTGAACTGGTTCATGATAGGGTTCCCTGTTTCAATCATTCTTTTCATAACAGCATATTATACTTTTGTTAGAATATATGATATTAAAGATGAAAAAATTAGTATAACACCTTTAACAAAAGAAGCAAGGAAAGTTAAATTAAACAGAAGCCAGAAAAAATTGTTAATGATATTTATTCCAACTATACTCTTATGGTTGTTTGGCGGTGAGATAAGCCATTTGTTTCATATACCTGACGATTTCTACAGAACAGAAGTTATTGGGCTAGCAGCTGCAATTTTATTGTTTGCTTTTAGAGTTTTAGATTGGGAAGATGTAAGAAGAGTGCCGTGGGAAATCTTTTTGTTAATAGGCGGTGGCCTGACATTAGGCCAGATTATTATTGACACAGGTGCTGCTGCGTTGTTAGCTAACAAATTATTTTCAACAGTGTCGTTCATACCTTTACCATTGATAGTGTTTTTAATAGTTGTTAGTGTCATGCTACTTGCTAATTTTGTTAATAATTCATCCGCAACTATTATCTTTGTCCCTGTTTTATTAGAAATTGCGCCGTTTTTAGGCGTTAACTATAAATTATTAGCAATGAGCGCTGCAATGGCAACTGCTATAGCGCCGTTAACACCGATTGCAATGCCAGCGTTTTCATTAATTTATGGCACAGGACAGGTTAAAAGACGAGAAATGGTAACTACTGGGTTTAAAGTTGCGAGTGTGTGCGCACCGGTTCTTGCTGTTTTGGTTTTTGTTATGAATTTGTTTGTTTGAAGAAAAATATATAAACTTTCTTTTCTCTTTTTTTAATAATGTCAAGGAAATCACAAATTACTGTATATGTTATTCTTGGATTATTGATTATAATTGGATCTATTTTTGTGTTTAGTAATAATAGAAAAGTTGAGTTTAACAATAATTATAAATCAACAGTGATGTTTGACAGTATATCTTATAATATTAAAGATTGTGTGAAAGAAGTTACAGAGACCGGTGTTAATGTCATAGGTTTTTTGTCACCTGATGAATTACAAGAGTACATAATTGATAATCTAGATGATTGCGTTAATCTTGATTATTTTAAAGAACAGGGTTACAAGATTTCTCAGGAAGACATAAGTGTTGAAATAGATGTTAATGAAGAAATTGTGGACATTAATGTTAATTATCCAATGACTGTTGAGAAAGAAAGTAATGTAAAATCATTTGACAGTTTTAGTTACACGTTTCCAAGATCAGTTAACCAAGCATTGAAGTTTGACAGTGAAGGAAGAACCGAGAAAGAATATATAATATCAACACCTGACAATAAATATTATTTGAAAATTCAAAAAGGCGTTGAAATAAAAGATAAACAAGGTAACATACCAACAGAAATATCCTTTAAATTATTAGACAAACATTATGATAACCAGTATAACTCGTTTGTAATAGGAAAAACAATTCTTGAAGCTAAACCGCATGGATTGCAATTTTCAGAGGCAGTGGATATGATTATTAGAGTTAATGAACAAGAATTGCCTGAAGGATGGACATTAGAAGATGCTAAGGAAAAATTAAGTATTATTTATTATGATCCTAAAGTTGATATATGGATCAAACAACCTACAGAAGTAGATAGCACACTTAGTTTAAAAACACCAATAACTCATTTTTCGTATTATGCTCCAGGATATATTGAACCTAATTTAGATATCGAAGGTATACCGTCTAAGACACATGACGCTATTGCTTATTCGTACACTCCAGAATTTAGTAGAATGTGGAATTCAGAATTAGGAAAAGATTCAGTTATGGTTATCAGTTTTGAAGATGAAACAGAGTACCAAGGCGAAGAAAATAACCCAGTGTTCACAGATCCAAAAGAAATGTGCAACAATGAACATTGGGAGTTCTATAATACTAAATTGCGATACAAAGGATCATATGAAGAAGGCATAATTGAAGTAAATCAATTATTTGATTATTATGGATTTGATTCAGTCGAAGAATATGTTGATCCTTCTGAGCCAGAAGTTGTTAGTGAGCAACTAGCCTCTACTTTTGATGCATCTTACTCTTACATTAACTACAAAGGAGTAGCTTTAGATATAGTGGCAAAATATTTTTCATGGGGTCAACGAATGGTTGAAATTGGACTGAATACAAAAGGTGCAACAGCTGCACTTAGTGACGCTTATATAAAAATAGCCTTTTTGGGTGATAATGATTATACCTTATTTTCTGAAGAGCCTCTTGAAAAATATTGCCAAGCAGTTATCCCTGGTGAACCGTTTAACATAAAAACCTGTTCAATTCCAATAAGTGATTTTGACACACTCGGTTTTTCAGCTGAACAAAGTAGTTTTCTTGTTAATGGCGTTATTCCAGTTGAGGAAACATATTATGAGACAACCATGTGTCCCAAATTAGCTAATGTTTTAATATGGTTTGAGGGAGTAATGTACCCGTCATGTAATGAAGATACACCAGATTCTATCAAATGTGTTTGTCAGGACGAAAAAATATCTATTGGAGGTAAGGACTGTATAAACTATCCATCTTGTGTTGAAAATGGTGAAACACCATGCGCTTGTGAAAATGGAGGTATATCTTCAGGAATAGATGATGAATGTATAATTTATCCTTCGTGCAATAATAAATTAGAACCTGGTATCTTATGCGTTTGTGAAAATGGAGGTACTTCTCTAAGAGGAGAGGCTTGTAAAAAATGTGAAGTTGGACAACCGATATTGAAAGATGGTGTAATAGTGTGTGTTACACCTGATTGTTATGAAAATGAGGAAGAATACTGTGAAAACAATGTATACTATGCACCCTGTGAGGAAAGACAAGAAGATAACAACCTTCCAGTATTATCAAGAGAAGTTGAAGATTGCTCAAAAGAAAAAAAAATTTGTATGTCTGGTTGTGAACAATGTTCGTATTCAGTAAGTTGTCCACAAGATTATGGAGAAAATGTTTTTTGCTTAAATAATATGTGTTATGGTGAAACTAACTTGAATTGTGAAGATGGTGAAATTGCTAGAAAAATCACAGTTAATGATCAAACAAGGGCAGTTTGCGCAAGTCCTGAATGTGCTGAGAAAGATTATGGTTGTAGAGATGACAACTATTATGAATGTATTATTACTACATTCACAAAAAACAATGGGAAGTCACGTGATTTATATTATCTTGGTGTTGTTGAAGAAAATTGTGTTGCATTAATAGAAGAGACTAATGAATGTTGGAAGTGCAGTGAAATAGACCAAGGATGCATAAGATGTTAAGAAGATAGTTCCTTTTCACAGCATATTTTTTCACTTCAATAAAAAGTTTATAAATACTTATTTTTTTTAATTGAATCAAGGTGATTTAATGGCAGTATTTGATAATGTTAAAAAACAATTGGAAAAAGTACAGAAAATAACTAAATACAATAACAAAGAAATGAACTTATTATCTAATCCTAATAAGGTTATTGAGAAAGAATTTCCTGTTAAGATGGACTCTGGCGAGACTAAGAAGTTTAAAGGTTACAGGGTACAGTTTAACAATGCACGCGGTCCAACAAAAGGCGGTATAAGGTTTCATCCACAGGTTGATTTGAGTGAAGTAAAAAGTTTAGCATTTTGGATGGCTCTAAAATGCGCAGTTGTTAACATTCCATACGGCGGTGCAAAAGGCGGTGTGGAAGTTAATCCAAAAGAATTGTCACAAAAAGAATTAGAAAGATTGTCACGAGCATTTATCCAAGCTATTCATGAACATGTTGGTCCAATGAAAGACATTCCTGCGCCAGACGTATATACAACTCCGCAGATCATGGCTTGGATGTTAGACGAGTTTGAAAAAATTAAAGGACATCACGCGCCTGGCATGATAACAGGTAAACCAATAGAGCTTGGAGGCAGCCAAGGAAGAGGTTTTTCAACATCACAAGGCGGTGCTTATACATTACGAGAGTTGTTAAAAAACAGTAAACCAAGCAATACAACAGTCGCTATCCAAGGTTTTGGTAATGCAGGAAGTTTCATGGCAAAGATATTGTTTGAATGGGGTTACAAGATTGTAGCAGTCAATGATTCAAAAGGCGGGTCGTATGATAAAAACGGTTTGAATGTTGAAGAATTGTTAAAGTTCAAATCAGAAACTGGTAGTGTTAAAGGATTTGCTGAAGATATTGAAAGTAAAGATTTGTTAGAACTTGATGTTGACGTGTTAGTACCTGCTGCATTAGAAAACCAGATAACTAAAGAAAACGCAGCAAACATTAAAGCAAAAGTTGTTGTTGAACTTGCAAACGGACCTACAACACCTGAAGCAGATACTATTCTTGAACAAAAAGCAGTTATTGTTATTCCAGACATACTTGCTAATGCAGGCGGAGTGACTGTAAGTTATTTTGAATGGGTGCAAAACCTTTACGGATATTACTGGACAGAAGCTAAAGTGCTTGAAAAACTTGAAAAAATAATGGTAACTTCTTTCAAAGATGTTAGTGAAACTGCACAAAAATACGAGACAAGTTTAAGAAATGGAGCTTACATACTAGCAATTAACAGAATTCTTAATGCAGAGAGATTGAGAGGGAAGTTGTGATTTACTTTTCCATTTGTTAATTAATTATGTATCTCAAAAGAGTGATCAAACAATTCAATTTGGCGAGAAAATAACGTCATTATATGTTCTTTAGCTTTATCATTATAAAATGTTGAGTAATGCCTATCATCTTTTCGTACTTTAGTTTTTGCTCTTGGTAGGTTGGTTGTTGGAAACCCTAGCTCTAGGCAAATAGTGTCATAGTCTTTTTGAAGATGATCAAACCTAATAATTCTGTCAAAATAAGGTCTACCTAAAATATCAAAATAGTAATCGTTATTTGTCCAAATACGAGGATAATGAATAACAAAACCAGTAAAATTATCTTCTATTATTTGATTTCTAATTTTGTTGAATCTTAGTCTATATTTTAAACTTTTTAATATCCTTTCAAGCGTAATTTCTTTACTACCTAATGTTTCAAAAAATCTTCTAGAAATATTTTTTGGTGGAGGAAATAGTTTTGGATTACTAGTATCATATTGCTTCCAGTACCATCTTGAAACAACTAGGTCCCAAGGGTTTCTTTCAATAGTAATTTTTGTATAATTTCTCCACAGGTTACGCCCAATTCTTCTTCTTATTTCTGAAGGTGTCATATGAGTATAAAAACCAGAATCATTTTGAGGAATTTGTTCATATTCACTCTCATCAATCTCGGGATTAAAATTTGATATAGAAGTTATAATATCTTGTTCTCCGCAATGTTCTGCTAAAGCAATTTCTATAGAAGTACCTGCAACTTTTGTAGGTTTGAAAAAAATATATTGATGTTCGTGTGATATAATCATTTGTGTAGGAACTAATCATTTATTTATAAATAATATATATAAATTGGCTACAAAGTTAAGAAAACATTTAAGAATCTCCTTTTTCTCCTTTTGTTTTATTATGAAAATCGCAATAATCGGCGCATCAAAAAATAAGGAAAAACATAGCAATCAAGCTGTTAGATTGTACAAGAATAATGATCATGTAGTTTTCCCTGTTAACCCGAACGAGAGAGAAATTGAAGGTTTGAAATGTTACAATTCTGTTCAGGAAGTGCCTTTAGACATTGATTTAGTAGCTATATTTTTACCTCCAGAACTTGGTTTAAAAGTTGTTGATAACATAATCCAAAAAGGCATTAAGAAAGTGCATTTAAACCCTGGCTGTGAAAGCCAGGAAATTATTGAAAATTTTAAAAGTAATAAGATCAATGTTTCTGTGAAGTGTAGTATTAAACATTTAGAAAGTAATTTAAAGTATTAATTCTGAAATTATTGTTAATGGAAAGATATGTTAAATTATATGATAAATGGCACGAGAATAACCAGGATACTATAATTAAAGACAAGTTATTGTTTCCAAAACCTGATCTTAACGCGCCAATATTAAGGCACTCAAAATTTCATTTATTCTCACTTTACATTCTTGACCAATTGGATCAGTTCAGGAAATGGAAATATTCTAAAACAGTATTGTTTCTTGTGTTTGTAGCTTTGGTATTATTTTTTGAGTTCAGAGGTAATGTATTAGCAGTAATATTAGCGTTTACATCAGTTTTATTATTTTACCCAATGTCAAAATATGATTATGTAGGATTAGAGTTCAGTTTTTCTGCAATGATTATTTTATCTTCAATGTACGGGTTCGGAGTTGGCATTTTAATGGGTAAAGTACCTAACTTAATAGGTCATTTAATAACTCACAGAATAGACTTTGAATTTATTTATGAATTAATTGTATTTGCACCGATTGCATATGTATCATCTTTATTTACACTTAACACTATTATGTTACCTGGGTTGTTAATTATATTATTATACAATGCTGGAGATCTTTTATTTTATAGATACTCAGGTTTACTGACTTTAAAGAGGCTTACGTATGTTGTAACACATTGTTTGTTTAACGTTGCAATTATAGTTAACTTAGTTCCGTTTTTGCTTAGATTAGGATTCTAACAATAAACTTTTATATGGAATTGTTTTAACCTGTTTTATGACTATTAAATTACATAGAAGTCAAAAGAATAATATTTCTACTGAAATGTATCTAAAGACGATTTTTCTGCTAAAAGAAAAAAATAACCAGGATCCAAGACCTGTTGATATTGTAAATGAACTAAAGTTATCAAAAGGAACTGTTTCTGAAATGCTGAAGAAATTGAATAATGAAAGTTTAGTAGAATATGAATCTTATAGTAGAATTAAGTTAACTAAAATGGGTCTTGAGAAAGCTGAAATAGTTGTTGAAAAATATATGATAATAAAGAAATTTTTAACAAATGTTTTGAAAATATCTAAAGAACAAACACATGATGAAGCTTGCAATTTAGAGCATGCGTTTTCTGATGAGTCAATTCTTAAACTAAACAAATTATTAAATAAGTTTGGTTAACCAAACATTTCGATAGTTTTATAAATAGTTCGGATATCCGAACTTATATGATTGCAAGTTTTTTAATAACATTCAGGGAGACATTAGAAGCTGCTTTAGTTGTTGGTATTATACTAGGATTTCTAGTAAAAACTAAAAACACTAAATATAATAATATTGTTTATACAGGAATAGGCGCAGGTATTATTGGAAGTATAATTAGTGCAGTTCTTTTTATTAATTTAGCTGGAGGTTTCACAGGTAGGGCTGAAGAAATTTTTGAAGGTATTGCAATGTTAGTTGGTGCTTTTCTGTTAACAACCATGATACTATGGATGATGAACCAGAAAAACATAGCAAAAGAGCTTAAACAAAAAGTTAGTTATGATATTAAAAATAAAGATAAGTTTGGATTATTTTTTTTAGTGTTTATTTCTGTATTGCGGGAAGGTGTTGAGACAGTAATATTTTTAGGAGCGGCTAGTTTTGTTAATGGACCAAATACTTTACTTGGCGGTATGATTGGCGTTGTGAGTGCTATTTTTATTGGGTATTTAATATTTGTAGCTTCTGTAAAAATTAATGTTAAGAAATTCTTTAACATGTCAAGTTTCTTATTAATTTTATTTGCTGCAGGACTAACAGCTCACGGTGTTCATGAATTACAAGAAGCTGCTGTGTTACCAACATATATTGAACATGTCTATGACATCAATCATTTTGTAAATGAAAAAGGTACTGCTGGCAGTCTTATGAAAGGATTGTTCGGGTATAATGGTAATCCGTCATTGATAGAAATTATTTCTTATTTGTTATACTTTGTAGTTGTTATTGTATTATACAAATCTTTAAATACTTCCAAACCATCATAATATTAGTAACAAATGCAGAAAAAAGTACAATCTTTTTTTCACCAAGCAGAGCTTTTTATTATTGGTTTACTTCTTGTAATAGTTATTGTTTTTCTTTTGAAAAAATTAGTTTTGTTTGCTTTGATTTTTATGCTGGCAACTGCTATCCAGTATTACACGCACAAGAATCGTATTAACTTAAACTTTGGCCATGTTTTCTTTTTGTCGATATTAGTTGCTCGTGAGTTAGGTTCATTGTACGCTATTATATTACTAGTTTTTGCAGGTTTTATTCCCAAAGCCAAAACAGGCGATGTTGATGTGCCAGATTTGGTTGGCCTTCCTTTAGAAATAATAACTGTGTTTATTGTTAGTTTTTTAAATAATGTTAACTTGTATCTTGTTGGTATTCCTATTGTTATTTTATATTATTTTATATTATTTAGTGTGGCGAAATTATTAGGAGATTCTCTGCCAGAAATGGCAACAGAAATAGGTTTGCCGTTTTTAATGAACATAATTTATTTCACAACAATCTCAGGGCCAATGGCAACAATATTAGCTTTAGTGGTTGCTAGTTAAATAATATTTTTTAATAAACAATTAAGTTCTTAATTTTTACAACAATAATAGCAGTTCTAAAAAATCCAAAGGATTTTTGGAACCCCGAAAATCTTCGATTT
This sequence comes from uncultured Methanosarcinales archaeon, assembly GCA_964512765.1. Lineage (GTDB taxonomy): Archaea > Nanobdellota > Nanobdellia > Woesearchaeales > GW2011-AR15 > GW2011-AR15. The sequence continues at coordinate 54,168 of CAZEKF010000011.1, forward strand.
TCGATGGCGACGGTCTTTTCAAGACCTATTCCAGTGACCAGAACTCCACACTGCGTATGGAAATCTGTTCACTTCCATCGCGCTATTGTTGTTAAAATTAAATGAATTATATTAGTCGATTATGTCAAAAAACAAAATATTTAAATATTTCTTCATATATCAATTGATATAAGATGAATCAAAAACCTGTTGCACGAAGTCCAACTCTAGAATCGGTCATTATGGTAGAAAAAACAATAAAACGGTTTAGTCAAGAATGTGGAAAATACCAATTATGGAAAAAACTTCCAAGAAAAATGATGTATCAAACATATTTAGTAGTATTAGATTATTTGGAAAAGTCTGGAAAAATAATGATTGATAAACAAGGTGTTATTATTTGGATATATGATCCAGAAGGTATTAAGAAAATTCTTTCAAAAGGCGTAAAACTAAGATGAATTATAAACCTAAATTTGTTACTTTTGCAGATAAGAAAACAGAAGATACCTTTGAAGAATTAAAAAAAAGTAAGTATGAAAACAAAAAACTTTTTGAGTTTATTACTAGAGCAATTATTGATTTGAAAAAAGATCCAACTTGTGGTGTCCGGATCCAAAAGAAACTTTGGCCAAAAGAATACATAAGCAAATATAGAATTACTAACCTTTGGAAGTATAATCTACCTAACGCATGGAGATTAGTATATACAATAAAAGCAGATGACGTCAGTATTATATCAATAATTCTAGAGTGGTTTGATCACAAAGAATACGATATGAAATTCAAATATTAAACTAATTTTAAATCAGAAGTAATTTCATCGATTTTATCTTCATCATCTGGACCAATAGCTACACAAGTTTCTGTGCCAGGTGCAATCACAGTTTTACCTGCATCTGTTATTAATGCTGTTGTTAATCCCACATCTTTAGCTAGTTGATTGTATTTATGTAATTCTTTTTTATCAGTTACTTTAAGAACAATTTTAGCAGAACCTGATGAACGCCATTCCTTAACTTTTTCTTTGTCAGAACGTAGAACAGCTTCAACTGATGCGTGTGCTACTTGAGCACTCATTTTGCCTTTCGGCAGTTTTAAATCTGCTCTGACTAAGATGGATTGTTTGAGTTGCATGTATTAATAAGAATTAATGAAGTTTAAAAAAGTTTAGTTTAGTTTTTTTTTCTATTCCTGATACAATTCTACATTGTTACGTCCATTTTGCTTTGCAATGTACAGTGCTTGGTCGGCACAGTCAAGTAATGTTTCAAGTTTTGGCATTCCAAACTCAAGTTCGGCTACTCCCAAACTTACTGAAATTTTTAAATCTTTTTTACTTCCATCACTTAATTCAACAGTAAAAGGTTGATCATTAATTCCTGTTCTAATTCGTTCAGCAGCATCATAAGCAACCTTTTGAGTCGCTTCAGGTAATAATACTGAAATTTCTTCTCCTCCGTATCGACCAAAGGTATCAATGGGTCTTAAAGAATCTGAAATTCTTTGTTTCATTCCTCGTAATACCTGATCACCAACTTTATGACCATATATATCATTTACTTGTTTAAAATGATCTATGTCTAACATAATCACAGAAAGAGGTTGTTTTATTCCTGTGTATTGCCCCTTTTGTGCATCATGTTGACGATTATGTGCTCGATCAAATTCATTATATCCAAGATTAAAAAAATGGCGCCTATTAAACATGCCTGTTAAGGGATCTGTTATTGCATGCCTTTGAATTTCTTCATAAATTTGTATATTTTCTAATACCAAAGCAGTTTTTTTTGCTGTCGCAATACCCCATTCAAGATCAAAATTATTGACAGCATCAGGTGTCATTAGTTTGTGCTTATTTAATTGAATGAAACCATAACACACCCCATCTAACACTATTGGAAAACCTACATAACCTAGAATCGCATCACTTGTCGGAAATGGTTTCCAATTAGGATCTGATTTTGTATCAGGGACAATTACTGGTTCAAAACTTGTATGCATCTCATTTAAAAAATACGATTCCTCTAGAGTTAAATCAGAAGGGAGTAAGCTTTCTACTCCATCACCATTTTGAAAAGCAGCAATCCACATTCGTTCATCCATATCTATTAAAGTAATATTGGCAGAATCAGCAGGACAATATGTCCTAACAGTTGTCAATACACTATCTAAAAATTGCAATAGACCATATTCACTAAATCTGATTGAAGTTAATTCTAACAACATGTCCTTTTTAGATTGAAGTTAATTCTAACAACATGTCCTTTTTATGTAGTTGTTCTTGAAGTTCTTGTATCTGATTATTGATAGACATTATTAGTATATGTGAAAACTCATCCTTTATAAATCTTTCTATTATTTTACTACTAATTAGTACTAAATGTGCTTAGATTACTTAGATTTCAGTTAAATTTAATAATTAAACAAACCTATATATGTAAATGCGAGAAGCAGAGATAGCCACAAGACACAGGAAGTACAAAGAAAAAAAACCTTTGTCTAAGGAACAGATTATTATTTTATATGGAGCTATATTATTCTTGTTTATTTTTGCTATTATTACAAAATTCAAATTTTTATTATTTTTATTCGTGACTGCGGTCTCTGCTATTATTAACTATCAAACAAATTTACCTACTATAAGGTTTAACCCAGACCCAGAAGTGTTTTTTAGTCTATTAATAACAAAAATAATTGGGTTTAAATATGCTTTAGTAATGTTATTTGTTCCAACATTATTCGTGGACACGTACACTGCAAGAATTGACAAAGATTCTTTTATTTCACTAATGTTATGCGTACTAATCAATTATGTGTTGTCAAAATTCCCACAGTTCGGGTTTGTATGGTTTGCTATTGTCTTGGTAACAATCAAGTTTGTTGTAGGTTTAATTTTAAACGCGATGCTAGACATATCACCGCAAGAAATAATTTTTGAACACGTGCTAGGCTTTTTTACAAATGTAATCGTATTACTTTCTTTTGGCAGTTTTTTCTTAACCTTGTTTACATAGACTAATATATTACAAAAGAATTTCTTTTTTTTGAATGAAACAAATCATTACAAAAGATAACTCAGTAACTTTACATAATAGAGAGTATGATGAAACATATCATTCTGTAACAGGTGCTATGGAAGAAACTTTTGAGAAATTTATTAAACCGTGTAAAATAAAAGAACTAGCTGAAAAAGGTAAATTAAGAATACTAGACATTTGTTTTGGTCTTGGTTATAATGCAATCGCAGCAATTGATACAGCACTGGAATCTAACCCTAACTGTGAAATTGAAATAGTATCTTTGGAGCAAGACTTGAAACTAGATGAACTAAAAAAATTAAACCCAAAGTTAAAACATTATTCAATAATCAAAAAATTAGAACTGGATCCAATTAACAACCAATATATCTACGAAGATAAAAACATTCATCTTATTATTAAATTAGGAGATGCTGTTGAAACAATAAGAAAAGTAACAGGTAAATTTGACGCTGTTTTTCTAGACCCGTTCTCACCTAAAAAAAACTCTGAGTTATGGACCTATAGTTTTTTCAGTGAGATTGCTAATCGAATGAAAAAACAAGGTATTTTAGCTACATATTCATGTGCTAGAATGGTTAGAGATAATTTGGTTAAAGCAGGTTTTACAGTCAAAGATGGTCCTAAAGTAGGTAGAAGAGGACCTAGTACAATTGCTACTCTATCCAGTTAATAACATAACCTTGTTCTCTGGGTTTAAGTTCAGGATCTTCGTCAGGATATCCAAATGCAATTGTTAAGTATAACTCATGATCTTGTGGAATACTGAGTTTGTCCAACATTCGTTGTTTTGATCTTAACAACCGTGACATTCCGATTGCACAGCTTCCTAATCCTAATGATTTAGCAGCAAGCATCATGTTTTGAGATGCAGCTGCACAGTCAAAACTTGCCCATGTGCTCACTTTTGGTTTTAGTACTATCATTAGTAACGGAGCTTCGTAAAACAACGGATCTTTTTTAGTTTTCATCCTTTCTTTTAAATGCGGATACTCTATGATAGCTTCTTCTAATATTGCATTGGATAGTTCTTGAATAAACTCTTTATTATTTATTACAATGAACTTCCAAGGTTGTTTATTCATACCAGAAGGTGCATGGATCCCGCAGTCTATTAACTCGTCAATTATTTCCTTAGAAACTTCTTTGTCTTTGTATTTTCTGATTGATCTTCGTGTTTTGATTGTTTTGATTGTTTGGTTCATATTAATAGTAATAGCAATAAAAGTTTATAAATTTAAAGAAAAATCTTATTCAATAAATGCCCCTGTGGTGTAACGGATACGCGTTAAGAACAAGCGCGCCTGAAAGCACGTAAGATTGCGGCCAACCGTAAGCGTCAGTTGGCGCCGAATCGGGTACTATCGAACAAGTTCGACAGTACGCAAGGCAAAAATCTTAAAATCGGAGTTCAATTCTCCGCAGGGGCATTAGGTGTCTACAAAAACCTAAAAATTTATAAATGTAGACACCTTTATAATATTCTATGTTTATTGAAAAAAGAAAACAAGGTAAAAAACTAAAATATTACTTAGTGTATAATTATCGTATTGGTAAAAAAGTTAAAAGAATTTCGAGATATCTAGGTTCAAATTTAGATGAAACTACACTTAAAAAGCTAAGAAAAAGAGCAGAAAAACATATTGTTGAGCAAATCAAAGAACAGAATATTCTTGAATATGAATTGAGTGATGATGAACTTGAGTATTACAAATCTTTTGAAGATAAGTTTAAGATTGAACATCTTCAAGTTGATTGGGAAAAATTCACAAAAGATTTTTCGTATAATACAAATGCAATAGAAGGTTCTACGGTTGTATACTCTGAAGTTGAGAAACTTATTGATAGGACAGAGCAACCTCATAATCCAGAAGAACAAGAAGCAATTAATGTGGTTGAAGCAATTGAGTATATAAAAAAATCAAAAGAAAAACTTTCTGTAGATTTGATAAAAAAATTGCATCAAATATGTTTTAAATCAACAAAAGATTTTGCAGGAAAATTCAGAGAAGTTGAAGTAGTTGTAAAAGACAAATTTGGTAATGTGATTCATCAAGGTGCACCACATAAAGATATAATAGATTTATTGAATGAACTTATTAATTGGTACATTATTCATAAGACTAAGTATCCTTCTTTGTTATTAGCGTCAGTTGTTCACAACCAGTTTGAAAAAATTCATCCATTTCAGGATGGAAATGGTCGGGTTGGGAGATTACTTTTGAATTATGTATTAATGAAACATGATTATCCACCTGTTAATATTTTAATGACAGATAGATCTAAGTACTATATGATTTTACAAGAATATAATGCATCAGGTGATGTTAGATCAACAATTAAATTTTTAATATCACAATATAAGAAATATTATAAATAGGTGTCTACAAATTAATTGTGTTGTAGACCCCTAAAACCGGAGTTCAATTCTCCGCAGGGGCAGACTTCATATATAAAACCATAAATTCCAGTTTCACTAATATTCAAAAAACTAAGTACAATAATCCCTTAAGTTTATATATAATCGTTTAATTCCGATGTTAATGAGTGAAATCCAACTACCTGAAAAAAGCGGTAAGCATAAAGTAGTACAATTATATGTTGGTGATTCTCTTTATAAAAATTTAGGCAGAATACCCACTACTTTAGTTGTGGGATGAATGCCGTG